>CAYXVY010000188.1:0-7856 GCA_964468745.1 uncultured Planctomycetales bacterium | reverse complement strand
GCCATCATCTCGATGGCGCATCAGGCTATGCCGAACAGCATGGGCCACAGGCTCGAGGCGCGCGACCAGTTGACGATCGTGTCGACGCTGGTGACGAGAATACCCTTGCCGAAGCGCCCTTCGATTACACCCATGCAGTCAAGATAGCATCGCGCCTAGGCTTTTACAAAGACTTGCCCGTTCTCGAGTTTGGATTCATAGGTCAGCAGCCGCGACGGCCCGGACTTGCTCTCGCCGGTGGCGAGATCGAAGCACCACTTGTGCCACGGGCACGTCACGTTCAGCCCCTCGAGCGTTCCGTCCGCGATGGGGCCCCCCTGGTGCGGGCACGCGGCCTCCGTGGCGTAGACACGGTCGCCCACCTTGAAGAGCGCGACCTGCTTGACGCCCGCCTGAACATGCTTGCCCTTGCCCTCGACCAGCTCGTCCATCGTCGCAACGGAGATCCACTCGCTCGCGACGGGCGGCTCCGACACGACGGCCTGCATTTCGACCTTCGTGTCCTCGTGCAAAGGGATTGCAGGTTCGGCCGGTTTCGGCGGCTCGGCGACAGCCGCGGGCGCCCGACCCACGCCGGGTGGAATCTGCGGCAGCGCGGCGCATCCGGCCACCGGCTTCGGGACGCCGACGATCTCGTCGTGCCGCACGACGACGCGCTCGTCGCGCCCCTCAGGAAGGATTGTCACTTCGCGCAGCAGGAGGTTCTGATCGACCACGATCCCGAAGCCCTTGCGCGTCTCGACGCGCACCCCTCGCCCCGGCAGCAGATCGCGCGCCTCGACGTACGCCGAGTACTCGAATCGCAGACAGCAGCGGAGCTTTCCGCACACGCCCGTGATCTTCGACGGATCGGCGGTGTGCTTCTGCACCTTCGCCATGTCCATCGTGATGCCGCCGAGCTCCTTCAGATAGGTGCGGCACGGGACGTCCAGACCGCACATGCCGACATCGCCAACAAGCTTCGCGTGATCGCGCGCGCCGACCTGCTTGAGCTCGATACGCGTGCGAAATTCGTGGGCAAGCCGCCGCACGAGCTCACGGAAGTCGACGCGGCTCTCGGAGACGAAATAGAGGATGACGCGCTCGCCCCCCATGATGTGGTCCACCTCGACCACCTTCATCGGCAGGCTGAGCTTTTTGACCTCGTCCTTCGCGAGCTGCAGCTCGTGGACGCGCGTTTCCTTGTCGATGCGGTCGAGCTGCTTGAGGTCCTCGGGCGACGCTTTCCGCATGATCTCGCCGAATCCTTCGAGGGCCGTGCCCTCAGGGAGAGGCTCGAGCGGCACCAGGACGGTGCCGACCTCGCGCCCGCGCTCGCTCCGCACGACGACGCGATCACGAACGCGCACCAGCCCTTCGCGATCGGTCTTGAACTTGCCGACATGCGCCATCTTTCCGTAGCGGATGCTCGTCTGAAAGAGCGGGCGCCGCTGCGCCGGGGGCCGCTGGTCGTCAACCATGCTAGTGCGCCGCCCCGTTGCCGCCCGAACTGGCCCGTTCCGCTATCAGAATCCGGATCTCCTTCTCCAGTTCATCGACCATTTCGGACTCTTTAACGCGGCGCAGTTCCTTTCCCTGCTTGAAGATGATCCCCCTGTTCTTCTCGCCCGCGACGCCGATGTCGGCCTCCGCGGCTTCGCCCGGCCCGTTTACGGCGCACCCGAGGATCGAGATCTTGAGCGGCTGCTTGATGTCCTTGATGCGCTCCTGAACCTCATTGACGATCCGCTCGAGGTCGATCTGAATGCGCCCACACGCCGGGCACGCGACGATCTCGGGCTCGCGCACGCGGCGGCCGGTCGCCTTCAAGATCTCGAACGCCGCCTGGACCTCGAGCTTCTTGTCGCCCGTCAGCGACACGCGAATCGTGTCGCCGATGCCGTCGCACAGCAGCGAGCCGATCCCGATCGAGCTCTTGATCGTGCCGTATCCGGGCAGGCCGGCCTCCGTCACACCAAGATGCGAAGGGATGTCCGACTTTTCCGCCCACAGCCGGTAGTTTTCGATCATCCACTGCGTATTCGTCGACTTGATCGAGACGATGATGTCGCGGAAGCCGCATGACTCGAGGAATTCGCAGTGCCGCAACGCGCTCTCGACCATGCACTCCGGCTTCGGGTACCCGTACTTTTCCAGGAGGTCCTTTTCGACCGAGCCGGAGTTCACGCCGACGCGCATCGAGATGCCCTTCTGCTTCGCCGCCTCGGCGACGATTCTCACGCGGTCGCGACCGACCTTGTCGAACGTGCCGGCAAGTCCCGAGATGTTGCCCGGGTTCAGCCGCACCTTGTCAACGCCGTTCTTGATCGCGTCGAGCGCGTACTTGAAGTTGAAGTGGATGTCCGCGACGAGCGGCACGTCGCCGAGGTACTTCTTCACCGCACCGATGGCGTCCGCATCGGGCTGATTGAAGACGGCCACGCGGACGATTTCGCAGCCGGCGTCCAGCATGCGCTTGATCTCGGCCTTCGTCGCGTCGACGTCCTCGGTCTTCGTCGTTGTCAGGGACTGGACGTAGATCGGCTGATTGCCGCCGACGATCAGCTTGCCGACGGGCACTTCCCGAGTCTTGTGGCGTTCCACGATGGGGCTATGCTAGCGACAACGCGCTAAGACTTGAAGCGCCGCGAGACGACCAGATAGCAGCTCGGGAACTCCGGCCCCGCCGGTTCGGTCGATTCGACGTCCCACCCCCCCTGGATGAGCTGATCGACGTAATCGGGCAGGTCTTCGTATTTGAGCGGAGCACTGACTTGATGCTCGTACTTCTCTTTCGGCACCTGCCAGTCACCCGGGGTGACGGGCCAGACGTTGCGGAAGTTGGGTTCCGTTGCGCATCCGGCGAACAGAACGCTCACAACCGCGACGAGGATATATCTCATGCGGGGATTCTATATCCCGGACGCGCGATCACGCAACTCTCCCTGCGCGATACGCGATGACCAGCGCGAGAGCGATGAGAACAGGCAGCAATCCAGACGCGCCGTTCGAGCCTGCCGAGCAACCGCCACCGCCGCCGCCTCCCCCTCCACCGCCGCCTCCTCCCCCGCCTGCAGACTGATTGCCGAAATCGATTGCGGCGGCCACGGTGCCGGACTTGAAATCGACGGCAACGTTATCTGACCCGACCACCGCCGTACCGGAACATGTGCCCGCGAAGCTCCCGCCGGCTGCAGTGACACTCCACGTCCCCGCGGTCACCGCGATGGCAAACCCGCCCGACGGGCCGGTCGGGCTGACGAGGGTCGTCGCACCGCTCACCGCCGTGACGGTGACGCCCGCAATGCCTTCACCGGTGTCCATGCGGTTGTTGCCGTTCGAGTCATTGAATGCCACCCCCGTGATCCAAACGAGGCCGACGTCGCGATACCCCGTGTGCACCGCGTAGTAGGTGCCGTACGTCCCGCCCGTGGCGCGTCCGACGCCGATCTCGCGATGTTGCGCCCAGAACGAAGCGCTGGGCCCCGTCGCCAGCAGGTGATAACGATGGCCCGGCGGCGAGACGCTCGCATCCTCGAGCAGGGCCCGCAGCGCCGTCAACGTGGTGCTGTATCCGGCGGCAAGCGATTCGATGTTGTTCCCTGCGCTCGGCAGCGCGGTCGCAAGAGGGTAGCCCGCATCCCGCGCCATCTCGTTCGGCTGCTCGCCGGTCGTCGGATTCGTGTGCGCAAAGTAGCTGTACGCGATCATGTCGGCGCAGTGGTACCGGGCCGAAGCGATCAGCTCCGCGTTGACCGCGAGCGGGGGGCGAGCCGCGATGCCGTCGAGCAGCGACCCCAACCCGTTCTCGGACGCATACCGCTGGGGGTTGTTCCGCGCGCGATTGAGCTCGTAGATCATGATTTGTTCGGCGGCATCCTGGGCCGATGCTGCCCGGGACGCCGCGACAATCACGCCGAGGACGAGTGCGTGTCTCATGCACTCCTGTACCGCGTGCGTCCGTGCCTCATTAGCGCCACGAGGAGAACGCCATCTCGACGGCGAGCCGCGTGGCCTCCTCGCGCGTGACGCGCCCGCGCGTGGCCGCCCCGATCGCGCCGCCGCCGTGCCCTGCGTAGTGCTTCCCAAGCTCCTCCTCGCCCTTCGCGATGCCGTGGACGAGGCGGTCGGGAATGCGAAAGAAGGGGCTGCCTCCCAGCTCCGTGCGTTTCCCGTCGGTTACCGCCGCGATCGTGACGTTGTAGTACGAGCCTGCCATCCGGAAAACGCCGGCCTCGATGCCCACACCGTAGTCGCCGCTTCCGAGCGCCCTTTGAGCGCGTGACGTCGCGCCCCGAACGATCTGGCCGAGCGAAATCGGCTGCGGCGGCGCATCGCCTTTCACGGCGACGGCCACCACCTTCGCCGCACGCCCGAACACGCCCTTGACCGCGCGGATCTTCACGGGGTTCGAGGTCGCTACGTGAACGATCATCGCTTCAGGATGCGTCGGATCTCGATGACGAGTTCCGTCGACTGGCGCACATTCCCGAACGGCGGGATGATGTAGTAGCCGGGGACGTGCGCGGCCGCCCGTTCGATCAGTTCGAACGAGATCTTCATCCCCTCCTCGCGCTGTTTCGGCTCCGGCGCGCCCTTGATCCGCTCGATGAGCGCCGGCGGGATGGTGATGCCGGGCACCTCATGCGCCAGGAATTCAGCGTTGCGCGCGCTCACCATCGGCAGCACGCCGAAGAACACGGGGAACGACCCGAGCTGCTCTTTGATCTTGCGGTAAACGACCTCGATTTTCTCCACGTCATAGAGCGGCTGCGACAGCGCGTAGTGCGCGCCGGCGTCGATCTTCTTCTTGAGGCGCCGGATCTGCTGATCGACGTCGCGCACGTTCGGGTTGAAGGCGCACCCGATCGAGAATCCCGTTTTTCCTCCGATGGTGTTCCCCGAGTAGTTCTTGCCGTCGTTCATGTTCCGGATCAGCCGGATCAACTCGAATGAATTGAGATCGTAAACGGACGTCGCCATCGGCTGATCGCCAACCTTCGCGGGGTCTCCCGTGATCGCAAGCACCGATGAGATGCCCAGCACCGCCGCCTCGAGCAGCGTCGACTGCAGCCCGATCAGATTACGGTCGCGGCACGACAGGTGCATGATCGTGGGCACGCCCTCCTTCTCGAGGAGGTGCGACATTCCGACGTGACCCATACGCATCACGGCGAGCGGGTTGTCGCCCACGGTGATCGCGTCAACCCCCGCCTCGCGCAGCTTCTTCGCGTTGCGGATGACCTTCTCGTATTCCAGCCCCCGCGGTGGATCGAGCTCGACGACGATGAGCGGCTCTTTGCCGATGCGCTCGCCGAGCGCGCGCTTCGGGACATTGATCTCGACCGCCACCTTCGGTTCGGCGACGGCGGCCGGCTTCATCACACGTCGCGGCATCGGACGCGCCCCCCGCACTTTCTCCGCGATGGCGCGGATGTGATCAGGGCCCGTGCCGCAGCACCCACCGACCAGGTTCGCGCCCGCGTTCACCATGCGCTTCGCCTGCGTCGCAAGATACTCCGGCGTGGTGAGATAGAGGTACCGTCCGTCCACGAACTCCGGCAGCCCGGCGTTCGGGAAGGCCGATAGCTTCACCTTCGTGAGCGAGCCGAGCAGCTCGACGACTTTCGTGGTCCAGTGCGGCACCGTGCAATTCGCGCCGACGACGTCCGCTCCCGCCGCCTCCAGCGCCGCGAGCGCCTCATCCGCCCCCACGCCGAGGGGTGTCTTCAGGTTGTCGACGAACGCCATCTGGCAGATGACCGGAAGCTTCGCGCGATCTTGAGCAGCCTTGAGCGCAATCTTGACCTCGGCGAGATCGGTGAACGTCTCCAAGATGAGAACGTCGCACCCCCCCTCCGCCAGCGCCGCCGCCTGCTCGCCAAAGACGTCGGACTTCTCCTGTGCCGACGGCTCCCCTTCCTCGTGGCGGATGCCGGTCAGCGGACCGATCGAGCCGGCGACGAACACGTCCTTCCCCGCGGCATCGCGGGCGATGCGAGCGCCGGCGAGATTGATATCGCGCACCTTCGCGTCCAGCTTGTAGCGCGCCAGCCGGAGACGGTTCGCCGTAAACGTATTGGTCTCAATGAGCTCCGCGCCGGCGTCAATGTACTCCCGGTGCACGGTGCGGATAAGGTGCGGCATCGTGAGATTGAGCTCGTCCCAGCTCGGTCCGATCGGCACCCCTTTCGCGTAGATCTGGGTGCCCATCGCGCCGTCGCCGACGATGACGCGCTCCTCGAGGGCCTTCAGGAAGTCCGCCACAGGGGGCGGATTATAGAGGAGTTTTGAGTCGTGAGTTATGAGTTTTAAGGCCGCGACGGCCGCACTCGGAACTCAACACAGGATGCCGTCTACTTCGACTCTCTCTTCGGCGGCGGCAGCTTGCGGTCGCGGATCTCCCCCGGCTTGCGCGGCGGCGGTCCGTGTTTGGCGCGCGTGTCCTGCATGAGGGCGCCCAGCTTCACCCAGAAGTCGGGGCCTGCCGCGGCGCGCACCTCGTCGATGCGCTCGGCGGGCAGGCACTTGTGGGACAGGATGTGCTCAGCGGCCTTCTTGAGGGACCCCTGCCTGAATTCCTCGTGGAAGCGCTCGAACTGCTCCTTCCGCTCCTCGGCCCCGATGTAGCGGATGCGCTCGATCTCCGCGGGATGGTTATGCTTCAGCCACGCGAAGAAGAGCTCGCGCGGGAAGGCCTTGAGCGAGCGGATGCCGATTTCCCTGAAGTACTTCTGCGTGAGGTCCGCGTAGATCTTCTTCTCGTCCGGGGTGAGCGCCTGCATCTTGTCCTGCAGCTTCTGGCGAACGTCGTCCGGTAGATCGCGCCATCTCTTCAGATTCTCGATCAAACGCTGACGCTCCTCGGGGGGGAGCTTCTTGATCGACTCCAGCTTCTCGCGCAACTCCTTCTTCTTCTCCGGCGAGAGTCCCTTGAACCACTCGAGATGCTTGCGCTCGATCTTCTGCCGTGCCTGGCTCCCCCACAGCGGCGTGGCGGCAAGGGCGACGGCGATGACGACGACAATGCGCAGCATCTTAGTGTCCGTTAAAGGGATGGTCGGCCGACAGCTGGTCGGCACCCACGAACTCGAGCGCTCGCAGCAGCTCAAGATTCTCGATGAGCTCGCGATCCTCGTCCTTGGCGAGTTCCGTCAGCAGCGCCCGGTCTTCCGGCGCGAGCTTGCCGACTTCGATTTCGACGGAATCCGGCGCGCCGTCCGGCGGACTCAAGAATAGAGCGGTGACGACGATCAGGATGGCCGCAGCCGCGGCCACAGGAGCCAGGATGCGCAGCGCGCGCGCGAACGGGTCGCGGATACGCCGCTGCACCGCACCGGCGACGTCCGCTTCGATCGCCGGGTAGGCCTTCAGCAGATCCCACGTCCCGCGCAGGACCGCCAGCTCGCGCCCGCATGCCGCGCACGACGCCACGTGCTCCTCGATCGGCTTCACCTGGCCGGCGCCGAGGCGCCCATCGCCGAACTCCGGCAGCAGTTCCCGTACGCGTGTGCAATCCATGGTCGATCTTTCAAACCGAGGGAGATCCGGAAGTTGCGCCAAATTACAGGTGCGAGAGGAGCTGGTAGCAATGCGCGATGAACTTGAGTTGGGCCTCCCCTTCCAGGCGGCGTGGGGCGCGGATGATCAGGCGACCCTCCGACGTCTTGATCGTCACCATCCCTCCCGCCGCCGCGTTGAGCCGCTCGACCGTCCGTCTGGCGGGAATCACGTCCTTTTCCACCACGGCGACAAACTCCGTTGCATCCTCGCTCAGCCGCAGCGTCGCCCTGCACGGCGGCCCCGGCAGGACGATTTCTTCCACGCGAGCGAACGGCCCGCCACGCTGTAGCCGCAGCAGCACGCCGACCACGAGC
>CAYXVY010000187.1:0-13945 GCA_964468745.1 uncultured Planctomycetales bacterium | reverse complement strand
GCAGGGCCGCGAAATCCGGCGCCATTCGCTGGCACGGCGGTTGCGTATAGTGCCGCATGGTTCGCTGGCTGCTCCTGGGGACGCTCTTCGTGGCGGCCGCGCTGTCGGTCGGCCTCGATGCTGCGAGCCTTCCACAAGTGTCGCAGATTGTCGATCTCGTCAGCGAGCGGGCCATCACGCCGGCGCTCGAAGCCCAGTGGTCGCGTGGTGCGGTCGTGCGCGCGACGGGCGAGACGCCTCGACAGCCGTCCGCGTGAGGCGCGGCGGAAAGCCGCTCGCGGACTACGAAGCCGCAATCTCCGCCACCTCGGGGCGCTGTCGCCAGAAGCGCCACGCGAGAAGTGTGAAGACGGACCCGGCCGCCCCGAACACCGTCACCGGCACCCATGGGTCCGGAATACGCCAGTCGGAGTGGCCGATGTAGAACAGCTCATACGTCAGCCAGGTCGCCGACAGATTAGCTGCAACTGATGAGAGAGCGAGTGTCTCGAACGCCGCCTGCCAGGCTTCGCTCAGCCTGTCGCGCAACGCGACCGCGAGCCTGAGCCACCAGCACGAGAAGATGAAGCTGAGCAGCAGCAGCGGGGCATCCACGGCGTCAATACCGGACAGCGAGTGCAGCATCCCCGTGGGGAGCACGAGTGATGCGATGCTGAGCGCGATCGCAATTCTCACGGTCTCAGGAGTGCGGACCCTCGCTGCGTCAGCCATCAATTATTGGACGGCCCGAATGACTGCGAATCACTCCCTCAGCAGTGCGCTTCGTTAATTGTTCTCGAGCCCGTAGATGGGCGTCGACTCACGGGTAGCGCGGAGGCCTCGGGGAGGTCCGTGACGCGAAGCGATCGGTGATTCCCCCCCCCCGCGATCAACACCGTGGCATCCGACGGAACCGAGAAAGTCTGGATGGGCGTGAAGGTTCCCCCAACGCGCGCTCGGTTCTCTCGGATCTCTCGGTGTTAGTTTCCGTCTGGTGCGGGTTGGACGAAAGCCCGCTGATGCGCCCCGGCAAGTCGTCGAGCGCGTGCCGCTCTCCCTCATCCAATCAAATCCGCGGCCTCTCCTGGTCCGTGTCCGCGCCCTCGGCGTTACTCGGGCAGGTCCGTGCTCCGAAGTCATCGGTGATGTGCCCGACCAACACCGAGGTACCCGAGGGAACCGAGAAGGCTGGGATGGGCGTGAACGTTCCCCCCAATGTTCTCTCTGTTTCCTCGGCTATCTCGGCGTTACTCGGGGAGATCCCTGGCGATGCGACAGCCTTCGGATACCTCGACAATTCGTCGAGGGGCTAGAAGCTCGCCGCCATCGCCCGCTCCATCGCCGTGTGGTCGCGAGGGGTGGGCAGGGCGAACGTGACGTCGATGAGCCCCTTGAAGGCGCGCACGCCGCGGAGCATCAACCGCGCGGATTCATCGGGCGTGACGCGCCCTTCGCCGGTGGCCAGCATGGAGAACGCTATCGACCGCGCCCCCCTCTTCGTCGCAAGCTGAAGCGCCTTGGTGATGCCGTCGGGGAGCTTGTTGGGCTCCGGGCAGCACGCCCCTTCCGGCGTGTTCTTGATGATCGAGATGACGTGGACGATCCACCGGATGCCGCGCGCGTTCAGTCCGAACGCGTCGGTGATGACGGCTTCGCCGATCGAGCGTGTCGAAGTGGCGAGCTCCTTCTTCAGGGCGGGCAGCAGCGCCTCTCCCGCGGCGCCGAGCACCGCTGCGGCCGCGCCGCCCCCCATCTCGCCCGTGTCTTTTGCGCCGTAGGCGATTGCTTCGACCTTCATGTCCTGAAGGAGGCCGGCCTCGATCGTGATCATCGGCATCTGTCGGTAGCGTATCACGGCGGCTGATCGCGCGCGACTCGTGATATACTCGCCGTTGATGACGAAGAACACGTACACGGCGCTGATCGAGCGGCACGATGACTGGTACGTCGGCTGCATCGAGGAGCTGCCGGGGGTGAACACGCAGGCACGCACGTTGCGTGAACTGCGTCGTAATCTTCGTGACGCGCTGCGTCTTATCATCCAGGCGAACCGCGAGCTGGCCGGCAAGGGCCGCGGGCGCGACGCTAAGCGCGAGTCGATCAGCATCCGCGCGTAAGCGCCCAGGATGAAGCGGCGCGAACTCGTCCGACATCTGGCGGCGCACGGGTGCCGCTTGCTGCGGGAGGGTGGACGTCACAGCGTCTGGTTCAATCCGGCGAACAATGCTACGTCAGCCGTGCCGCGGCATTCGGAGATCCACGATTACCTCGCGCGCCGCATCTGTCGGGACCTGCGCATTCCAAGCGCGACGTAGCGCGTCGAGAGTGTAACCAACCCCGGCCGCGCCTTTTCACTCTGACATGTCGTGGATGAAGGACATCGACGGGAACAAGCACGGGCCGGATGTCTTCATGGAGCTCGTGTTCGCTCCGGGGGACGACGCGCGGGTGCGGGCGCTGATCAAGGCGACGGAAGTGTGCGGCGGGGTGGGGCGCACGGTGGCGGGGGAGCGGATGTGGTGCGAGTTCCGCTCCGTCGAGGCGGCGTCCTTCGACATGTATGTGGACGATCGCAACGCTGAGAAGGTGTTCGGAAACATCAGCGGCAAGCACTCGGTGAATGTGTGGATCTACGGAGGCATCCATGCGGGGGCGGGGCGGGTGTGGTTCGAACAGGGGTACGGCGACTACGCGCTGCTGGAGGCGCAGATGCGGATCCTGAAGGCGCTGGCAGAGGCGGGTGCGCCGGCGGTGACGTCGTGGTCCATCGAGTACGGCGGCCAGGGGTACACGGGCGGCGTGCTGAAGTCGGGGACGTCGACGGCTTCGCTGCGGGACTATCTGGGGATCTAGGTCGAGACGCGATGCAGCTGCCGGCCGAGTTCGATGAGACGTTCACGCTCCTCGAGATTCGCGAGCAGCTCCGCCGGCAACGCGGCCGTTCCGTTGCGCGCGCCGAAGATGCCGCCGGCCATCGCGCCGATCGTGTCGGTGTCGCCGCCGAGCTGGATGATGAACTCCATCATCCCCTTGAAGTCGGCGGGGAAGCGACAGAAGGCGTAGACGGCGGTGACGGCGGACTCGTGCGCCTTGATCGACGCGCCGAGCTGCTTGCGGATCTCGGGGAGCGACGGTGCCTCGACGAGCCACTCGATCGCCTTCTTGAGCCGTGACGAGTACTCGGGCAGCTTGACGAAGTCGCGCAGGGTCTCGAGGAAGCGGGCGGGCTCGAACGCAACGTCGAGGGCGAGCGCCGTGGCGCGGGCGATGAGGACGCCTCCCTCCATGCCAAGGGGGTGGGCGTGCGTGATGGAGCTTGCGAGTTCGGTCTGCGAGCGGAGCGCGGCGAGGTCCTTGTGGTAGAAGAGGCCGAGGGGTGCGGCACGCATGGCGGCGCCATTGCCGAAGGAGCCTTCGGGGAAGACCGCCGTGTTGGCGACGCGCCAGTCCTCGCCGCGGGCGATGCGGTTGAGGACGGCCAGCGCCCCTGATCCGTACCCGCGCTTGTAGTCGGCGCGCTCGGCCCAAGTCTTGGCGAGATGGTCGGGATCGACGCCGCGCTTCTCGATGAGCGAGATCGCGAGCCCCATCGCCATCTGGGTGTCGTCGCTCCACCGGAGGAGGTCCCCCTTTCCGATGCCGAGCACCCACCAGGCGGCCTGTCCGAGCGGCCCGCCCTCGTATTTCGCGCCCATGGCATCGCCGAGCGCGAGGCCGAGCATGCTGCCGACGAAACGGTCTTCCACGGCTCCCTACTTCCTCCAGTCTCCCACCAGCACGAACGGTGCCCAGTAATACGGATGCGCGAACCGCGCGTCCTTCATCGCCGCGCGCTGCGCCTCCCGCAGTGCCTCTCCCGCCCCCGACCCCTTGCGCAGCGAGGCATAAAACGTCGCCATCAGCGCCGCCGTCCCCTCGTCTGCCGCCTGCCACTGCGTGACCACGCAGCTCGGCGCCCCCGCCGCCAGCAGCGCCCACGTCAGCCCCACCGTCCCCTCGCCCGTCACCACCCGGCCCCGCGCCGTGTGACACGCCGACAGCACCACCAGCTCCGCCCCCAGCTCGAGATCGGCGATCTCGTGCGCGTACAGAAAGCCGTCGTGCCGCGCGTCGGCGCTCAGCAGGACGCGCGAGTACATCGGCGACGTCTCGTCCGCCTCCGCGTGCGTCGCGAGGTGGATCCGTCGCGCACTCCCCATCTCCTCCCGGGCGCGCGTCTCGCTCGCCTCCGCCCCGGTGTGCGCCGTGACAGAGAACCCCTCCGCAACCTGCTCGACCTCCCGCGCCGCCCCCTTGAGGACCCCCGTCCCGTCCAGCTTGACCGGCGCCCCCATCGCGAACATCGCGGGCCGCTTCGGATCCTCAGTCTTCCGCCGCGCCTCCGCGAGCTCCGTCATCCGAAGCAGCGCCGCAAGCGACGGCGCCGTGCTCACGCTGCACCGCTCGATCAGGTGCGTGCCCCCGTCGTCCATCAGCACCTGGAAGGGAAGGGAGTGCAGGAGGAAGTCGGGCACGAAGGCGATATGCGTCGCCCCGGCCAGCGCGTCCTTCGCCGACGCGATCAACGCGCGATGCAGTTCCTTCGCCAGGTCGGCGTATGCGCTCGTCGAGACCGCGCACGCCGTCCCCAACGCGCGCACGCGCCCTTCGAGGACGTCGCTCGCCATCTCGAGGGGATGCACCGTGAGCGTCGCCTCGTCCTTCCCGGGGGCGAGCACGAAGATCAGCCCGGACCTCCGGCCGACGATGTACGACACCACGCGCAGGCCGGGCTCTCGCGCGAACAGCCGGCGCTGCAGGTCCGCCGGCGACGGCGGATCAAACCTGCCTCGCAGCAGGGCCAGGTCGGGATGCGTGACGAACAGCTCGCGCCGGAAATCCTCGAGCGCCCCGCGCGACTTGCGGATCGCGGCCGCGATCGCCTCGCGTGTGTCGCTCGCCCATTCCTCGTCCAGCTTTCGCTGCAGCGCGGTCAGCGTGGCCTGCAGCTCGCGTTCCTTGATCTTCTCCGTCTCCGTCATCGCCTTGACCATCGCCGCAGGTCCGCGATCCATCATCTCCGCCAGGGTGCGCGCCTTCGACCGCTCCGCCGCGTCGAACGCCTGGCCGTCGCGCTTCAGCTCGCGGAGCGACTCCGCGAGCAGGAAGTAGAGCGACGTGTTGTCCGCCATGAAGCTCTGGCGCATCGCCGGATCCTGCATCCGCGAACGCACCCATTCGAGGCACGCGATCGCGTCGCGATACGCCCCCGCCGCCGATTCGTGGTCGCCGAGCCGCGCGTGCGCCCATCCGATCCCGCGATGGCAGGAGACCTCCTCCTCCGATCCGTGGCGCACGGCGATCTCGAGCGCGGCTTTGAACTTGTCGATCCCCGTCTTCGGATCTCCCCCCTCGCACGCGAGCCAGCCGAGATTGTTGAGCGGCATGATCTTCGCGCGGTCGAGTTTGAGCCGATCGGCGAGTGCGAGGCTCGCCTCGAGGTCTGACTGCGCTCCGGTCGCGTCCTTCTTCGCCAGCCGCGCGCAGGCGAGATTGTTGCGCGCCATAAGCGCAAGACGTGGGTTCTCGCCGGCCAGTGTGAGGCAGTTCTGGTAGCACGTGATCGCGTCGTCGGGGTGTCCCTCCCGCCGGTACGCCTCGCCGAGATTGACCCACGCCTGCCCCTGCGTCCCCGCGTTGAACGTCTTCTCGGCGAGATCGAGCGACTCCCGCAGCCGGTTGATCGCGTCGAGGTTCTCGCCCAGCGCGAGGTGGAGGCAGCCGATGTTGTTGAGCACCGTCGCCGCCAGCGGAAGGTCCGGCAGCTCGGTCGCTAGCTTCAATGCCTCCGTCAACTTCACGAGCGCACCGCCGTAGTCGCCGTGCTCCTTCAGCAGCCATCCGATGTTGTTGAGCGGGGCGGGCTGAAGATCCTTCCGCCCGATCTTCCGCGCGAGGTCGAGCGCCGAGGTGAAGTACTGGAATGCCTCCCAGTCGTGTCCGCGATCGCGGTGGTACGCTCCGATGTTGGCGCGTGCCAGCACGATCACGTCGGCGAATCCGCCCATGTACGCGATCTCAAGGCTCTTCGTGAGCTGCTCCAGCGCGACGTCGAGCCGGTCGATTTCGAGGTACGCTTCGCCGAGCGCGTTGCGGATGGCGGCCTCGATGCGATGGTCCCCCGCCTCGATCGCGAGCTTGAGCGCGTCGAGCAGGATCGCGATCGCCTCGCGCGGCCGGCCCGCCGTGAAGTAAAGGCGTGTCGCGCTGAAGAGGGCGAACGCCTCGAGGTTGCGGTTGCGCGACAGCCGCGCCGCCGCGATCGCCGACTCGTACCGCCGCGCCGCACCCTTGAGATCGGTCGCTCGGATGCGGGCGCCCGCTTCGTCGACGAGCGCGATCGCGAGGCGCCACGTCGCCAGCGCGGGATCGGCCTTGAGAAGTTGGAGTCGCTCGGCGTCCCCCTCGAGCCCGGCCACCGCCCGCGCGAGCGCGATCGCCGCGTGCTCCTGCGCCCACCACCTCCACGCGCCCTCTTCCTTGCGCAGCTCGACCCGCCAGTACGTCACCGGCTCATCGGGGAACTGCTCGTCGTCCTTCACCCAGTGGCCGCGGAAGCCGATCGTGACCGCGGCGCGGTCGCCGTCGATCGCTGTGGCGAGCACCTTGAGGCCGCTCAGCGGCTTCGCGGCGAGGTACTCCGCGACGGCGGGCGCCTCCTTCGCGAACGCGTCGCGCTGCGGCGACTTCGCCGCCCAGAGCGCCGCGGCGGCTTCGACTTTCTTCGCGCCGATCGCCTCGAAGAAACGTTCGACGGCCTGGCGGACGAGCGCCTCGTCGTCGCGATCCTGCGCGATCGCGAGGCAGAGCGCCAGGACGCACGCACGACCCATCGGCTATTTCACCTTCACGCTCGTCAGCAGCGCCTTCACCGCGGCGAAGTCGAGCTTGCCGCACCCCCACTGCGTGTTCGGCACGGCCTTCGTGAAGCCGTCCTTGCGCGCCGCCTTGCACACCAGCTCGCGGATCTCGCCCACCGTGAGATCCGGATTCTTCTGCAGCATCAGCGCGATGACGCCGGCGACGTACGGCGTGGCCGCGCTCGTCCCGTTGAACGCGCCGTAATTCTCCTGGGGCGCCGTGCGCATTCCCTCCATCCCGCACACCTGCGTCGGAAACGCGGCCATGTGCCACTGCCCGGGCGCGGCGATCTCCGGCTTCGGCCGGGTGAGGTCCCCGCCGCGGTGCGGACCCGGGCTCGAGTAGCCCGAGATCGATCCGATCGTGATCGGACCGCCGCTGGCACTCCCCTGCGTGATCGTCTTCTTCGAGAAAGGCAGTTCCTCGTTGAAGTCGTAGCTTCCCACGGTGATCGCCTGCGACGTCGTCCCCGGCGTACCGACCTGGCGGCTCAGCGACGCACACGCGGGATCGAAGAAGCACAGCGGTCTGTTGTCATCGTGCTTGTAGGGGAAGACGTAGCCGTCGGCGCGCACCGTCTTCGTCGACTTCGTCGAAAACTTGACCGTATACGTTCCGGGCGGCGATTCGGCGATGTAGCTGTGCTGCATTGTGATCGGGTTGAACTCGAATCGGCCCTTCGCGTGCTTAACAGTCGCTGCGGGACCCCAGATCGCCGCGCCGATCGTGGTGGCCCGGCCGCCGTCGAAGTAGACGTTGATCTGTCCCTTCTTGATCGTGTTCGGGACGGTCCACGTCAGCTCGCCCCCCTTCGCGGCCGAGAACGTCGTCTCGCCGTGGAATTTGTAGGTGCCTTCGTTGCCGGCCGCATAGCACAGGGCGCGCCCC
This sequence comes from uncultured Planctomycetales bacterium, assembly GCA_964468745.1. Lineage (GTDB taxonomy): Bacteria > Planctomycetota > MHYJ01 > MHYJ01 > JACPRB01 > JACPRB01. The sequence goes on along the minus strand of CAYXVY010000187.1, from coordinate 6,178 downwards.
TTCACGTTCGACGCGAAACGCGCGTCGAGCTGCCGCTCGACGATCTTGGCTCCGTCGTGGCCGCCGCTGTGGCCGCCGTAGCTGCATGAGATGACGACCGGCTGCGTCCCCGCGATCGAGTCGATCCACGCGCACGCCGCGCCGATGACGTATCCGTTTTCCAGCGAACCTTTTTTGCTGCTGCCGAGGCGCACGGCGACGATGTCGGCGTCGGGCGCCACGCCGGTGTTGCGGCGGTTGGCGGAGCCGTTGCCGGCGGCGACTCCCGCGCAGGCCGTGCCGTGGCCGTGCGCATCCGTGACGCCGATCGTCTTCGTCGCTGCGCGCAGGTCGGCGGTGAGCTGATCGCGGGTGTAGACGGTTCCGACCGAGGCCCCGTTGGGGTAGCTGATCGGGGGCTTGCTGCCGACCTGTTTCGCGTCGAAGTCGTCACTCGTCGTATCCCAGAGCGCGAGGACGCGCGACGTCGGCTTTCCGGAGGCGTCGCGGGTGATGAAGTCCGGGTGGCGGAAGTCGATGCCGGTGTCGACGACGACCACGATGACCCCTTTGCCCGTCAGCCCCTGGAGTCCGGCGCGAACGATCTCGTCCGCCTTGGCGCGGCTGGCCTCCTCCTTGGCGGGAGGTTCGGGCGGCACGAACTCGTCGCAGGCGGTCTCCAGCCAGACGAATCCCGCCGAACCGCGCACCGCCTTCTCGACGTCGGCGTCGTTGGGCAGGTAGATGTCCGCCCACTTCTGGAAGCGGTTGAAGGCGGGGGCGGCCGGGACGTTGTATTTCGCGCACGACGCGGCGTCGGCAAACTCGAGGTTGAGGACGAAATAGGTTTGATCCTGGCGTCGCACGTTCGCCGGGCGATCGGCGGGGGACCGTTCGGCGGCGGTGAGGGCGGCGAGGGTGTCGGCGTGGGTCGAGAGCGTCGGGGCGGCCGCGTCCTCCGTCGATTGGGACGCCAGCGAAGCGGTTGTTGGTGCGCCCGAGCCGGCACAGCCGGCGAGGAGGGAGAGCCCGAGGACGAAGGCGCCGACGGTCTGGTTCATGAGTGAATCTCCGTTTTGAGGCGCGGATTGTAGCGAGAGAACTTGCAGGTGACTACAAATCGGCGGTGGGGAGTCGTCAATCGACGTGGAGTGCGTCGTTGATTGCGCAAGCAGGTCCATGCCTGCCCGGTCGCAGCCCCCAGAAGCGCCACGTGAGCCAGCTGAAGAGGGAACCGACGCCGCCCAGCCCGATCGCGAGCGAACCGATGTTCCGCACGGGCCAGTACCAGGGGTCACAGTAGAGCCACGCGCAGGTGAGGAGGCTGGCCGTGACATTGGCGGCGGCCGAGAGGAGGACAAGCGTGAGAACACCCGCGCGCCACGCTGTGACGGAGTCCTTACGGAGGCAGGTGGCGATGAACAGCCACCAATAGCTCAGCGCGACGCAGATCGTCAGCAAGACGTGCTCGTTCCAATACAGACTCGCGGCGGTGAGGATCGCGGCGAGCAGGATGGTGGTCACGCTGAGGCCGAGCGCGATGCGAACAGCGTCCGGCGTGCGGTCGCGAGTTAGGTCGGCCATTATGAATTGGACGCGGAGGAGCGTGCGTGCTCACGAGGGCGCGTCTAGCGAAGCGACCCCCCGTACACGTTCCGCAACGCCGACATCACCCGCTCTGCGAGGAACGCATTCCCCGCATCGTTGGGATGCAGCCCGTCGTAGCTCAGCTCGCCTCCCAGCCAGCGGCCCAGCGGCGTGAATGGACCTCGGATCACGACTTGCCGGATCGCGCCGTCTTCGATGAGCTCGAGATCGTGCTCGCGCGCGAGGCCGCGCTCCAGCCCCCAGAAGGGGTCCGACACGAAGCTCCGCGGCACCTCGAAGAGGATCACCTCGGCGCCCGCCTCGCGCGCCGCGCGGATAATCGTCTCGAGATTGCGCCGCGTCTCGACGCGGCTCACGCCGCGCAGGTAGTCGTGCCCGCCGACTTCGAGGATCACCGCCTGCGGCCGCATCGCAACCATCGACGCCACGCGCTCGAGGCATTCGCCCGACGTCGTCCCGCCCTTCGCGTGGTCGATGACCGGGACCGACAGCTGCTTCGCCAGCACGCGGGGGAAGCCCCACGCAGTGAGGCTGTCTCCCATGCAGACGATGGGGCGATCCGCGACGAGGGACGCGCGACGTGACGTGCGCGCCGCGTCGTTCCAGCTCCACGCGAAGAAGGCCCAGCCGGCGATCAGAAGGGGAAGGGCGATTGCGACGTACATCGTGCGCGTGAGGATCGCGCGTCGGGCGCGAAGGACGTCGAGCGCGACGAGCCCGGCCATGACGACGAGGAGCGCGACGAGGGCAGGCGCGGGATCGGGTCGCTTGAAGAGGACGAAGACGAGGCCGAGGGCGAGCGGCGGCCATCCGCGCCGGTCACGCGCCACTTGGGTGCCGAACGCGACGATCCACGCCGCGACCATCCAGGGGAGCCACGCAGGGAAGACGAGGAGCGAGGCGACGATGAGGGCATAGAAGCTCGCCCGCGCGGCCGTCGCCCGCAGCACACGCGTCAACCGCGATGTCCCCGCCTTGTCGGCCATCATCGAGTCGCTCCGTCCGATACCCTCACCCCAGTCGCCAAGAGCAAGCATATGACGTGCCAGCGCCAGGCGTCGTCAATGGCGGTGGAGTGCGTCGTTGATTGCGCAGGCAGGTCCGCATTTTCGCGGCCGCACCCCGGACCTTCGTGCTTCATTCTTTCGCCGGAACACGGCTATACTCGCCGTCGTTGGATGTCCACATGGAGGGCCTGCCTATGAAGCTGCTCACGACCGCGATGCTGCTCGCCGCGAGCGCCATCGCCTCCGCACAGACGACGCCGGCGCAGTCGGAGTACCAGTCCGGCTTCCGATGGGCGATCGGACTCGATAACGCCGGACCGGCGGCGACATGGGCCGGGGGCGATCTGCGCACCCCGACCGTCGAAGAGGGCAGCAAGCGACGCGCCGGCCCCGCCAAAGTCGAGGACGTGCGCCTCACGTTGACCCCATACTTCGAGATCGTCACGCGGGACTGGGTCGGCGCGGCCCTCGACGGCGAGAATCCCGCACGCGACATCCACATCCTTGAATTGACCGCCAACCGCGCCACGCTCTTCCAGGGATCGAAGATCACCGAGTTTATGCTCCCGGACCTCGACCGATCGATAAATCAGAACCAGTCGGACGACTGATGCCCGGCGCTCGCCGGGCTCAAGTTTGCGCCCGCATCGATGCAGGTCCATTCCCAGGCCCCCACGATCAATCCGCTGGCCAACGCCACACAGCCGCGGAAATTCGTCGCCACGAACCGGTTCACGATGACCATCGACGGCCTGGACTGCACGACCGTCAAGAAGGTCAGCGCGATCACCGTGCGCATCCCGCCGGGGGGCGCGCCCCAGGTCTCCAACATCGTGCTGACCGTGTGGCCCGGCGTCTCCCAGGACAGCTTCAAGACGTGGTTCGAGTCCTTCGTCGTGCAGGGCAACAACACCGACGCGCAAGAAAAGAACGGCACGCTGAATTACGGCGACAAGGACGGCGTGCTGCTGCCGATCACGATGAAGGGTCTGGGCATCGTTCGGATGAATCGCCCCAATTCCAAGTCGCCGCTCTACGAAGTCGAGCTGTATTGCGAGGGCGTGTCGGTCGCGGGCCGCCCCAAACCGAGAACGGCGCCGCAGCAACCCGCCTACCTGCCGCCGGCTCCCACGATGGGAACCTCCGGAACCCCCCCGCCTGCCGACGCCCCGCCGCCGAGCTCGACGGCGACTCCGCCCCCGTCGCCGACGACCGGGCAACCGGTCGCGAAGGAGGGTCATGCCGACGACAAGGGCGCGCGCGATCCGGAGGGGGCGCCTCGTTTCCCGGAGTGCGTGCGCACGGCATTCACGGCCACCCGTACCAAGGCGTACAGTGAGGAACTCGGCAGCTACGCGACGAAGGCGGAGACCGCCAAGGTCGAGGCCTGGTTCACGGAGCAGATGAAGACGCTGGGGTGGGAAGTGACCGGCCGCACGGAGTGGGGAAAGGACCTCGGCTACATCATCGACGTGCGGTGGGAAAGCGGGAAGAAGATGACGGCGAAAGTCACCATCGGGAAGTCGAAGGACGGCGCGACGACGATCCAGGTGCTGATGGTGACCTTGCTGAAGTAGAGCGCCGGGTGCGGTGCGCCCTGAATCTTGGCGACGCTTCTCACTCACTCCGGCGGCGTGAGGCAAAGCCGCTTTCAACGAGAAGCACGCAAAGGAAGTGCTGGGCGCAGTCGTCACGAAGCTCGAGTGGCATGAGCGGTGACGACGTCGTCGAATTCGCGCCTCAATCGACGGGGACCACTTTCCACCAGAGCTCGCGGCCGATCGTCGCGCCGAAGGCGACCTTCTTGCCGTCGGGGCTCAGCGAGAGTCCGCCGCTGACCGCATCATAGGGGCCGAACGTCTTGTCGCCGACCCGGACGATGCCCTTCTTCGCCGCGTCCGCCGAGAGGACAAGCTTGCCGGATGGAGTGAACAGGTAGCTCCAGAGGGTGTCGCACTCGAAGTGGCGGCGGCGGCCCATGACGAGAACATCGCGGCCGTCCTTGGTGCCGCGGTAGCAGACCTCGCCCGTGGGGTTGAACTTCAGCTGGCGGATTTCTTCGAACGATTCCCCCAGCTCGCCGTGCCAGACGCGCTGCTCGTCCCTCCGGAGCACCTGGCAAGCTGCATCCTTCCCGCCCGGCGCGATCGTGAGATAGCCCAGGCCGAACGCCGGGATCTCGGGGCTCTTCCAGTCGCCCATCACGATCCGGCTGGTCTTGCGGTCCCCCCCGTGATACGCGAACGTCTTGCCGTCCGAGCCGAGCACGATCTCGTGAACCTCGCTCATGCCGGCGGGCTGCTTCTGGCCGTCCACGAGGAGAAAGCCTTTGCCCCCTTCGACGATGCCGAGAACTACGCGCGGGCCGTCCGGACTCACGCAAAATGTGCCCAGGTCTTCGAACGGGCCGCTGGTGGCCTCTCCCACGGTGAAGAACTGCTTTCCGCCCTTCGCGGACTTGTACCAGAGCGTCTTGCCGCTGAATTCGTAGGGGTCGACGTCCTCGAAAGGACCGACCGATGTGTCGTTCGAGATCAGGAACCAGTCGTCGCCCTTCCGTGCAGCGTACGCGCAGCGGCCGTCGGGGCCGAACTCGATGTAGTTCACCTGCTCGTACGGCTCGCCGGGCTTGCCGTTGACGACCATGCGGCAGACCTTGCCCTGCCGGGCTTCGTACGCGACGACCCTGCCGTCGCGGCTGAACTTCAGGTTCTTCACTGCGTCGCAGGGGTCGCCCTTTTCGTCCCCGACCACGACGCGCCACGTCTTGCCCGTGCGGGCGGCGTACGCGACGCCCTTGCCGTCGGGCCTCCAGCCGAGGTCGCTGATATCGTCGTAGGCTTCGTGTTTCCGATCGCCGAAGTGGACGAACCATTTGCCGTCCTGCAACTCCATCCACGCGACGCCGCGGCCGTCGGGGCTGAACAGCGTATCGGACTGCGCCGAGCCCTCGGGCCGGACGCCGAGCTTGCGCTCCTCGAAGGAGACGTCCTGGACGACGAGGGCCGCGAGCAGGAGGTGGGCGATCAAGGCGCCGCGATGATACCCGCGCCAAACGAGAATGTCGCGGACTGCCGGCGACGGTCGTCACGAAGCTGATGTGGAGCGACAGGTACCGTAAAACAGTCGACCGCCGCGGTCGCGCGGCCACTTCTGGCACCCTGTGACGAGACGACCAGATTGTTATGTTCGAGCGTCTCGATAAACAGGCGAACCGACGGTGCGGTTCAACCTTCCCGAAGTCTTGCGACGACCGATATCATCCTCCACCATGCGCGCCGATTCTAACGCTCGCTTCGCCTCCACCAGTCTCTCGCGCATCCTCCGCGCGCGCGATCCCGCCAACCCGAAGTACGCCGAGGAGCTGAACGCCCTCTGGTGCATCTACTGGCCCCCCATCTACGCCTACATCCGGCGCCATGACTTCGAGTCCAACGACGCCAAGGACATCGCCCAGGCGTTCCTCACCCACGTCTTCCTCGAACGCGGCGCCCTCGAGCGCTACGACCCCGACCGCGCCAAGTTCCGCAGCTTCCTCATGAAGTACCTCGACAACTACCTCCGCAACGAGCGATACAAGGCCG
>CAYXVY010000186.1:0-52222 GCA_964468745.1 uncultured Planctomycetales bacterium | reverse complement strand
GCGCCCCCATGGTGACGCCGGTGATGGAGACGATTTCACCGGCCGGCGAGGCGACGGCCGCCGCAACGCGCGCCTGGTCGCCGGCGACGAATAGCTCCGCGAGTCGTCGTCCGACGACGTTGCCCCCCAATGTGCGCCCCGCTTCGGAGTTCAGTGCCGTAACAACGCCGCCGTCATCGACGGCCAGAGCCGGCGCCCCGAGAGCCTCGAGGACCGCGCCCCACCCCGCGCAGAGTTCTGTCGACATCCCCGAGGGATTCTAGCACGGTTCAAAAGAAAAGACGCGCGGAGGTTGTCCGCGCGTCTGTTCGGTCCGATTCCGTGGCGAAATCGGTCGGGTTCGCGATCTCGATGATATGAGCGTGCGCGCTGCGAATGGAAGGGGAGGGTTCGCGACCGAGAGTGTGGGCCCGGGGGGACTCGAACCGCCAAGCTCCTTGCGGAGCATCGGTTTGCGAACCCGACGCGTCCCTTGTTATCCCGCTTTTCGGGGCCGTGCTATTCGATCGTCGCGCCCGCCTCCTCCAAAACCGCGCGCAGCGCCTTCATCTCGGCGGTGCCGAGCCGGACGCCCTTGCGCGTGAACCCCTCGAAGTTCGCGCCCTTCACGTACTCACGGATGTCCAGCCAGGCAGGGCTCCCCGCCTTCTCCGACGTACGCACGATGCGCACCCGGTACTTGCCGATCTCGCCGAACTCCCGCACCACGATCTGCTTGACCACGCGCTTCGTGCGCGCCGGACGCTTGGCGCCCTCGCCCGCATCCTTCTTCGCTTCGGTCGCTTCCATGTCGACCTCCTTTCGCCCTTCGCTTCGCAAGCGGCGTGCCACAAGGGCGTTTCCAAGAGGTTGATGTCTCACGACTTACGGATGGCATTTGGCGGACTTGCGAATACGTTTCCCCAGGTAACACGGGCGTTTCCCAGGGAAACATGGACGCCGCTCCCCGCGCGCGAGACAATCGCGCTCCATGCGCGAACTCAAGTCGCTCGCGGATCTCGATGCTGTTCTCGCCAACACGAAATCAGCGGTCGTCCTCTTCAAACACTCGACGATCTGACCCGTCAGCGCGCGTGCTCTGGACGAGTACCGGACGTTCGACGGGCAGCAGTCTGCGGCGACCCTGACGTATCTCGATCTGCTGGCCCATCGCGACGTGTCGAGCGCAATTGCCGACCGTCTCGGTCTCAAGCACGAATCGCCGCAGGCGATCGTCGTGAAAGACGGCCGCATCCGCGCGGTCCTCAATCACGGCGCAATCCGCGCGACGACGCTCACCGCACTGCTGGTGCATTGAATGGCGCACCTCGAGGAACGGGTCGGCGCGTTGTCGACGGAGTCGACTGCACTTCTGGGCTCAACGAGCGATGCGGTCGACCCGGAGGCCGCCTAACCCTTCGACTCGCCTGCGGCTCCCTCAGGGAAAGCGGGCCGCGCGCTCGCGCATTACCGGCCCGCTTACGTCCCTTCCTGCCACTCGTTGCGGTATTTCTGCTGCTCGGGCGTGAGATGGTCGATGGCGACCCCCATCGTCTCGAGCTTGAGCTTGGCGATCCAGTGCTCGATCTCGATCGGGACCTCGTGGACCTTCGCGGAGAGCGACTTCTGGTTCTTCACGCACCACTCGGTCATGAGCGCCTGCGTCGCGAAGCTCATGTCCATGACGGCGGCAGGATGTCCCTCGGCGCATGCGAGATTGACGAGGCGCCCTTCGCCCAGCAGGTAGATCGCCCGCCCGTCCTTGAGGGCGTAGCAGTCCACGTTTTCGCGCGCGAGCGTCACCGACTTTGAAAGGTTCTTGAGCGCGGGCAGGTCGAGCTCGACGTTGAAGTGCCCGCTGTTGCAGACGATCGCGCCGTTCTTCATGGCCGCGAAGTGCTCGTGGCGGATGACGTGCTTGTTGCCCGTCAGCGTGATGAAGATGTCGCCGATCTTCGCCGCGTCAACCATCGTTCGGACGTCGAAGCCGTCCATCGTCGCTTCGAGGGCGCGCAACGGGTCAACCTCTGTCACGATCACCTTCGCGCCGAGACCGCGCGCGCGGCTTGCCACGCCGCGACCGCACCAGCCGTAGCCGGCGACGACCACGAAGCGCCCCGCCAGCAGCGCGTTCGTCGCACGCAGGATGCCGTCGATCGTCGACTGTCCCGTGCCGTAGCGATTGTCGAACATGAACTTCGTCTGCGCGTCGTTGACGGAGATCACGGGGAGCTTGAGCGCGCCAGCCTTCGCCATCGCGCGCAGGCGGATGACGCCCGTGGTCGTCTCCTCCAGCGACGCGATGAGAGTCTTGATGAGATCGGGGCGCTCCTTGTGGATGAGCGTCACGAGGTCGGCGCCGTCGTCGAGCGTCAGGGTCGGGCGGATGTCGAGCGCTTGGTTGAGGTGCTTGTAATAGGTCTTGTTGTCCTCGCCGCGGATGGCGTACGTCTTCACGCCGTAGTCCTGGGCGAGTGACGCCGCGTTGTCGTCCTGCGTCGAGAGCGGGTTCGACGCGCACAGCGAGACGTCGGCGCCCCCCGCCTGGAGCGTGCGCATGAGGTTGGACGTTTCCGTCGTAACATGAAGGCAGGCGGAGATACGCTGACCCTTGAGGGGCTGTTCCTTCTCGAAACGCTCCCGGATGGCGCGAAGCACCGGCATCTGCCCGTCGGCCCACTCGATGCGGCGCTTGCCGGCGGCCGCCAGCGCGGGGTTCTTGATGTCGCTCGTCGGGCTCTGTGTCTTCTTGGGCGTCGCTGTTTTCACGGCCATTAGCGCTTCTCCGCCTTCGCGGTCTTCTTTGACTCGGTCTTCGCGCCCACGGCCTTCCGCAGCGCATCGACTTTCTCGATCTTCTCCCAGGTGCACTCGGGGCGATCGACGCCGAAGTGTCCATAGCGCGCCGTCGCCTTGTAGATCGGGCGGCGCAGGTTGTAGTACTCGATGATCTTCGCGGGGCGGAAGTCGAAGTTCGCGCGGACGATTTCGCCGAGCCTGTCGTCGTCGATCTTGCCCGTTCCGAACGTGTCGACGTAGAGCGAGATGGGCTGCGCGAGCCCGATCGCATATGCGATCTGGATCTGGCATCGTTCGGCGAGGCCGGCCGCGACGACGTTCTTCGCGGCGTGGCGGATCGCGTAGCTGGCGCTGCGGTCGACCTTGGTCGGGTCCTTGCCGCTGAAGGCGCCGCCACCGTGCGGGGCCGCGCCGCCGTACGTGTCGACGATGATCTTGCGGCCGGTCAGGCCGCAGTCGCCGTGCGGGCCGCCGACGACGAACCGGCCCGACGGGTTGATGTGATAGATGATTCCCTTGTCGACCATGCCCGGCGGCAGGACCGGCTTGATGATGCGTTCGATGATCTCGTTCTGCAGCGTCTTCTGGGAGACCGTCGGCGCGTGCTGGAGCGAGCAGACGACGGTGTGGACGCGCTTCGGCTTGCCGTTCTCGTACTCGATCGTCACCTGGCTCTTGCCATCGGGGCGCAGCCACGAGAGCTCGCCGCTCTGGCGCAGCTCCGCCGCGCGCACGCAGATCTTCCGCGAGAGGTCGAGCGGCATCGGCATGTACGACTCGGTCTCGTTCGTCGCGTAGCCGAACATGAGGCCCTGGTCGCCGGCGCCGAGCTCCTTGCCGTTGTCGTCCGCGCTCACCGCGTCGTCGATGTCGGGGGACTGCTGGGTGATCGCGGTGATGACGGCACAGGTGTGATAGTCGAAGAAGACCTCGCTCGAGTCGTACCCGATCTCCTTGATCGTCTGCCGGACGACCTCGGGGATTTCGATGTACGTCTTCGTGGTGATCTCGCCGGAGACGAGCGCCATGCCGGTCTTGACGAGGCACTCGCACGCGACGCGCGCATTCGGATCATCCTTGATGATCGCATCGAGGACCGCGTCGGAGATCTGGTCGGCCATCTTGTCCGGATGGCCCATGGAGACCGATTCCGACGTGAACAGATATCGTCCTGCGCGTGCCATAATTGATCCTCCGGTCGAATTGAGGCAGGACGTTATAGCAGGGCCTCCGGACGCCCGCAACCCAAAGAACGAGCCCGCGGGGCGGTATAACAAGGGAGTGCGCTGCCTGCTATTCCTGCTCCTTGCGGCCACGACGGCGCTGGGCGATGTAATCCATCTGAAAAACGGCGGCCGGATCGAAGGGAAGATCGTCTCCGAAGGGAGCGGCGAGTACCGCGTTGTCATCGCGTCCGGCACCGTCGTCGTTCCGAAGGCGGACGTGGTCAAGATCGAATACGGCCCGTCGCCCGCGGACGAGCTCGAAGTGCGGAAGAAGGCGCTCGACATCCGCGACGGTGCAGCCGTGGCGGCGCTGGCAAAATGGGCGGACGCGAAAGGATTCCATGACGAGGCCCTCGCCCTCGCCCGCTCGAACGGCGATTGCCGAGCCGTGGTGATCGAGCTGATCGAGCCCGACGTGCGGTCGAAGCGCGCGGAGGCAGCGAGGGTCTTGAGGCTCGGTCTCGTGCGCCGCGCGCGGCAGATCCTCGAAGAGGCCGCGGCGAAATACCCCGAGGCACGGGAGCGCCTGACGGCCGACGCCCCGACCCGGCAGTCACCGCGGCCGCGCTACGCGACGGTGAACTACGCGGCGCGAATGAGTCGCGTCGAGTCCGCCGTCAATGCGTACTTTGAGACGGGCGCGGAATTCAAGGAGGAAGCTCCGATCGGCGAGGTGCTCGCCGCGATCCGTCGCGGTGCTCGCGGATCCGGCAGGCTCGATCCGGGAACGCACCGCCGCAAGACGCCCGACGGCGTGCCCTACCTCCTGCGCGTCCCCTCGAAGCTCGACGCGGAGCTGCTCCACCCGCTGCTCATCTCGCTTCACGGCAGCAACTTCGCGGGAGGCGCGGCGGCGCTCGCGTGCTGGGGCGATTCGTTCCGCGGCGTGGACGACTTGATCGTGGCGGCGCCCGACGCGGGAACGGCCGGCTGGGGCAACGCGCGCGCCGGGCATGAGCGCGTGCTCTCGGTCCTGCGGGACGTCTCGACGAACTGGCCGGTCGACCTCGACCGCGTGTCGCTCGACGGCGGCTCGATGGGGGCGCACGGCTCGTTCTTCCTCGCGATGTATCATCCGGACCGGTGGGCGTCGATTGCGCCGCGGTGCGGATCGGCGCGCGCGATCAATATGACGGCGAAGGGGGGCGTGCCGGACTTCACTCCGGCGCCACCCCTGCTCGAGAACCTCTGGGCGACGCCCGTCTACCTCATCGCGGGCGGGAAGGACGAAAACTCGCCGCTCGACGAAGTGCGCATCACGATGAAGCGGCTTGAAGGAATGGGCGCCCCGCTTGTCTATCGCGAGTTCCCGGAGGGAGGCCACACGTGGTACGGGCAGGAGGACCGCGACGTCCTCGACTTCATCCGCTTCCACGTGCGCGATCCGTATCCTGCGCGGGTCAAGTGGACGACGCGCGAGCCGGCGTTCGGGCGATGCTCGTGGATCGAGATACTCGAGTCGACGCGACCGCTGCGCATCGAGTTTACGCACCTGGACATGCTGGGGCAGCCGCTCGAGGTGCGGAAGGAATACGACAAGTCGGTCGAGGTGGACGCGCGGATCGATCGCGATCGAAACCGCGTAAGCGTGCAGGCGAGCGGCGTGAAGTCGCTCAAGGTGTGGCTGGCCGACGAGATGCTCGACCTCGACAAGCCCGTGGAGATCGTCGTCAACGACGCGCGGCTCTTCGCCGGAAAGGTCGAGCGTTCGATTCGGACAGCGCTCGAGGACTGTCGCAAGCGCGGTGACCGGCGTTCGACATTCTCGGCGAGCGTTACGGTAGAACCGACTCGATGAGATCGACGGTGGCACGGATCGCCCCACGTCCCGCTTCGACCGCCGCGCGCCCCTTCGCCCCCATCGACGGATCCGCCATCGCCGCGTCCAGCGCTCCCGCCAGATCTTCGGGTTTCTCGACGATCCTCATCCCGCCCGCCTCGACGAGCGCGTCGGCGATATCGCGGAAGTTCTCGAGGCTCGGCCCGGAAACGACGGGCTTGCCGAGCGCCGCGGGCTCCAGCATGTTCTGGCCGCCGCGTGCGCAAAATGTCCCGCCGATGTAGACCGCGCTCGCGAGCGTGTAGACTTTCGCGAGCTCACCCACGGTGTCGAGCAGGATGACGGCGTCCTTGGGCGGCGTCCCTGTGGAACGGCGCGCGCACGGGAATGACGCCGCGATCGTTTTCTCAACTTCCGCGACGCGCTCAAGGTGTCGCGGGGCGATCAGGAGACGCAACGTCGGATGCCTCCGGCGCAACTGCGTGAAAGCCTCCAGGACGATCCGCTCTTCCGGATCGTGCGTGCTCCCCGCGATCAGGAGGGGCTCGCTCAAGTCGAGCAAACCCCGGAATTCGCGCTCCGCCGCGGCGGGATCGAATCCGAGCGCCGCGTCGTATTTCAGGGTTCCCGTGGCGGTCACGCGCTCGGGGCCCGCGAGGTCGCGGAAGCGTTCCGCGTACGTCTCGTTCTGCGCGCCGACTTTCGCGATGCGACGGAAAACCCGGCGCCACAGGAAGCCCGTTCGCCGATAACGGCGATGCGACCGGTGGGACAAGCGTCCGTTGATGATGACCATCGGCACGCCGTGAGCGGCGGCGGTGAAGTTCGGCCAGACTTCGAGTTCGACCAGCGCGATGGCTGACGGTCGAACGCGACGGATCGCCCGCGCGGCGGCAAAGGAGAAGTCGACGGGGAAGTAGTGCACGCGCGCCCCGGGAAAGGACTTCTCGGCGTTTTCGCGTCCGGCCATCGTGAGCGTCGAAACGTGCAACACGAGATCCGGCCGCCGCTTCTTCAGTTCCTTCACGAGCGGCTTCACGAGGTTCACTTCGCCCACGCTTGCGCAGTGGAGCCACAGGCACGGCGCGTCGCCGCGGCGCTTCGGCACGTCGCCGAACCGCTCGCCGAGTTTGTGGCGATAGCGACGATCCGTCGCGAGCTTGAAGAGGAGCCACGGCGCGGCGATCACCGCCGCCGTCCCGTACGCCACGTCGAGCAGAAGGCCCATCAGCGGACCGTCGCCGGTCTCATTCGTCGTCGTCGTCCTTGCGGCCGCCCCCCATCATCGATGCCCCGTGGCACCGCTTGTATTTCGTGCCGCTCCCGCACGGGCACGGTTCGTTGCGACCCGTCTTGGGACCCGAGACGATCGGCTTCGGCTTGTCATCCTCGCCCTCGCCGTTCCCCTCCTCACCGCCGGCGAAGGACTGGACGTCCGCCTTGGACTCCTGGCCCAGGGTCCAGCGCCGCGCGAGGCGTTCGTCGTCGACCGCCACCTGCTGCATGCGGAAGAGGAGCGACGTCGTGTCCTCCTCGATCGACTCCATCATGGCCTGGAACATCCGTGTCGCGTCGCGCTTGTACTCGAGCTTCGGATCCGCCTGCGCGAAGCTCCGGAGGCCGATGATGTCGCGAAGCTGGTCCATGTCGTAGAGGCAGTCCTTCCACTTCTCGTCGATCTTCGACAGCAGGACGTGCCGTTCCGCCATGCGCATCAGGTCCTGGCCGACCTTCTCGACGTTCTCGCGCTTGCCCGCGACGATCTTCTCGATCGCGTAGTCCACCGTCTCCGGCCGCGAGCGGCGAACGACTTCCGGGGGATCGATCGCCACCCCGAACTCCGACTGCACCTGTGCCGTGAATCGGCCCGCGTCCTCGACGTTCGATCCCTTCTCCGCGAGGTGCCGCTTCGACAGGCCCTCGAGTCGATTGCGCACCTCGTTCTTTCCGAGCACGCGCTCGCGCTCGAAGTACTGCTGCTTCGCCCAGGGGACGAGCTTCTCCTCGAGCTGGTCCTTGTCCTTCGCGTCCTTGATGTCGGGCTTCACGCCGTACCGCGATTCGAAATACGCGGCGAGTCCGTCGATATCCGGATCCTGACCCTTCACGCAGAACTGGTCGATCCCGCCGTAGACGCGGTTTGTCAGGAAGTCGAGCACCAGGGCGCGAATATCCGCTCCCGCCAGGACCTTCTGGCGCAGCCCGTAGACGACCCCGCGCTGCTCGTTGCGGACCTGGTCGTAGTCGACGAGATTCTTCCGGATGTCGAAGTTGTGCCCCTCGACGTTGCGCTGCGCCTTGCCGATCGCGCGCGTGACGAGTCCGCTCTCGATGCGCTCGCCCTCCTTGAGCCCCATCTTCTGGAGCATCCCCTTCATCCACGGCGGAGCGAACTTGCGGAAGAGGTCGTCGTCGATCGACATGAAGAACTGGCTTGAGCCCGGGTCGCCCTGCCGCGCGCAGCGGCCGCGCAGCTGGTTGTCGATGCGGCGCGCCTCGTGCCGTTCGGTGCCGAGGACGTGCAGGCCGCCCAGCTCCGCCACGCCCTCGCCGAGGAGGATGTCGGTGCCGCGGCCGGCCATGTTCGTCGCGACGGTCACCGCGCCGCGCTGGCCCGCGCGTGCGACGACGTACGCTTCCTTCTCGTGATACTTCGCGTTCAGCACCTCGTGCTTGATGCCGCGCATCTTGAGGCGCTCGGACATGACTTCCGACTTCTCGACCGACGTGGTGCCGACGAGGATCGGGCGGCCCGTCGCGTGCAGGCGTGCGACCTCCTCCTCGATCGCGTCGAACTTCTCCGACTCGGTGCCGTACACGACGTCCGGAAAATTCGTGCGCTTGACGGGGCGGTCCGACGGAATGACGCACACCTCGACCTCGTAGATCTTCTCGAACTCGACCGCCTCCGTCGCCGCGGTGCCGGTCATGCCGGCGAGCTTGTCGTACATGTTGAAGTAGTGCTGGAGGGTGACCGTTGCGTAGGTCTGCGACTCCTCCTGGATTTTCAGCCCTTCCTTCGCCTCGACCGCCTGGTGGAGGCCGTCGCTCCATCGCCGACCGGGCATCATGCGGCCGGTGTGCTCGTCCACGATGATGACCTCGCCCTCCTTGATGACGTAGTCCTTGTCGCGCCGGTAGAGGTGATGCGCCTTGAGGGCGGTCTCGAGGAAGTGCGGCCAGTCCATGTTGTCGCCGGTGTAAAAGGATCCGACGCCGACCTGCTCCTCGGCTTTTTGGATGCCGGCGTCGGTCATGAAGACGACGTGCTCCTTCTCCTTCACGATAAAGTCGCCGGTCTGGATCTTTTCGCGGTCCTTCCCCGGGATCTCCTCGCCCTTGGCGAGTTTCCGCGCGACGCGGTCGGCGACGTAGTACTTCTCCTGCTTCTCGTCGGTCGGGCCGCTGATGATGAGGGGCGTGCGGGCCTCGTCGATGAGGATCGAATCGACTTCGTCGACGATTGCGAACGCGTGGTCACGCTGACACTGGTCCTCCGTGCGCACTTTGAGGTTGTCGCGCAGGTAGTCGAAGCCGAACTCGTTGTTGGTGCCGTACGTGATGTCGGCGCCGTACGCCTCTTTGCGTGACACGGGGCGCAGGTGGTGGAGGCGGTCTTCGGTATCGGGACTGTGCATGCGGTCGTAGAGGTACGACTGTTCATGCTGAATCGAGCCGACGCTGACGCCGAGCAGGTCGAACGCGGGGCCGTTCCACTGGGGGTCGCGTCGGGCGAGGTAGTCGTTTACGGTGATGATATGGACGCCCTTGCCGGTGAGCGCGTTCAGATACGCGGGGAGGGTGGCGACGAGCGTCTTGCCCTCGCCGGTGGCCATTTCGGAGATCTTGCCCTGGTGAAGGACCATGCCGCCGATGAGCTGCACGTCGAAGTGCCGCATCTTGATCGTCCGGCGCGCGGCTTCGCGGCAGAGGGCGAACGCCTCGGGCAGGAGGGTGTCGAGCGTTGCCCCCGACTTCAGGAGCTCGCGGAGCTTCTTCGTACGCTTGGGGAATTCCTCGTCCGGCAGGGCCATCATTTCCGGTTCGAGGGGGTTGATCTGCTCCGTGACGGTGCGCCAGTAGCGGCGCAGCATGCGCTCGTTCTGGGTGCCGAAGACCCAGCCGAGGACCTTGCCGATCCAGTCGAAGAAACCTTCCAAGTCCGCCATGGGGAGACGCCTCGATTACGAAAGACTGAAGATGCGAAAAGAGGACGACCGGAGGCGCGGCGGACGGTTAGAGAAGGTCGCGGAAGACCGGTGAGGCGAGTGTGTAGGTGATGCGAGTCTCGAACGACTGCGTGCGGGCATCGAGGGTCGACGCGGCAGCATAGTCGTACCAGAACGCGGGATCGGCAGCGGCGTGCGCCGCGTCCGAGAGATGCGATTCGTTGCCGATCGAGGCGTGCAATTCGATCGCGGCCACCAGGAGCTGCACGTGTTCGCGCGTGGGCTCGGGGCTCGAGATCGCCGACGCCAGGATCAGGGAAAGGATTGGGCTCATCTGGTTCCAATCATATCGACGACGGCGGAGGGCCACAAGTTACAGGTTTCCGGGGGACGCCGCCGAATGATCGATTCGGGTTCTAGTCCAAGTAGAAATGTCCGGTTCGAGGCTAGAGTTGGCGCCCCGACAGGGAGGGCCGATGGACGAGAACGCGGAGGTTCGCATGAGCGAGCGGGAGATCGAACGGCTCGGAATTCTTCGGAGGGTCCAGAATGGCGAGATCGGGAGATGCTGCAGGAGCGCGAGAAGATGGCGGCACCTTCTCGCGAAGTGATCAGCCAGATTCTACAGGCGGCGTGGCTACCGGACATCCTAGGCTTGCCCGATGGTGCGCGCGACAGTCTCGTGAGCCAGCGCGGCTCGGTCACGCGCTCCATTGTACGGATTGCGCACCTCCGATAGCATCGCGGCGATGCGTGAGAGACTGGCGGCGCTCCTTGGCGAGGCCACCATGGGCTTTCTCGCGCTGATGGCCCTCTCGTTCGGTCTCGTCCCCCTCCTCTTCAGCGTGCCTGACGGGGTGCACAGGGTCTTCGACGCGCTCGAATGGATCATCACCGGTCTCTTTGCACTGGAGTATGCCGTGTCGCTTTCGCGCGCACCCGACCGCCGCGCGTTCATGCTTGGCGCGTGGAGGATGCTTGATGCCTTCATCATCGTCGCGCCCATAGTCTCGCTGCTCCCGCAGGTGAGCGACGCGCTCCGCTCGTCGCCGGCGCTGCGGATCCTGAGACTTCTTCGCGCGATTCTCTTCGGCGCGCGCGCGGGAACGTCGATGGCCCGGCATCGCAAGCGCAGAGGCGCGCCGGCGAAGGGCGGATCGACGGCGGTGAGCCGCTGGTCCGTGGGGGGGCACGCGCAGCCGTCGACGTGGCAGGAGGTGCTTAGCTGGGCGCCCCGCCATGAACGCGACTGGTATCACGTCGCGTCGGTGGCCTCCGAGAAGGTCGATGAGCTCGCTCACGCTCTTTCCATCGACGGGGCAAGCCTTCGCGCGAGTTTCTCGGGAGCGAGTTTTCCGCGGATCGAGCCGTGCGGGTCCTTCACATCGCTATTTGTCTGGCTCCCCGGCGTCGGGGAGGACGGTGCGATCGACCGGACGGGCGTGATGCTGCTGGCGGCGGGCGACGGGGCCCTGACGCTCTCGCAGCACTCGACTGATCTGCACCAGTCCGTCGGCGCGGCGCTTCCCGCGGGCGGCGCGCTCTTCTCGACCCGCATGGCCCTCGCGCTGCTGCGGCTGGCGGTCCAACGCAACGAGGAGGCCGCAGGGGTCCTGGAGCGCGAGCTGAGGACGCTGGAGGAGGTCTCTGTCCCGAGCAACCGCGACGATTTCTTCGAGAAGACGTTTCGACTCAAGCGCGAGCTCTCGGAAGCGAAGGCGGATGTCTGGCGGCTGAAGGGGATGCTCTCGGGGCTGGCCGACGGGCGGCGCTCGCTCCCCGGGCTCGGAGAGCCTGAGCGCGAACTCGTCAAGAAGCTCGCGGACGAGGCGGACTATCTCTACGAGACGGTCGACAACGTGCGCGAAGGCCTGCTGTCGGTGATCGATCTGCACCTGAATGTCGTCTCGTTCGAGATGAATAAGGTGATGCGCCTCCTGGCCGTGGCGAGCGTCCTTGGGCTCGTGCCCGCGGTGATCGGCGGAATGTTCGGCATGAATCTCGACGGAAACCCGTGGCCGCTTACGCTTCCACAGGTGTCGTTCGGGGTCGGGATGGCGATGCTGCTCGCGCTCTACGTGTTTCTGGCAAAGGGCTGGCTGCGGTAAACTCCCAGTCGTCGGAATCCCAAGCTTCGCCGGGAGGGCGAAATAGCAACATAACCGCCGCTAGCGGCTTCCACTCCGTCCGAATGCCGTTTCTGCCCCCGTCGGAATCCCCACCGCGTCACATCCGGCGCGATCGTGGGGCGAATCTCCCGCCGCTCAGCCCGCCTTCACACGCCCGTTCGAAAGTCTTATGCCCCGCCCTTCAAACGTGTCGCGGTGTTCACGCACAGTCGGCCGGCCTTCCGGGCCGGGCCGGTGCCCGCCTGGTTGAAGGCGATCCTGCGGGGCTCCGGGGGGCGCGGACGCGCGAGCCGGTGACGACGGAGGACGTCGCGAACGCGTCCGAATCGTCAATCGTCAATCTGAAAGCCGTCAATCGGCGTGCTCCTCTGGGTCTTGGCGCCTTGGCGAACTTGGCGGTTCGTTCTCCAGTCTTGGCGGTTCACCCCCGGCGCGCTATCCTCCTCGTCGCAGGAGGGCATGCAAATGTGGACTCGGATCACCTGGGCGGCGATCGTTCTGCCGGTACTCCTCGGCGCCTGCGGGCGATCCGATGATCCGAAGCCAAGCCCCAACCCCACGCCGAGTTCCAGCATCATTCGCATCACCCTCCCCGCCGGTTCACCCCTCTCCGCACAGAACCCGCGCGGCACGCCCATCGTCGACCTCGCGCCGCTAAAACAACACGCCGATGGCGGTGGACTCGTCGCCGCCGGCCGCTTCGAACCCTCCGGCCTCGCGATCCCGGAAGGGCTCGACGTCACCTGGCCGCTCACGACCCCGATGACCGCCGGCGCGAAACTCTGGATCGTCCAGCTCGATCCGTCCGCCGGACGCTGGCTCGCCACGCGCGAACAGGCCACCGTCGACTCCGACGGCAAGTCCGCCACCGGCAAGGTCCATCACTTCAGCGACATCGGCGTCTCCACCACCCTGCCGCAACAGGAAGAAGAAGAACGCCCCGCACCTCACGGCTTCCCGCGCGGCGTCACGCTCGTCCACGCCGACGGGCACAAGGTCAAGACCATCGACCCCGCGAAGCTCGCCGCCACCGAGGCGGTCTACCGCAAGTGGGTCGACGGAAAGGGCGTCGGCAACGGGCCCATGCCCCTCGCGGCCATGCAGGAGATCTACCGCACCGGCGACTTCGACACCGTCAAGACGCTCATCGAAAACAAGGTCATCTCCCCGGAACACTCCACCGACATGGCCGACCACCGCGTGCTCATGATCCTCCAGACTTGGGAGGCGATCGTCAACGACTCGGGCGGCAAGCAGCGCATGCACCGCTCCGACTCGGGCAACCAGAAGGCCGGCATGTCCAGCGACGTCGATCAGACCGTGTACGTCGAGGAGTTCAAGGACGGCCGGTGGGTGCGCGCCGAAGACGCGGACGGCCGCATGGTCGAGCTCTTCAAGAACAAGTTCGAGCAGATGCACAACCTCAAAATCGAGGCGCTCGACATCGCCACGATCGCCGGCCGGGACAAGTACCCCGACTGGCGCGTGGTCGAGGTGCAGGTCGATGCCGAAGGCAAGCGGCGTTTCCGCGTCCACGCGGCCGAAACCATGTTCACCCTCCGCCGTACGCCCGGGGCGTACACCTACTGCGGCGCGGTCGTGCAGCAGATGCAGCTTCGCGTGCTGGACACGATGGAGAAGCAGCTCCGCGCCGGCGCCGAGGCCCAGGCCGTCGAGGAGCCGCGGCCCATCCGCATCAAGGAGCTGAAGGAGCACAACCCCGACTTCCGCCTCAACCACCTCCTCTTCAACACCATCGAGACCGATCCCAAGACCGGCAACGCCCGCGCGAAAGAAGCGTTCCGCGAGGACGCCACGCGGGTGATGTTCGACGGCCTGCCGCCCAAGCTCGTCGCCGGACACTCCTACGACGCCGCCGTCGCCAACTACTTCGAGTTCCTCCACTACCTCCACGATAAGAACCCGGCGGTGAAGTACCACCTCCGCGCGCTCGACGACGGCTTCCAGATGCTCGAACGGCTGCGCAAGGGCACGCTGAAGACAGAGTACTCCAGCCTGCCCCGCGAGCAGCGGCCCGAGCACATGAAGCGGATCTTCGGCGAATCGCTGTCGAACGCCCCGCCCGACTTGAACGGCAGGACTCTTCTCGACCGCTGGCAGACGGCGTTCGACATCTCGGCCGACCTGCGCGAGCTGCACTCGAAGAAGCAGCTCACCGACGAAACCGCGGAGCGGGCGTTCCAGCCGTTGGCGGAGGAGATCGCCGGCGACGACAAGGCCAACTGGAAGAACCACCTCCCCGCGGCCCGCGCCGAATACAACCGCCGCTGCCAGGAGTTCATGGTCTACACCATCTGCGAGACCAGCCAGCACCGCGTCGGGGAGTTCCTCGCGCCCGACCCGGACGCCCCCGAGAAGCGCGCGTTCCTGGAGAAGGTCATCGACGAGGGGACGCTCCGCAGGCAGCTCAAGCTGGAAGGCAAACACAACGACGCCCACTGGTCCTCGATCCGCGACGAGTTCCTCCGCAACTACTCCGAGCAGGCGCGCGTGCAGCTGCTCTACAGCTTCCGCCAACTCAACGCCACCCGGCCTGACATCGTCGAGTTCATCCTGAAGCAGGCCGAGAAGAGCGGACGAACGCCGGAGCAGATGGCGCTGCTCCGGCAGATCGACGGCGAGAGCCGGAGCATCTTCTTCGGCCTGCGCGAGTTCGGCAAGTTCCCCAAAACCTACGCGCGCTACGCGCAGCTGGCGGCCCACGCGAAGGTGAGCCAGCTCGGCCATTCGATCATGACGCATCTGGCCGGGGAGTATGGATTCATCGAGACGCCGAACGGACGGAAGCCCACCGCGCTGCTCCAGAAGCTGGGCATGACCGGCATGCACGCGAACGTGACGGCCCTGATGAAGCAGAACAAGCTGGTGGGAATCACCGACCGCTTCCTGGGCAACACGTTCCTGAACATCGGCGCCGTGCAGTCGGGCGCCAACGTGCTGAGGGCGTATTCGCTCAGCGGCGGCGACCCCGCCGAACTGAACTACACCCTGGCGCACGAGTTCGTCCTGATGCTCCCGGGCATCGGCCAGGTCGTCGCCTCCTACGAGGCCGGCAGCGACTGGAGGGCGCAGCTGATGATCATCGTGCCGCTGCTGGTGCCGGAAGTGGGCATCCTGATGGCGGTGTACGGCATCGGCGATGCCGGGCTCGCGCTCTACGACAGCGAGTACGTCGCGCCCCTCGGCAACGACATCGCCGACGCCCTCTACCGGGGCTACGTCGGCCCTGCTCAGTACGAGTTCACCGTCGAGAGCCACCCGCCGGAGTTCACGGAGGAGGACGAGAAGAAGCAGGAGAAAGCCAGAGGGGAGGTCAAGCGGTTCTCCGCGCGGGTGCAGCTGGCCGACCCCGAAAAAGGCGACGCGCAGGCGCTGGCGATCGCCGGCCGGGACGAGCGCGTGCTCTCCGCCAAGCAGTCAGCGTGGAAGGCCTACTTGGCCGAACAGCACCGTTACGAGGGGAGCGCCATTTTCGGCACCGGACGGCACATGGACCAGAAAGTCCTCGAACTGCCCGCGCCGACCCAGGAGGGCTTCAAGGACGAGCCGGCCGGCACGCTCCTGGCCAACATCAAGCCGGTCATCTTCTACTCCCGCAACTTCAACCAGGGACCGGTCGACTTCACCACGAAGCCGCTCACCGAGGCGGAGAAATCCCGCCTGGAGAAGCTGGACCGGGAGCTCAAGGCCGACCAGCCCATCGACCCACGTCAGTGGGTCGACCTGGAAACCGAGTGGGCCGCGCTGTCGAAGCGGAAGGACGCCGCCGAACGGGCCCAGCGCTACCTCGAGAGCGCGAAGACCAAGCCGGAGCTGATGCTCCAGATCCGGCTCGACAGTCTCTGGCACAATCTCAAGGACAACGAAGGAGTCACCGAGGAGGACTGGGCCCGCAAATACGTCGGGCAGTGGGTCGCCATTCGCAAGGAGGTGTTCCCCGACGCGCTCAAGAAAGTGAAGATCGAAATCACCGACACGATCCGCCCCTACTCCGATGCGGTGCTCAACGCCCTCAGCGAACGGCTCCGCCAGGATCTCGACCGCAGCCGGCGCCTCTGGCTGATCCACCAGATCACCGAAGAGGCCCGCGCCAAGTGGGAGAAGGAGCAGGTCGAGAGAAAGAAGGGCGCCCTCATGGCCGAACAGCTGGCCAACGCGGCCGTCCAGCCGCCGATGACGCTCTCCGAGTCGGTCCAGCAGATTCTCGTCCAGGCCGGCGCCGATCCGCGGGAGGCCGCGTCGCTGACCACGCTCGCCGAAGCCTACATGCAGCGCAACATCCCCGAGTCGGCCCCTTCAGTTCAGCTGAGCGTGCGCCGCGTCCCCGCCCCCGACAAGGAAACCCAGTCGCCCTACGAGTTCCGTCCCGACGTGAAGGTCTCGGCGAACCCCGCGATCTACGTCCCGCCCTACTCCGCGTTCACCTACTCGCTGGATCCAAAGGCCGCGCAGGAAGCCGTCAGCGCCCAAAGCTACCGCGGCCTGCCCTTGTCGGACGACATGGTGAAGGGCCTTGCGGAATACCTCAAGGGAGTCGACCCCGCAAAGGACAAGTTCAACGCCGCGGTGCTCACGTTCGTGTTCTGCGCCGACGTGCGCATCCCGGCACGCAACGTGCCCGAGACGGTCGAGCATCTCCCCCGCCTGCAGGCGTACGACATCCCGATCCCCGAGGGGATGGAGCCGCCCCCGAAGGAGGCGCTGGAGCTCCGCGGATATCTCTTCGGCGGCGGCGCGTTCAGCCCGCCGGCCGAACAGGCTCCCGCGGTGACTCCCGCCACCGGCGGCCTGCGCATCTTCACGCGACGCGCCGACGTCATGTACCACCTCACGAGCGTCGTCGTCGACACCGACATCCTGGCCACGCTCGACTCCGCCAAGCCCGACCAAGGCCTCTGCCTGAGAGTCGAACGCGCGGCCGACCCTGCGGGCGCCTGGGAGGCCGTTCAGCCGCCGGGGTATTACTTCGACAAGCCCACCTACGCGCCCGGCGTAACGCCCGCCGAGATGAGCTTCACGGACGACATCGGCGCCGGCCTCTACAAGGGCACGCTCAAGTATCAGTCGTACCACTACCGCGTCACGCTGCAGACCGTCACCCGCCCCGACCGCGGCGTCACCGCCGACAAGTACAAGTTCGTCGGCAGCCCGGTCACCTCCAACGTCGCGGGGCCCGAAAAATCCTTCGTCCGCATGAGCATGCGCCGGCCTCCCGAGGAGGAAGGAAAGGACAAGCTCGCGGACGGGATGTCGAGGCACTGGGTCGACACCGGCGTGGACAACAACATGTACATCGCCAGTGGGGGCCTTGTCCCCTTCGGCTGCAACCACATCCTTCCCAACCAGTACTACGACTTTCCCGAGACCCACTACGTCGTCACCTACGGCAGCTTCACGGGCCACTATTTCGACCCGCCCGCCGAGTTCTACGTCAAGCCCGCCAACATGTCCGGCTGGAACGAAAAACCCTCCATCCGCATCCCCTTCGTCCCCCGCAACGGGACCCTCACCATCACCGCCACCGCCAAAGGTGCCTCGGCGACCCGCACGCTCAACGTCATCGTCGACCCCAAGCTGATCGAAAAGGTCGCCAAGCAGGACGAACAGTACAAGCAGGCCAAGGACTACGGGCCCGAGCGCAAGAAGATCATCGCCGACACCGAGGCCGGCATCAAGCGCCTCGAGGACGACCTCGCCAAGCACGCCCGGCAGATCGACAAGGCCGCCGGCGCCATGAACTGGTGCGACACCAGGAGAACCCTCGAGAACAGGCGCCACCAGCTGGCCACCTACACCGAAAGCGACTGGCCACAGTTCGACGCCAACCAGCGATCGAGCATCGCGAACAACCTCGGCGACTATGCCGCCTGCCTCGAATCCGCCAAGCTGCTGCTGACCCTCAACGAGAGAGGACACAAACGCAGCGTCGAACACCTCAACGCGCTGATCGAAATCAACGGCAAGAAGCTGGCCTACGCCGGACAGTTCAAGTTCCCCACCAAGGACATCGACGCCGAGGCCAAAGCCCTGGGCGAAAATCTCGAACAGGAGCAGAAGAACTACCGCAACGGCAAGGCCGGCGCGCACCACCCGATCAAGAACGCCGCCCTGCTCGCCGGAGACGGCGCCGCTTACAAGGCCGCCCTCGACCAGATCATGCGTCTGGAAACCGAAAGGGGAAAGCCGGAGTTGGCGGCCGAATACGCCATCAAAGGCGCCGAAGAATACGTGATGCTCACCGGGGACCGCGAGAGTGCCGCGAGGCTTTTCAACGAAGGTTGGGACGTGCGCATCAGCAAACTCCAAGGCCAGGCGGCGGAGGACTCCAGGAAATACAGGGCCGCGCACAAACCTTCGTGGTTGCCTGCGTCTCGTTGAAGCGAATGCTCGTCGGCTACCCCGGAAGCTGCGACTCGTAGGAGTACGTCATGTCGTGGGGCACTCGGCGCTCGCCGACGCTTGGAGGGACTTCGTCTGCTACCGTTCCGTTCGGGATCGGGGGCGAAGTGTTGCCGGAAATCGCGCATACCCGTCACTTCTCCGGCTCGTCGAGTGCCGCGACGATGCCGGGCACCGCGTGATCCAGTAGAAGCGAGAGCGCCGCTTCCAGCCCCTTCGCCGAAGCCGTGCTCCAGCCCATCAGGCTCGCGGGCGGTTCGCCGGTTCGCTCCCAGGTCGATTCGTGGATGCGTCTGCCGTCGCGCCAGACTTCGAGCGTGAGCGCGATCGCGGCAATTACGCGGAAGGGCGAGTGGGCATAGACGACCCGGCAGACCCTGCCCGTGACATACGTACCCTCCACGGGCGCGGTCGCGGCGCGCGTATTCGAGTACCCTCGTGCCGCCAGCTCGCACGCCAGGGCGTCGCTGATCCACGGAAGCAGTCGTTCGCGCGGAAGAACGTAGTCGATGGTGAATGCGCCTCCGCCATACTTGCCGAGCCTGTCTCCGTGCGGACGTTCGTCCGAAATGTCGACGAGGACCGTGCTCGCCTTCGCAGGAATCGGCGGCGGCACCGGGTACGTAAGTTCCGGAATGCAGGTCGCGTGCATACAGCCCACTGAGGACGCGACCAGCAACGGCAGGACGAAGGCCAGCAGGTACCTCATGGCCGCCTCGCTGCCTTCTTCGGGACGAGCTCGACGTGCACCGGATCCGTCGAGAATTTCCCAGCGCATCCACTGACCACGTCAACGCCCATCCCCACGGGAAACAGCCAACCCCAGAGAAAATTGGCCATGAACCAGCCATTCAGGACCTTGTCCAGATCGAGTCGCAACGGCTCGAATCCGGCAAGCTCGAAATCGAACACTCCGTCGGACGAGCGCGACAGCGGCAGAACCATCGGCGTCTTTCCGACACGCACGCCATCCAGCTTCACATCCGCTCCCTGCGGGGTCGAATTCACCGGCACCCAGTCGGGTCCGGACGCGAACATCGACGCGCAGCCCACCGAACTGAATGAGATCACCGCCAACGCGAGCATGACGAAAACTCTCATCGAGCATCTCCTTACACGTGTTCCCCGAGCATTCATGACACGAACGTCACGAACGCAAACTCCGTGCCGCGCGCGATGAAACGCGGAAACGCGGTTGCGGCTGCACGGCGGGACATTTCTGCGCGCAGAATCAGCCGGCTCGCGGACAAGAATCGCCGGATGTCCGCAACTACGAGCGACGCGCCTGCTCCAGTTCGTCCCAGAGCCCGAACCGTTTTACGAGCGTCCGGACGGTGCGCTCGGATGTGCAATCCCAGTACGTCGTGATTCTGCGGAGGTTGCCCTTGCAGTGCTGGATCAGCGCGCGAAGGTAGACCTTCTTCGCGTAATCGATGTGCCACGGGTGACTCGCGGTGTCGTTCTTCGCCCTCGGCAAAGTGTCCGCCTCGCCGAGCGCCCTGCACAGCGCGGCGTAATCGATGACCGCGTCCGACACCGGCGCCGCCTGATCGCCCGATACGGGCGTCGGCACGCGCTTCGTCGACGCCTTGGTCATGTATTCCGGAAGATCTCGCTTCTCGATGCTGCTCCCGCGGGAGAAGAGCAGCACATATTTGAGCGCATGGATCAGTTCACGGATGTTTCCCGGCCATGCGTATCCGATCAGGAAGTTCGTCGCGTCCGTGGAAATTGGTTTCACGGGTCGCTTCACGTCCGTGGCCACGCGCCGGATGAAGTGTTCGCACAAGGCGGGGATCTCGGACGCCCGACCGCGAAGCGGCGGCATTTCAATCTGAATGACGTTCAGGCGGTGGTACAGGTCCTCGCGGAAGGTCCCCGCTCGGACCATCGCTTCGAGATCCTTGTTCGTCGCCGCCACGATGCGCACGTCGACAATGACGTCGCGTGTGGATCCCAGCGGCTTGAAGGTCTTCTTCTCGAGGACGCGAAGCAGCTTCGCCTGGAGATCCGCGCTCGCGTCACCGATCTCGTCGAGGAAGATCGTCCCGCTGTTCGACTGCGAGAAGAATCCCTGCTTGTCCTCGTGCGCGGAGGTGAACGCGCCCTTCACGTGGCCAAAAAGGTGACTCTGGACCAGATTGTCGGCGCCAAGGTCGGCCGTCAGGCAGACCTCGACGAACGGGCGGTCCTTGCGACCGCTCATCGCGTGAATGCGTTCGGCGAGGTGCGTCTTGCCCGTGCCGGGTTCGCCCCGCAGGAGCACCAGCTCGTCGCTGGCGCTCGCGAGCTTGATCTTCTCCCACTTCTCGCGCATCGACGCCCCCTGCAGGATCGGGTCGTGCTCGAGGTCTCGCGCGAGGAGCTGTTCTTGGTGGCGCTGCTGCAGATCCTGCGCGAATCGGGTCAGCGTCTCGACAAGCTTCCGGAAGTTGAATTGGGAGCCCGCGGGCACCCGGA
This sequence comes from uncultured Planctomycetales bacterium, assembly GCA_964468745.1. Classification (GTDB taxonomy): domain Bacteria; phylum Planctomycetota; class MHYJ01; order MHYJ01; family JACPRB01; genus JACPRB01. The sequence goes on along the minus strand of CAYXVY010000186.1, from coordinate 31,260 downwards.
TGTCGATGCTCCCCGCATCCACATCGCACGAGAGGTTCTTCGCGGACCACGGATCCAGGATGTACTCGAGGCACGCCTCGATCGTGGAGGCAATCACGCGGAAGCCCTTGCGGAACGAGCGCGCGGGGTCGATGCCGAATTGCGCGAGATGACGGGCCGTGAGTTCGGGTTCTGCGTAGGCAAGCGTAAACGAAGCGCGGCCGGCGGAACATCGGGTCTGAACGCGATAGAGGTCGCCGGCATAATGGTCCATGAATCGCCGGAAGAGATTTTCGAGCGAGGCGGGCAGGTCTCGTCCCCCACTCATGCACGCGTCCATCAGGTCCGGCAGACGCTCGCGAAGCAGAATGCTCGCAAAGCCCTGTCCGCATGTCCGGAGCACTCCCTCTTCGCCCAGGGCCGGGCAGCTCTCGATTCCGAAGTCGTAGAGCGTCTGCAGTTCATGGAAGAAGGGGGGCTTCAGCTCATACGACAGGGCGATCGTCGCACCCTTGCCCGCGGACCACGTACGGAATGCCTGCCACACCGCTTCCGGGCTCCGCCACTTCATCTGCGACTTTGCGATCGCCTCAAGCGTGGCGCGAGTGATCTGCCGGGCCACCGGTTCGCGGAGCATCGCGCTTCAGTATTGCAGTCGCGCCGGTGTTCAACAAGTTCCCGTACTCGGTGTCGGTGCGGCCTTTCTGCGCGCAAATTTGACCCACGACCCTCAGCGGGTCCGCGAATCCAGCGTCTTTCGCGTGGCATCGCTTTTGCGTTCCACCGCCCAGATTGAAAGGGAGAACGCGCATGCAACTCATCCATGGTTCAATCCGTTCGGTCGCCGTCCTCTTCATGGCCGTCGCCGCGGGGTGCGGCGAGCCGGCGGGCCGAAACGGCATCGTGGTCATGTCGCAGAACGTGTACTTCGGGTTCGACACCGAGCCGCTGCTGGCGGCCGGCAGTCCCGAGGAGATCCCGATTCTCGCCGCGCAGGCGTTCCAACAGTTGCTCGCGACGAACTTCGCGGAACGCGCGGAAGCGATCGCCGATGAGATCGCCCGCAAGCGTCCGCACCTCGTCGCCTTACAGGAGGTGGCCCTCATCCGCATTCAGTCTCCCGGCGATTCGGTCGCAGGAGGAACCACTCCCGCCGAGACGGTCTTGTACGACCACCTTGAGATTCTCCAGACCGCTTTGGCCTCTCGCGGACTCGACTACCGAGTCGCGGGAAGGGTTCAGGATGTCGACGTCGAGCTCCCGATGCTCACGTCCGTCGATCCGCTCTCGTTCGACGACATCCGCCTCACCGACTACGACGTCGTGCTCGCTCGTGGGGACGTTGATATCTCCCGCGTGGCGGAGGTGAACTATCAGGCGAGGCTATTCGTACCGAGCCTCGGGCTTGAGATCCCGCGCGGCTATGTCGCCTTGGATGCGACGATTGGGCGGCAGTCCGTTCGGTTCGTCGGCACGCACCTCGAAGACACACCGTTCCCGGACGTTCAGCTGGCGCAGGCGCAGGAACTCGCGGCGGCGTTGGCCCTGGAGACCGGCACCGTGATCCTCGTGGGCGACTTGAACTCGCCCGCTCCTGGGGGAGGCGCATATCCCTTCCTGGCATCACAGGGGTTCGACGATGCATGGTTGCGGAACGAGCGTACAGGCCAGGGTTCCGGCCTCACTTGGGGTCACGATGCGGACCTGCGGAATCCGACGCCGGCGTTCACCGTGCGCATCGATTTCGTCCTGGTGCGTGAGAGCGCCGCGACGGCACGAGAGTTCCGCGCGTTCGTGGAGGTTTGGGGCGACGATACGGCCGATCGCACGCCTTCAGGCCTGTGGCCTTCCGATCATGCGGGAGTTGTCGCCGAGCTCTGGCACGCCGCGCAGCGCTGACAGAGGGACCGTTTACGTCCCCCGCCCGTATACTGCGGCGCGCGGCTTCCGCCGCGGACGCGTCCAATCTCTTATCCTGGAAGGTAGAACTCATGGGCCTTTACGACGACGACAAAGCCGAGATGACCGGCGGCGACATTCTCGATGTCATCTACTGGCAGACGAAGTTCGCATTCAACAAGTTCAAGGCCGCGGTGGCCGCCAAGCAGCCGGAGGGCGACATCCGGTTCACGCTGATCGACGTGGTCAGCGGCTGCGAGGATCTGCTCAAGACCTACCCGAAACACAACGATATCCAGGCCTGGCTGGCGGAGGCGAAGAAGATCCAAGCCAAGGTCAACCCCGAATCGATGCCGCAGGGATGGCGCGGCGACTTCGAGGCTTGGGGCCAGAACAGCTACGAGATGGCGTGGCGGGCCGCACCCATCGCCCGCATGGCAATGGCCATCGAAGACTACACCCAGGCGGCCAGCTTCGGCCGCGACGCGGTGACGTACCTGAACCAGGCCAAGGAGCGCATGGCCAACTGGTCCGCCGAGGCGAAGAAGTTCGTCGAGACGACCCTGCCGGAGATGGAGCAGCTCGCGGAAAAGGCTGGCAAGCGCGCCTGACCCGTGCGGGAAGGCCTCATCCACGGTCGTGCTGCTGGCAATGCTCGCATTCCAGGAGCCCGTGGAGCTCCCAGTCGTCGGAATTCCAAGCTTCGCCGGGAGGGCGAAATAGAAACATAACCGCCGCCATCGCATTCCACTCCGTTCGAATGCCGTTTCTGCCCCCGTCGAAATCCCAACCGCGTCACATCCGGCGCGATCGTGGGGCGAATCTCCCGTCGCTCCGCCCGCCAGCCTGCCTTCACACGCCCGTTCGAAAGTCTTATGCCCGGACCTCCACGTTCTGGCTGGCGCAGGGCGTCGGCATCGTCAAGCGCACACTGGTGTACGGCGCTGTGATAGAAACGTGGGAGCTGAAGAGCTACCGAACCCGCGCGACGAAGTAAGAGGGTCGAGCATCGATTTCTCGACATCGTCGGCCGGCGTGCAACCGATACTTCTGAACCGTTGCCGCCCGGGTCGGTCATACTGGTGAGCGAACCGCATGAGCGAAACGCGCGGCAGGACCTGGGTGGCGTGGTGCGTGGCGATCGTCGCGCTCTTCGCGGTGCTCCTGGCGATCACGCTCTTCGTCCCATTCATCCCCTGCCCGTGCGTCGGACGCCCGCTGCGCGAGAGCCTCATGTGCCACGCCTGCGATGGGTCGGGCTGGACCAGCCTGGTGAAGACGTGGCGTGCGTCGGGCGATACCCAGCGGGCGATCGAGGCGACACAACCGGGGAAGTGACGACCCACACCCGGACCGCGGCGAACCAGCGGCTGCCGCGCGATCGTGCGGGGCTTGGAGCCCCCCGACGCGCCAAACTACCCTCGATGAACGGAACGGGCCGAACCCCTATCGTGAAAGCCGTGGTGGGAGAGGGCTCGCGCCGTCAGACCTTCAGTCGTCGGAATTCCAAGCTTCGCCGGGAGGGCGAAATAGCAACATAGCCGCCTCTATCCGCTTCCACTCCGTCCGAATGCCGTTTCTGCCCCCGTCGGAATCCTGATCCGATCGGATCCGGAGCGATCGTGGGGCGAATCTCCCGCCGCTCAGCCCACAAGCCTGCCTTCACACGCCCGTTCGAATGGCTTATCCACCGAACGCGTCGGCGCGACGAAAGTGCAGGCGGGTCGACTAGTTGCTGATCCGCGACGCGATGATGGGCACCAGCCTGCATCCCTTCTTGTGTTCATACTCGACAAGCGTCCACACGTCGCCGCTATCGCTCTGCACGACTTCTTCAGCCCGTGGCTTGAGGGTCGTGGTCACGTCCGAGCCGCGCTTGGCACCCTGGTTGTCGAGAAAGAGCACCCGCACCGCGATCGCCTCAAGGCCGATGTTCGTGAGCTTGTATCGCAGCGGTCCGTCCGCCTTGGGCGATCGAATCAGGAAGAAGTCCACAGGGCTCTGCGCTTTGGCGGGCTTCGCGGCCAGCGAGCGGCGAACGGCCGTCTCCAGGTGCTCGTGCAGATGCTCGCGCAGATACGCCGTGACGTGCGCAAAGTGAGCCTGGAGACGCTTGCGCTCTTCCGCGGTGGGCTCGGTTTCATGAAACTCACAGGCCTTGTAACTGGGTTGAATGAAGGCGCACTCTTCCTGCGTCAAGCCGGACTCGAGGATCCAGTCGACGACCGGCCCGTCCTTCAAGTCCGCAATCCGTATGCTGACGTCGGAATCGCGGACTCCGTCCACCAGGTCCTGACGCTTGGAGATCGCCATCAGATGTCCGACGGCGCACAGCGTCCCGTGCGAGTCGACGAACACCGGTATGCTCCATTCGCGATTCACCAGGTTCATCGGGAACTTGCCGTACTTCGAGTAGGCTTCGAGAGCGGCGATCTGGAGCTTCCGCGCCGTCGCCAGTTCCAGAAAGCGCGTCGAGGGTCGAGAGCCGCGTGCCTTGGGCGCCTCCTGGCCTGCGGCCGGCACTACGGCCCCGCTGGCGCATGCGACCAGGATGGCTACGCGGAGAGTTTTCATGTCGTCTAGATGGCTAACGCGCGCCGCGCCGGTCGGTTCACGGCAATTTCAGTCGTCGGAATTCCAAGCTTCGCCGGGAGGGCGAAATAGCAACATGACCGCCGCTAGCGGCTTCCACTCCGTCCGAATGCCGTTTCTGCCGCCGTCGGAATCCCCACCGCGTCACGTCCGGCGCGATCCTGGCGCGCATCTCCCGCCGCCCCGCCCGCTGCACTGCCTTCCCACGCCCGTTCGAATGGCCCGCCCCCAACGACAGGCGCGGGATTTCCCTACCCTGGCTTCTTCACCCCCTCATATCATCCCGTGATGAATGCCTTATCCCCAAACCCAAGATCGCATGTGCAAAGCGCAATCGCTGCTGGCGCTCAGAACGGGATACGGCGGCCTGCCCCGATACTCGATGCGGGAGCCTCGTCTATGCGGATGAAGAAGCCCAAGCCACTCGCCCGGGCTGGCGTGACCATGCTCATCGCCCTGTGCGGCTCGCTGGCATTCGCTGACGTGGCGAGCGGCGTGCGCTACACGCTCCCCAGCGGCTGGTCGGCTGTGGACGAAGACGGGGTCCGGATCCTGTCGCCCAACGACCAGAAGGCCGGCGAGATGATGAAGGCGCGGATTCTCGGTGTGCAGGCAGCGGCGGGGGCCCCGGAGGAGCAGATCGCGGAGCTCGCCGCCTCGATCAACGCTGATGCGAAAGTGATCTCGACGAGCAAGCTCGAGTCCACGGATCGTGGCGACGCCGGCAAGTTCTACATAGTGAGCTTCGATGTCGAGTCGCTCGCCATCGGTGCACACACCCGCATGTTGGCGATCCTGGTTCGCGATAAACAGCGCGCGGTGCTCTTGTTGCTGTTCACGGACAATGCGGTGCTGCGAAAACACGCCGAAGGCCTGCAGGAACTACTCAAGAGTATCGAGATCGATCCGAAGGCTGCCACCACACCGCTCGCAAAGCCGTCGAAGCCGCCGGCGGCCACGGCCGGTACCGGGGAGCACTTGCCGACCGGCGACACGCCTGACCGCTTCCCGGGTTCGCCGGAATGGCTGCCGAGCGGTCGAGGGGTGGCGATTCCGGTCGCCCGAGTTGTCCAAGGCAGCCCGCAGGGCCTTTGGTGGCACTACCAGGTTCGCGGCAAAGAGACGATCGCGAGCACGACGATCTTCCTCGAGGATGGCACTCGCGCAACCAACCCCCGGCCCGGGTCGGGCGAGCTGTTCGACGTCGAAGGCCAAAGGAAGCAGAGGGGAAACACCGGCGTCGGCACGTTCAGTGTGAAGGACGGCGAGATCACGCAGACGGCCGATGGCTTCACGCGGACGGAAGCGTTCAAGTCCGGCAAGGGCGAGGACGGTGAGTGGATCGAGATCGGCGCCGGCCGGCACTATGCGCTCGAACCGGCGACCGCCAAGGGGCTCCTCGGCAAGTGGCAGGGCGGTGGCCAGAGATACATCTTCCGCGCCGACGGCACCTTCGTCACCGGCACCGACGAGAATGCCGGCGCGCACGGCACGTGGCAACTCGACGGCTATCTGTTCGCGATTTGCCCCAGCGACAGGCCGCGCTGGATCTCCCTGCTGGGCCGGACAGGCAAGTTCATCGTCATCGGTTCGACGGTCTACGCGCGCGAGTAGGCCGAAAAGCCGAGTCGCGGTTCCACCTTGTATCCGCTCCACCGGTGGCCCGGCGGCGATACCGGAGTTCCTGGAATCGCTGCGCGCGCGCTGTGCGAGAGGATGATTCCGGGAGCCTACCGTGGCGCTCCGACCACCTGCACGGCGTCGATCTCCTTCCAACCCGGCACGGCGGCGAGATTCAGCGTGATCTTGGCCTTGGCGACGAGGTACGGCGTCTTCGGCACACGCACCGCGAACCAGGCGATGTCGCGCGCGGCCTTCGCGACGAGGGGATCGACGCCTTCCCACCAGACGTGCAGCGTGCCGTCGGGCTCGATGGCCTCGATCTTCGTGATCGCACCGGCCGCATCATTCTGCCGCACCCGGATCTCGGTCGCGTGGACCGGGGTCGCGAACGTCACCTCCAGCCAGTCGGTCCCTGAGTCCTTGCCCGCCGGGCACCACGCGTCCGGACTGTTGCCGACGGTCGGCACATCGGGCGCGCCGGTCGCTTTCGCAGCGGAATACTGCGTCTTGCCGTACTGCGAACCCGCGATGGCGGTCGCCGCCCATTGACCGGCCGCATCGGCACGGATCTTCTCATCGGCGAGTTCGGCAGCCAGGACGACGCCGGGTGCGGCCTTCGACGGCACGACCGGATCGTCTGGTCTCTGCGGTGTGACCGGAGGTGTCGGCGTTGAGTCGTCAGGCAGGGCGCCAAGTGCCGCTTGCAACTGCTCCAATTCGTGGCGCGAAAGCACGAGTCGTCGGTCGCGGTGGAGCGCGTCCGCCGCGGCGAGACAGCGTGCGGCTTCGGCGCGATTCCCGGACGCTAGCGCCCGGGCGCCCGCGTCGATCAACTGGAAGAACTCGGTCTCATCGGGATTCGGCGGCCGGGCCGGCGTCGCCGGGAGAGCATCGATCTCCTCGCGCAGCAGTTCCGCAGCGCGGGCATGCAGACTGCCGGGCGGACGAATGCCCGGCGGGACCAGGCGGATCGCCTCGTCGTAGGCGGCGGCCGCACCCTTCCGGTCACCCGCGGCTCGCAGCGCATCGCCGAGGACCGTGCGCGCCTCCACCGACTTCGGTTCGGCGGCGATCCACTCCCTCGATGTGCGGAGCGCCGCGTCGGTATTGCCAAGGGCGAGATCGGCGTGCGCCGAAAGGCGGCGCAGGATCGCGAGGTGTTGCGGAGTGGGCGCCGACGGAGGATCCGAGAGGACCACCTCCGTGCTGCCCGCGCCGACGGCGAAGGTGTAGGTGCCCGGCATCAGTTGCTTGCTCGTGGCCGGCGGGATGACCCAGATCCTGCCCCGTCGCTCCGGCGCGATCGTCGATGGCCCGCTCACCGTCAACTCTGCCTTGCCGTCGCCCTGGAGGATCGCCGCATGCACGAGCACGGGCCAGCCGCGCCAGATCGTCTTGTCGTCCGGCCCGCCCTCTACAAAGACCAGGACCGACGGCCGCGGTCGGGCGGCTTCCGGTTCATCAGCCTGTACGATCGGGCCCGCCTGGGGCACGGGCGTGGGATTCGTCGTAGAACTCGGCGCCGCGGTCGGCACGACAACCGGCGCCTTCTTGCTGCACGAGGTCGTCGCCCCGGCAAGCACGGACAGGCCCGCCATGAGGAACAGCGTTGTGATCGCGCTCTGGTTCATGGCTTGACCGGAGGGTGAGGTGCATCGTCGCGCACACCGAATTGCTTGCAACAACCGCCGCGCGTCGCGTCGCCGTAGCGGACAAACGTGGAGTGGTCTTTTTGCCCGGGTGCGGGCGCATTGAAGGCTGTGCCGACCGCCGTCGTGCACAACCCCATTCCGGTTGGCTCACCCGGCGACAGGATGCGGTCGCGCGGGCGCCCTGGCAGCTTGAACGCGTTCGCACAGTCGTAGCGCGTCACGCAGTCGACCACGCCGGAATGCTGCCCCCCGTGGCAGCCCACATATTTGATCACCGGACTTGTGAGGAGCTTCGGGAAGTCCTGGGCCCGTATCTCGCTGCCGTTGGGCCGTAAGAGGCGAATGGTGAAAGCCTGCCCGAGGTAGGCAAAGGCTCCGCTGTCCCATCCGACCTGCCGCTCCTCGAACCAGGACTCCAGGATGCCGTTGGCCATCCGCTCCTTCCGGACCCACTCCACGTTGCCGAGGTCCGTCTCGCCATGATGATGCACGCCGATGGCGTGCAGCAATTCGTGCGCGATCGTGGCAGCGAGTTCCACGCTTTGCTCCGGAGCGAGGAGGGACTTGAGGATCACGACCATGGTGGTGTGCTTGGGCCGCCAGACGTCGCCTTCGATGACGGCCTCGGAGGCAATCGCCCCGTCGATGAGGTCGAGAACCAGTCCGTGCTGGTGCTCCTGGCTTGCGCGGGGTGAATCCGGTGAGCGGTTCACGTTCATGCGGCGCGAGAGCGGCATCTCATCACGACGCAACTCGTAGCGCACGTCCAGGTGGGTGCGGTCCGTGAACAGGTAGATGCCGTCCATGGCCTTTTTGCCGATGGCGTTGTGCACGAACAGGTCCTTGTGGCCCGGCCTGGTGCGATGGTGCGCGCGGTCCCAAACAAAGCCGCGGTACTCTTCGAAAGTGGAGAAGCCGTCGCCGCGATTGCCATCGCCGACGGGCTGGTCATCGAGGTCGTCGCCGTCGGCGCCACTGACCTTGTTGCGCTCCTGCCATGCTCGTGCGATGCGCGACCCGCCGCGCCGATACGGAATCGGAATGGGGAGAAGCTGGCTCTCGCCGGTCTCGAGCACGCCGCAGATCTCGCGTCCACCCTCAAGAACGCAGACCACCTGCAACTCGGCGGTGCCGCCGAAGTCGTAGCTGTCGATGCGCGCGCTTGCGGATTCGCGACCTTCGCTGTTCTGGACCGGTTTCAGTTCGGCCGAGAGATTCTCCTTCGTCAGGATCGCTCCGTGGTCGGCGGCGAATCGCAGGTCGGGCGCCGGGTCCTTTTCGGGTGGCTGGTCGTCGTCCGCACCGAGCAGCGGCCAGTTCATGCACACGCCAGGCTCACGCGAAGCGTCGACCAGTTCGAACCGGAAACACTTCACCGTGGGCGTCTTCGCCCCCCCGGCCTTGGGTACGAGCATGGCGCGCGCCGAGAGGTGGTTGCCCGGCATGGAGCGATTTGCCAGCGATCCTTTAGGCAGCCATTTCTCGTAGCCCTCGATCGTCACCTTGACTTCGAGGTCGTCATAGATGGGAAAGAGGGTCACGCGGCTGCGGTGCGTGATCTGAGGCTGTTGCGTGCGGGCGATCTCCTTGCCTACGCACTGGAAGTGGAGAACCCCTGGGCCTTGGGCGGCGACGCGATAGGTCGCCGCGGAGGTCCAGAAGTCGGAGCGAAATGGCGGGAGGAATCCGGACTGCCTCTCGGTCTTGTTGAGCGACATGGTCTTAAGGTGTACCAGCCCGTCCCCTCGACCCTCGTCGTACACGATCCGTCCAACGCGTTGATAGAGCATCCGCGCCTCATTAGGGTCGCCCACGCGGATCCAGGCGTGCTTTCGGTCGAGCCAGATTCCGAATTGGGGTCCCACGGCGGGCGCCGTGCCCGACAGCTGATCCCGCCACTCTTGTCCTTGCCCTCCCTTGTGCCACCCCGAGGACTGGATGTCATCGGCGACGGTGATCTCACCCGACACCTCGTTGTCGGCTCCCCATTGGAACATGCCGCGCTCGGGCTCCCAGCCATACGAGGTGTTGCGCTGGATTCTGAAATGACCGCGCGACTTCCTGTCGACGCTCTGGAAACCCCGATTGTCGCCGCCCACGGAGGTCCACGAAACCGATCCGGTTTCGCTCGCATCGAAAATGCCCCGCCACTCGGCGACCGCGGCGTACTTGCGCGCCAGTTCGGAAAGTTCCTGCGGCAGCGGAGGTGTTTCGTCCTGCGGGGCATCGCCCGTCGCCTTGGCGGTTGCAAGGAGCAGCGTCAGCAACGCGGCCACGGCAAGCAGGCGGCGCCACGCCGCGGGAGGAACCGGCGCCTCGTGCGCAGCTTTCATGACGTGCCTGGAGGAATGAGCGTTCGGGGATTTAACGGTGGAATCGCGGCGCCGCTCGGATCCTGGTGTACACAGACGGCCGCAGGGTTCTTCATGGTGCACCCCTTCGACGCAGCGCCGGCTCCTCACCGAACGGCCGACCCGGAGACTAGGACATTCCGACATTCAAAGCAATGTCCGATCGTGTTTCCAGTCGTCGGAATTCTAAACTTCGCCGGTTGGGCGTAAGTGCAACATGATCGGCAGTGTTGGCGTCCGCAGACCCTTGCGCTCCTTGACGCCCGCAAACCGGCCCTGCAAATTCCGAATCTCACGGGCTTGAGGCCCGCACCCCGACCGCCGCAGCACGCGGTCGCATCACCGCACTCCCGTTCAAATGGCTGATCCCCGCAGGTATTCCCGAACGCGCCCCGCAAGCCGTGAAATCCGTGATGGCACCATGTTCTTGGAGGGCTTCGCTCCTTCGCCTTCCGGAAAATCCAGGCCTCGCCCGGGGGGTAAGGGGCGGCCGGCGTCACTTCCCCGGCCACAGTTCCCGGGCGAGAAGCCAGAGCCCGATCCCGATGAAGAGGATCGCGCTGGCGATGGACATGGCCCTCTCCGGGATCACGCGCCGGATCGCGTCCCCCATCAGGACGCCGAGGCCGGTGACCACCACGAGCGCGAGCGAGGCCGACGCGAAGACCTCCCACGGCTTCCTCGACTTCGCGGCGATGGTGAACGAGGCGAGCTGCGTCTTGTCGCCGAGCTCGGCGAGAAAGACAAGCGCGAAGGTCGAGGCCATCAGCTTCCAGTCCACGGTGTCCTCCTGTTCCAGTCGGAAGAATTCTAAATTACGCCGGGTGGGCGCAAGCGCAACATGATCGCCGCTATCCCGTCGTCGGAATTCTAAGCTTCGCCCGGAGGGCGAAACAGCAACATAACCGACGCTATCGGCTTCGGGTCAGTCCGAATGCAGCCTCGACCCCCGTTGGAGCCCTTGGCGGGTGACGCCTGGAGCACCCGTGGAATGCAACTCCGACGGCGTCGACTGCTGCCCTGCCTTCCCACGCCCATTCGAGAGTCCTACCCCCTGAATGACCGCGATGACGAAGATGAAAGCCTACGCCACGTTCGACCTGTATCTCGAAGACCAGCCGCCAAAGAGCGAGGCGGCTGTGCTTGATTTGGGCGTGACACGGGCTTTAGAGTGGTCGGTCGATCCAGAGAACCGCGCGAGCGGCACCTATAGTTCTCATGCGTGAAGGAGCCAGGCATGCCCACCAAAATGAAGACCGCGCCGGCCGCGAAGCCGACGAAAGCCGCCGCGACGCGGATGTCGCATGCCGAAGCGATGGCCGCGCTTGAGAAGGCGGGGTCGGCGCAGACGCGGAAGACGTACGCGCGCCACGGTGTCGAGCAGCTGATGTTCGGCGTCAGCTTCGCGACGCTGAAGACGCTCTACAAACGCATCGGGATCGACCATGAGCTGGCGCTGGCGCTCTGGGACACGGGAAACTTCGACGCGCGCAATCTGGCCGTGAAAGTCGTGGACCCGGCGCGGATGTCCTCGGCCGACCTCGATCGATGGGCGAAAGCGCGGACGGCGAGCATGTGCCACGGTTACGTCGCCCACCTCGCCGCCGAGGGTCCGCACGGGCGCGCGAAGGCCGATGTGTGGCTCGCTTCGACGGACGAATCGCTTCGGTGCTGCGCCTGGCTCCTGGTTGCGGCGATGGCCATGAAGAACGAGGCCACGCCGGACGCCTGGTTTGCGGCGCGCCTGGCCGAAATCGAGAAGACGATCCGCACCGCGCCGAACGGGCAGCGAGAATCGATGAACCACGCCGTCATCGGGATCGGCTGCCGGAACGCTTCCCTGCGAAAGGCCGCGACGGCCGCCGCAAAGCGGATCGGCAAAGTGGAGGTCGATCACGGCGACACGGCCTGCAAGACACCGGACGCCGCGCAGTACATCGACAAGACGTGGGTGCATTCCACGTCGAAGAAATTTGAGAGTCCCGCGGCGCATGAACGGTCGCGGGAGTCGATGCGGACTCGTTGCTAGGCCGGGCCTTTCCCCGGGGACGGGAGGGGATCCGCGAGCGTTTCCACGCCGAGCTTGCGGCAGGCGTCGCTCATGGTGCTTCGCCGGCCAGTCGTCGGAATTCTAGACTACGCCGGGCGGGCATAAAAGTAACTTAACCGACGCAATCGGCTTCCACTCCGTTCGAATGCCGTTTCTGCTCCCGTCGAAATCCCCACCGCGTCACATCCGGCGCGATCGTGTGGCGCTTCTCCCGCCGCTCCGCCCGCCAGCCTGCATTCACACGCCCGTTCGAAAGTATTATCCCCCCGCTGTCTAATGGGACGGAGAAGGAACGAGAAGCGACGAACGTGAAGCGAATCTCGCCGCTCACTCCCCGCTCCTCGCCTGCTAGACTACGCCCGTTGGACTCAACCCCGAATCCCCGCCGCGACCGTATCGCCGCCTCGCTCGTCTTCGTCGGAACGCTCGTCGTCTATATCGCGTCGCCCAGCCCCCCGATGACCGATTCGAGGTATGCGCTGCTGCTGAGCGACCAGATCGTACGGCGCGGCACGTTCGCGCTCGACGAGTACTTCCCCCGTCCCCCGGGCGAGAAGCATGCGACTGTCGCCGAGATCGGCGATCACATCTATTACTGGTTCCCCGCGGGCGGATCGATCCTCTCGGCCCCGCTGGTGGCGCTCCTGCGACCCTTCGGACTCTCCGTCTTCGACTCCCAGGGCGCCTATGACGCGGATCGCGAGCTGCGCCTCCAGCGGATCGTCGCATCGCTCCTGATGTCGGGGCTGGTCGCGCTGCTGTTCTTCACGGCGCGGCTCTTCCTTCCTCTGCCCTGGAGCGTGGCGACGGCACTCGCCGCGGCCTTCGGCACAGGCCTGTGGAGCACGGCCTCGCGCTGTCACTGGCCGGAGACGTGGGGACTCGCGCTGACCGGGGTCGTCGTGCACCTGCTGGCCCTGATGGAGGTTCGCGGCCGTCGCCCCGGCTCGATCCTCCTGGCCACCCTGCTCGCCTGGACGTACTTTGCTCGGCCTACATATGCCATCACCATCATCTGCGTGAGCGCGTATGGGGTCTGGCGCCAGCGCTCCTTGCTGGTCCCATTCGTGTCCGCCGGGGCGGTGTGGCTGGGACTGTTCGTGGCGCATTCCCTCTGGGTTTACGACAGCGCGTTGCCGGCCTATTACGCTGGATCGCGCCTTTCATTCTCAATCGTCGAGACGCCGGTGCGTCTCGCGGGCGTTCTCTTCAGTCCTTCCCGTGGCGTCCTCTGGACGATGCCGGTGCTCGTCGTCATCACATTCGTCCTCGCGCGACGATGGAGATTGCTGCCGTATCGGGGGCTGGCGGCGCTGGCCCTCATAGTGACGGCGACATACGTTCTCATGCTCGGCTTCTGGCCCATCTGGTGGGGTTCCCAGCACGGGTACATGTGTCGATACGCCGCCCCCCTCGTTCCATGGGCCGTCCTGCTGGGAGCGATGGCGCTGCGCTCGCTGCTCGACACGCCCGCGACGCGACGCGTTCCGCTGGCCGCATGCGCGGCCGTGGTGCTTTTGAGCGTCGCGATCCACGCGCGCGGCGCCTGTTCGGCGGAGGCCAACCGCTGGAACTCGTACCCCGTGGGAATCGACGAGGATCCCTGGCGCGCATGGAGCCTGCGGGCCCCACAGTTCCTCGGAGGGCTCGCCGGCGACCCCGGACCCGGTGCGCAGTCGTTCACGGATCGCGCGCAGAAGTTGCTGACGGCCGGCGACACGAACGGAGCGCTCCACGAGCTGGATGCATGCGTTCGCCTGTATCCCCGGTCGCAAAGTGCGTGGCTGGCGCGCGGCGTGACGCACCATCTAGCCGGAGATCACGACAGCGAGCGGCGCGACTTCGAAGCGGCGGTGCGCATGAATCCGCTGATGGGCGAGCCTCACTTCAATCTCGCGCTGTCTCTCGAGGAACAACGGGACGATCTTGCGGCGCTCCAGGAGTACGGCCGGGCGATCGATGTGATGTGGGTCTGCATGCACTACCATCCACAACTCCCGTCGGCCTATCGAAATCGCGCCGTGCTCCGCTTCAAGCGGGGCGACATCCCGGGGGCGATCGAGGATCTCGACCAGTTCGTCCTCCGGCGTCCGCTCGTGCCGGACGGTTACGCCGAACGGGGAGAGCTGCGCGAGGCGCACGGCGACACCGCGGGAGCCATCGCGGACTACGAGAAGGCGCTCAGGCTCTTGCCTTCGTCGGCAGACGTGCGCGAGACGATCTCGCGCCGGTTGCAGGGTCTGCGCCCACGGTAGGCTCGCTGCTGTGTAGCTCGCGCGAGCCCCAGTCGTCGGAATTCAAAGCTCCGTCGGGAGGGCGAAATAGCAACTTAACCGACGCAATCGGCTTCCACTCCGTTCGAATGCCGTTTCTGCGCCCGTCGAAATCCCCATCCGATCGGATCCGGAGCGATCGTGGGGCGAATCTCCCGCCGCTCCGCCCGCCAGCCTGCCTTCACACGCCCGTTCGAAAGTTTGATGCCCCGACTGGGCGCTGACGAACGAGACCCCCAACACGGCCATCTCCGAGTTGGCCTCAAGGCGCGCCCTGAGGTAGTGACCGAAGTAGTCCAGCAACCTCTCGCTGGACCAATCGACTCTGGGCAGGTACATGGTCAGCCTCCTTTCCAAAAAATAGGCCCACGGACTGCCCTGAAACGCACAGTGATGTGGATGTTGAGCGGAACGACGGGATGTCGGCCGCCGTCCGGCCGGACGGAGCGCGGGAAGGGTTCTCCCTGTGCGACATCCGACTGGACGGAGGGCGGGAAGGACCCTCCCCGCGTGACATCCGGCTGGACGGAGGTCGTAAAGAGTTCCCGGTGTGCGCCGTCCGGTTGGGCGGAGCGTCCGGAGAGACCGATGTACACGACATCCAGCCGGACGTAGGTCCGGGAGAGACCGGAAGGCCCAACGTCCGGCCGGACGACGGGACGGGCTCCGTCTTCCCGCCCATCGTCTGACCTGACCTGTGTCGTCGGGCTGTCGACTCTTCTGTTGTTCGTTTCGGTATTCATCGCTCTATATCCACTGTTACTACCTGTGCAAGTTGCGAGTTGCCTGCGCGGCCGTAGCCACGTCCGCTACGGCGTGGCGTAGGTCCGAGGGGGGAGTGCGAGGGGGCCACCCCCGCTGCATGAATTGACCAGATTATTCTCGCGCACTCGCTACGGGCGAGGTTCACCTGCTCGATCCCGCGTACGCGCGCGAGCCCTCGCAGCGAGTCCCGGAGGAGCGTGCGTCCAAGTCCCGCGCCTCGAGCGAACGGCGCCACGTACATCCGCCAGATGCCGGATTCGCGTGCAACCTCTGACATGCGGTCTGCGACCCCGGTTGCGTGAAGGGTCATCTGTCTTTTCAGTTTTCCGCTGTCGCTGCGAACACTTGTTCGTCCTATAGGTTAGAGTTCGCAGGGGGACTTGGTGACACGACTGCTCGCGCTGGCGCTCCTGCTTTCGGCGCCTTTACAGGATGTGCCCCGTCGGAATCCGGTCGACTCCTCGCTGGAGCGCCTCTGGGCGGAGCGCGGCGTGATCCCCGCGCCGATCGCCGGCGACGCCGAATTCCTGCGCCGCGTGCGGCTCGACCTTACCGGCCACATCCCCACCGTCGACGAAGTGCGCGCGTTCGCCGCCGACAAGGACGCGGACAAGCGGTCGAAGCTCGTGGACAAGCTCATCGCGTCGGACGAGTTCATCGATTTCTGGTCGCAGCGCGTGACGAACGCGCTCCTCGGGTACGCGCGCGGCATCGAGTACGGGACGAACCGCGCCGGGTTCGCCGCGTGGGTGCGCCAGCAGGTCGTGGACGACCGCGGGTGGGATCAGATCGTGTCGGACCTGCTCACCGCCAGCGGCGCGGGGAACAAGCGGCCCGAAACGGCCTTCCTCGCGCAGTTCCTCGAGGTCGCGGAGAAGGGGCCGCGCCTCAAGCTGGAGGAGCTGACGGGCAAGGTCTCGACCGCGTTCCTCGGCATCCGTCTGCGCTGCGCGCAGTGTCACGACCATCCGTTCGACCGCTACACGCAGGAAGATTTCTTCGGAATGGTCTCGTTCTTCCAGAAGACGGGACCCGTGCAGACCGAGTACCGCGGCAATGAGGGGATGCAGGCCGGAATCAAGACGCACAAGCAGGCGCTCGACTACAAGTTCGAGCACTGGGAGCGCGCGCTGACGCCGCGCTTCTTCGACGGGCCGCCGCCGGAGACCGAGAACCTGCGCGTCGAATTCACCGAGATGCTGACGCGTCACGATCAGTTTGCGCGAGCGTTCGCCAACCGCGTGTGGGCGTACCTCTTCGGGCGCGGGATCGTCGATCCGTACGACGACTT
Source organism: uncultured Planctomycetales bacterium (assembly GCA_964468745.1). Lineage (GTDB taxonomy): Bacteria > Planctomycetota > MHYJ01 > MHYJ01 > JACPRB01 > JACPRB01. Next base: position 14,785 of record CAYXVY010000186.1, on the reverse strand, counting down.
CAGTCCGAAGAACCGGCCGGTCGCCGCGGAACTCCTCGAGGAACTGCTCGCGCGGGCGCGCGGGGACAAGTTTTCGATCCGCGCGATCGTGCGGCTCGTCATGACGTCGGACGCGTATCAACGGACGTCGCGCGCGTCGAAGGACGTCGATGCGGCCGAGCAGGAGAAGTACTTCGCGCGGTCGAGCCTGCGGCCGCTCACGCCGGAGCAGCTCTGGAACGCGATCGAGCGCGCCACCGATCTCAAGAACGCCGACATCGACTTGCGGCTGATCCGGCGCCTCGTCGGCGCCGATCCCGCCGGACAGGAAAAGACGTCGTACGACATGCTCAAGCGGTGGTTCCTGGGGATGCTCGTGCGCACATCCAATCCGGATGCGCCCGCCAATCTCGGACAGTACAGCGCGAACGTGCAACAAGTGTTGTACGCGATGAATCTCAACTCGCCGCTCTGGTCGGGCGTGCGCTCTAAGGGGAGCGGCCGGCTCGACCGGCTCGTGCTCTACCAGGACGACCCTGACGTGATCGTTCGCGAGCTCTACGAGGCTACGGTCGGGCGTCTCCCCAGTGCGGCGGAATCGAAGAAGTGCATCGACTACGCGAAGCCGCGCGGCGAGAAGGGGTGGGAGACGGTCTTCTGGGCGCTCCTCAACGCCGACGAGTTCATTTTCAATCACTAGCGAGGGGACGATGGATTTCACGCGACGGAACTTCCTCGGCGTCTCGGCCGGCGGCTTTGCGTCGTTCATGATGCATCACCAGTGGAACTTCCTCGGCGCGCAGGACGCGGCGAAGGACGTCAAGAATTGCATCGTCCTCTGGATGGACGGCGGGCCGAGCCAGCTCGACACGTGGGATCCGAAGCCGGGTCGCTCGACGGGAGGCCCGATCAAGGCCATCGACACCTCCGCGAAGGACATCAAGATCAGCCAGTTCCTGCATCGCACCGCGAAGTGGATGCACAAGAGCACGCTGCTGCGCGGCGTCACGAGCGAGGAGCAGGACCACGCGCGCGCGGCGTACCTGATGCACACGGGATACAAGCCGACGGCGATGCTGACCCACCCGACGCTCGGATCGATCGCGGCGTACGAGAGCGAGCGGAAGGTGGGCGTGCCGGGGTACGTATCGATCCGGAGCGCGGCCGCGTTCGCGTTCAACGCGGACCCGGGCCCGGGCTTCCTCGGCCCTGATGCTGCGCCGTTCATCATCGACAGGCCGGAGAAGCCGGCGGAGACGATCAAGGCGCTCGGCGAGGGGATGCAGGAGCGCGTGGAACTGCTGGAAGACATGAACCGGGAATTCCGTGACGAGCACCCGGGCGAGAACGCGAAGAAGCGGCAGTCGATGGTGGAGTCGATGAAGACGATCAAGGATTCCGTCTTCGCGAAGGCGCTCGACCTGCGCGACGAGAAGGTGGAGTCGATCGCGCGGTACATGGGCGACAACAAGGACGCGAAGCCGTCGGGGAATCCGTACGAGGCGTCGCCGACGGCGTTCGGCTACGGGTGCCTGCTGGCGCGGCGGCTCGTGAGCGCGGGCGTGCGGTTCGTCGAGGTGAATCTCGGCGGCTGGGACACGCACGGCGACAACTTCACCGCGGTCGGCAACCTGTGTGGCATGCTCGACCCGGGACTCAGCACGATGCTCGAGGATCTCGAGAAGGGCGGGCTCCTCGACAAGACGCTCGTCGTCTGGATGGGCGAGTTCGGGCGGACGCCGGCGATCAACGAAGGCAAGGGGCGCGACCACTGGCCGAGCGGTTACAGCGTGGGCCTGTGGGGCGGCGGCGTGGGCGGCGGACGCGTCGTCGGCGACACGGGCGAGGACGGCACGAAGGTCGTGAAGGGCGAGGTGCGCATCCCTGACCTCTTCGCGACGATCGCGCATCTCATCGGCATCGACCCGACGAAGCGCTACCCGGGGCACGACTCCGGCGCGGTGCGCGTGACCGACAATGGGAAGCCGGTGAAGGCGGTCTACGAGTAGGGCGCGCTACTTCTTCCCGAGCGCCCCTCCGTCGCTCAGCGACACAGCCTTCTTCACGAGCTCGACGAATTCCTTCGCGTCGGCCGCCGAGTCCATGTCGGCCGCGGCACGCTTCGCCACCTCGAGCACGGCGTCGAGCTTCGCGTCCTTCGCGCGCTCGCTCTTTCGCAGGATCTCGGCGAACTGCATGACCGACGCCGCCAGCCGGAACGAGCCGGTCGCGTGCTCCACCGACGCGAGCACCTGCGGCATTCCGATCGACTGGTGATCTTCGATGACCTGCTTCGTGTCCGGCTCCTGGTAGCGCACGCGTACGGTGACGACGCGCCCCTTCGTGCCCGGCTTGAGCGCGATCTCATAAAGCGCCGTGACGTGATGGCCGGGGCCGACTTCGCCCGCGTCCACCTTGTCGTTGCGAAAGTTCTCATTCGCGATGTGGCGCTTCTCGTACCCGACGAGCCTGAAGCTCGCGACAGTCTCGGGATCGAACTCCGCCTGCACCTTGGCGTCCTTCGCGACGACCTCCATCGTGCCGGCGAGCTTCTCGCCGAAGACCTTCTTGGCCTCATCCATCGAGTCGAAGTACGCGTAGTTGCCGTTGGCGGCGCCGGTGCGCGAGATCTGGGACCGCGTCCTGACGCTCGAGATGACGGCGGGCGTCCGCCACGCCTTCGACGAGCTCGGAACGCGCGATCGCAACGAAGCGGGCGCGCGCGCGTGCGCGGTTCACTACGTCGAGACGATGCGGGACGCGTCGGCGCTGCTCGCACAGCCGTGGCATGAGTCGCACGGGAGGCTCGTGAAGCTGATGGACGAGCGGGTGGAGAACGAGGCGTGGGAGGGGCAGACGACGCGCTATGTGCTGCCGTCGTTCGGCGCGCTCTCTCGGAACGCACCGCGCGGACGGAAGTGCTGCGCGGAGGCGAGATTGATCCCTTCAGCGGGCGGGCCTTCCTGACGCGCGGCACGCAGCGGTACAGCGTAGGTCCGAACGGGTTGGACGACGGCGGCGACCCGAAGCTCGACGTGCTCGCGCCGCGATAAGTCGAAACCCGGGGCGATGCGCGGTGTTATAAGCGGACATGCGACTCGTCCTTCTTCTGGTCGTCCTTCTGCCCCAGGACGGCTGGCAGCCGGACCAGAAGGACGTCGCCATTCCGATGCGGGACGGGAAGTCGCTCAGCGCCGACGTCTACCTTCCCGCGAAGGCGGGGAAGTACGCGACGGTTCTCATCCAGACGCCGTACAACAAGGCGCTGCTGCGTGGGATGATGATCGAGGGAAAGGGGCGCGGCGGGGAAGTGGGGCGCGGCGCCGAGACCGACATGGCGGTGATCCGCGATCGCGAGCACTACGCGTATGTGGTCGCCGACTGGCGCGGTTTCTACGCATCGAAGGGGGCGGCCGACGGTGCGAAGAAGCCGATCAAACGCGGGCTCGACGGGTTCGACTGCGTCGAGTGGATCGCGAAGCAGCCGTGGAGCGACGGCAAGGTCGGCACGTGGGGCGGCAGCGCGCTCGGGCGGATCCAGCTCGATACGGCCGTCGAACATCCGCCGCACCTCGTCTGCGCGGCGCCGCTCATCGCGCCGCTCGGCCAGCGCTACGAGGACTACTACGAAGGGGGTCTCCTGCTCGAGGCGCACGTCCAGCGGCTCGACCAGCTCGGCTTCGGCGTCGGCGCCGTCGTCAAGCGGTTCTCGGATCCGGAGTCGCCCGCGTGGAAGCTCGCGGCGCGCGAGACGTACAAGCCGGAGGCGATCGACGTCCCGTGCCTCTTCATCACGGGGTGGTGGGACAACTACCCGGGCTCGATCGTGAGCTCGTTCGAGGATGTCGTCTCCAAGGGGGGCGAGAAGGCGCGCACCGGTTCGAAGTTGATGATCGGTCCGTGGGACCATGTGTCGATCGGGGTCGCGAAGCAGGCGGACCTGTCGTTCCCCGGCGCGGAGAAGGCGAGCGGCGAGGCGGCGAAGGCGTTCTTCGACCGCTGGTTGCGGGGGGTCGACAACGGGTGGGACAAAGTCGCGCCGGTGCGCTGGTGGCAGATCGGCGACGAGAAGTGGCTCGAGTCCGACCGGTGGACGGCGGTGAAGCGCAAACTGGAGCTGGTTGACTTGGGGAAGGGCGGGACGTACGCCTACGATCCGCAGAATCCTTCGCCGACGCTTGGGGGCGCGAATCTGCCCCCCGACAAGCACGGACCGACCGACCACACTGCGCTTGAGGGGCGCAAGGACCAGCTCGTGTGGCGCGTGGCGTCTCCGCTGCGCGTGAACGGGGCAGTCGAGCTGTCGTTCGAGGCGTCCACCGATCGCGAGTCGTGCGACTTCATCGCGCGCCTGTGCGACGTGCGGGACGGCAAGCCCTATCACCTGGCCGACGCCGCGAGACGCGTGAAGGGTTCGAAGTCTCGCGTCACGCTCACGTTCCCACCGGCGGCGGTGACGACGCGCGAGCTGCGGATCTACCTCTCGAGCTCCAACTGGCCGCGCTACGAGAAGATGGCGTCGGCGGTCACGGTCACGGTGAGCGACGGCGCGACGCTGACGGTGCCGACCCTGCCTTAATGTTCTGATGCGGCCGGCTTGATCGTCCCGATGAGATCCGTGATGCGCGTCACTCCGATGGACGCCAGCTTCGCGGGCAGCGCGTCGACCAGTTTCGTCGCCGCGTTCGCGTCCACGAAGTTCGCCGTGCCGAGCTGAATCGCGCCCGCACCCGCGACGATGAACTCGAGCGCGTCGTCTGCGTTCATGATGCCGCCGATCCCCATGATCGGTACTCTCGGCAGCGCTTGCGCGACTTCCCAGACGAAGCGCAGCGCGACCGGCTTGATCGCGGGTCCCGAGAGGCCGCCGGTGACGTTCCCGATGCACGGCGCGCGCTTCTTCCAGTCGATCGCGATCCCCTTCAGGCTGTTGATGAGCGAAAGCCCGTCGGCCCCGCCGTTCATGGCCGCTTTCGCGATCGGAAGCACGTCGCTCACGTTTGGCGTCAGCTTCGCGAACATCGGCCGCTTCGTGAACGAGCGGCACACGCGGACCACCGCCTCGGTCTGCGCGCAATCGGTCGAGAAGTCCATTCCGTGAGAGACGTTCGGGCAGGAGATGTTGAGCTCGAAGGCGTCGATGCGGTCGAGCCCGTCGAGCCGCTTCACGAGCGCTCCGAATTCCTCGACGGTGCGCCCCGAGACGCTGATGACGAGCCGACACTTGTACCCCTTGATGTGCGGCCAGCGCTTTTCGATCCAGCCCTCGAGCCCGTAGTTGTCGAGCCCGATCGAGTTGAGCATCCCGCTGGGCGTCTCCCAGACTCGCGGGTGCGGGTTGCCGCGGCGCGGCAGCATCGTGACGGTTTTCTCGACGACGCCGCCGATCCGATCGACGTCGAGCACCGTGTCCATGAGCGCGCCGAACGTGCCGGACGCGACGAGCACGGGATTGGCGAGCTTCAAGCCCCCCAGCGTTACGGAAAGGTCGACGGGCGCTGGCGTGCCGATCGCCGGCTTACGCTGCGCCTTGCGGCTCGCGGGGGCCTTCGCTCTTGGCATGCTTGCCGGAGAATAGCATCTCCGTAGACAGGAGTGCCACTCCCACGACGATGCAGCTGTCCGCGATATTGAACGTGTGCCACGGGCGGCCGGGAGCCCAGTAGAACGTTAGGAAATCTCGCACGGCGCCGAACGCGACGCGGTCCGCGGCGTTTCCGATCGCCCCACCGAGGATCAGGCCGAGCGCGACCGTGGAGATCCATGCGGGCTTTCGCAGGGACAGGTAAACGGCTGCGATGGCTGGGATCGCGAGCGCGGCGATCCAGACGAGGATGCCGCTCGCGCCGGGGGCGATGCCGAAGATGATGCCCGGATTGAGCGCCGGGGTGATCTCGAAGAACCCGTCGATGACGTTGACGCGCCCGTGCAGGCCGAGCCGTGAAAAGACGGCGCTCTTGCTGACGAGATCGGTCGAGGCGCCCGCGATCGCAAAGGCCGCGAAGAGCACGTGATGCTTCATTCGCCGATTGGACGGATCGCGCGCCGCTTTCCTCAGGGAGGATCTGAAAGGTTGGTCGGGATCGGTTCCGTCGCGGCGGCCGGCGGGGAGTCGGCACGCGGCATCGGCTCCGTCGGCCCCGACGGGACGGCCAGAACGGGCTCAGGCCCCTTCTTCGGCTTCTTCTCGTCAAAGAAGAGCATTTCGAGCGAGAGCAGCGCCACGCCGACGCAGATGCAACTGTCGGCGAGATTGAACATCGGCCACGGCTTGCCCGGCGCGTAGTAGAACTTGATGAAGTCGCGCACGGCGCCGTCCACGATGCGGTCGTACATGTTCCCGATCGTGCCGCCGAGGATGAGTCCGAGCGACACCGTCATCACCCACTTCGGCTTCTTGAGGGAGAGGAAGATCGCGATGATCGCCGGCACCGCGGCGATCGAGACCCAGAGGAAGATCTTGCTCGCCCCCGGCGCGAGCCCGAAGACGATGCCGGGATTGTAGGTGCGGCCGATCTCGAAAAAGCCCTCGATGACCACGACGTCGCGATCGTGTGGTTGGATGTGCTTGAACGCGACGCTCTTGCTGATGAGATCGACGACCGCGCCTGCAAGCGCGAGCGCGGCGAACGTGATTCGATGTCTCACCGGGCACATTCTAGAGCGCTAGAGCCGGAGTCACAAGTCGAGTGCGCGCGGCGGCAGTGCGGAATCTGGGGCTGGCTAGTCGCCGTCTTCCTTGCGCTTGCACTCGACGCAGAGCTTCGCGTACGGGATGGCCTTGAGCCGCGACTTCAGCATGGGCTTGTTGCATCCTTCGCAGACGCCGAAGCGTCCTTCCCGGATGCGCGCCATCGCTTCTTCGATCTGCTGCATCTCGCCGCTTTCGTTTTCCACCAGTTCGAGCGTCATCTCCTGCTCGAAGCTGTCGGTACCCTGGTCGGCGATGTGCATCGGGAGGCTCGAGAGGTCGCCCGCGTCGGATCCCTTCTTGAGCGCCTCATCCTTCATCTGATTCACGTCCCCCGCGAGCTGGCGCTTGCGGGCGATGAGCAGACCCTTGAAGTCCCGGAGTTCGGCCGCGTTGAACGGGCAATCGACTTTCGGCGGCGGCGGCGGGTCGATCGGAGCCTTGACCGCGAGTTTCTTGTCGGTGGTCGCCTTCTTCGGCGCGGGTGAGGACTTCCTGGGCATCGTGGGATCTCCCCTTACTTCTTGGGTACGGCGGACTTCGCGGCGGCTGCTTTCGCGGCCGGCGCCGCCTTCGCGGGGGCGGGTGCCGCCTTCGGTGCGGCGGCCTTCTTCGCGCGATCCTCGCGCTCCTTCTTAAGCTCGCGCGCGCGCATCTCGGTCTTGATCCGCGCGACCGAGCGGCGATGGTGGCCCAGGGAGGACGGATTCTCGAGCACGTCCGTCACCTTGCGGACGCGCAGATTGAACAGCCCTTTGACGAGCCCGTCGAGCTCCTTGCGGAGATCGTCGTCGGTCATCTGCACGTAGTTTTTCTTTGCGGTCGCCATGATCAGCGCTTCCGGAGAATGAGTTTCGTGCGCAGCGACATCTTGTGCGCCAGCGCGTTCAGGCATTCCTTGGCGAATTCCTCGCCGATGCCGGCCACTTCGAAGAGGATGGTGCCGGGACGAATCACCGCGGCATAGTATTCCGGCTCGCCCTTGCCCTTGCCCATGCGGGTCTCGGCGGGCTTGCAGGTGATCGCCTTGTGGGGGAAGACGCGGATGTAGAGGCGTCCTTCCGTGCCCATCATGTGCGTGGCGGCGACGCGGCCCGCCTCGATCTCGCGGGCCGAGAGCCAGCCCGACTCCAGGGACATAAGGCCGTAGTCGCCGAACGCGACGCGATTGCCGCGCGTGGCCACGCGGTTCACGAACGTGTACGCGTTGCGCTGCGACTTCCGGTACTTGACGCGCTTCGGCATCAACATGGCTGGGTCTGCCTTATTCTCTTATGCCTTCGGAGCGGCGGGCGCCTCGGGCGCCTTCTTCTTCTCGACGAACCTCTCGCCCTTGTAGATCCACACTTTGATTCCGATGGTTCCCTTGGACATGATGCACGTCGCGATCCCATAGTCGATGTGGGCCCGCAGCGTCGTCAGCGGGACCCTTCCGAGGACGAGGTGCTCGCAACGGGCGATTTCCGCGCCGCCCAGCCGCCCCTTGCACTGGAGCTTCACGCCCTTGGCGCCGAGATCCATGATCATTTCGCCGTAGCGGCGCATCGTGCGGCGATAGGGGGAGCGCTTCTTCAGCTGCTCACTGATGGCTTCCGAGACGATCTGTGCGTCCAATTCGGGCGTTTCGACGTCCACCACGTCCACGTCCGTGACGCGCGAGATGAGCATGCCGAGGTCTTCGCTGATCTTGTCGACCTTCGCGCCCTTCTTTCCGATGAGCAGCCCCGGGCGCGCCGCACTGATTCGAATCTTGACCTTCTCGCCCACGCGCTCGATATCGATCCGGGAGATGCCCGCGAACGCGTATTCGCCGTTCACGAACCTGCGGATCCTATTGTCCTCGACGAGCCAGTCGCCGAAATTCTTCTTCGTCGCAAACCAGCGTGACCGCCAGCCTTCGGTGATGCCGACGCGGAACCCGATCGGATTGACCTTCTGTCCCATCTACTTCTTCTCCTCAGGCTTGTCCGCGGGCTTCGCTTCGGGGGTCTTGGGGGCGGCGGGCTTCGCAGCACCGGCCTTCTGGGCCTGCTGCTGCTTCTCGCGGCGCGACCGCTTGGCGCGCTCGCTCTTCGACTCGCGCAGCTCGCGCTCCTCGAGGACGAACGTCACGTGGCACGTGCGCTTCTTGATCATGTTCGGGCGGCGCACGGACGACGGACGCCAGCGCTTGATGATCGGGCCGCCGTCCACGCGGGCCTCGATGACATGGAGATTGTTCGCGTCGAAATCCTTGCGGTCCTGCGAAAGATCCACCGCGTTGGCGACGGCGCTTTCGAGGAGTTTCTTGCAGAACGGGGCGCCGCGCTTGGAGCAGTTGCGCAGGATGCCGATCGCCGAGTTGTAGTCCTTGCCCCGGATGAGATCGACGACGTAGCGCATCTTTCGCGGCGACATGCGCGCGAAGCGGAGGCGCGCGCTGAAGCGCGGCTTCGCGGCGCGCGCGGGCGCGGATTTTACAGGCGCGTCGGCCATGGCCTATTTTGCCCCTTCCTTCTTCGTGCCCGCCGCGGCCTCCCTGGTGCCCGGGTGGCCGCGGAAGCTGCGCGTGGGGGAGAACTCGCCGAGTTTGTGGCCGACCATTTCCTCGGTGACGAGGACGTTGTAGAAGGTCTTTCCGTTATGGACGAGAAAGCGGAGCGTGATGAAGTCGGGCGAGATCGTGGAGCGCCGCGACCACGTCTTGATCGGATCGTGGCTCTTCGTGGCCTTGGCCTTGTGGATCTTGGCCAGGAGCTTCGGATCGATGTAGACGCCCTTCTTCAGGCTTCGGCTCATTACTTCCTCGTGTTCTGATGCTTGCCCGGCTTCCGGAACCGTATGATGAAGTTATCCGACGGCTTCTTCGAGCGGCGGGTCTTGCCGCCCTTGGCGAGCTTGCGGCCCTTCCAGTTGACAGGATGGCGTCCCGAGCCGCCGCGACCGTCACCTCCGCCGAGGGGGTGAGCGACGGGATTCATGGCCTTTCCTCGGACCGTGGGGCGGACGCCGAGCCAGCGCCGCCGGCCGGCCTTGCCCCAGACGGTACCCTGCCACTCGATGTTGCCGAGCCGGCCGATGGTTGCGCGGCACCGAACGTGGATCTTTCGCACCTCGCCGCTCGGAAGCGTGACGTTGGCGTAGTTGCCTTCCTTGGCCTGAAGCTGAGCGTACGTTCCCGCCGAGCGCGCGAGCTGTCCGCCCCTGCCGGGGGTCAGCTCCACGTTGTGGATCATCATGCCCGTCGGGATGCTGTTGATCGGCATCGCGCATCCGATGCGCGGCTCGATCTTGTCGCCGCTGAGAACCTCGTCGCCCACATGCAGGCCGTCCGGGGCGAGGATATAGCGCTTCTCTCCATCCTTGTACTTGAGGAGCGCCAAGCGCGGCGAGCGGTTCGGATCGTATTCGAGCGCTTCAACGATCGCGGGGATGTTGTCCTTGTTGCGCTTCCAGTCGATGATGCGGTAGCGGCGCTTGACGCCGCCGCCGATGTGGCGGACGGAAATGCGGCCGGCGTTGTTGCGTCCGCCCGTCTTGCGCATCGCCTCGGTGAGGCGCTTCTCCGGAGGCTTCTTCGTGAGCTCGGAGAAGTCCGCAACCGACGCCCCGCGGCGTCCTGCGCTCGTCGGCTTGAATTCGCGTAGCGGCGGCATTAGATGATGTCCAGCCTGTAGCCTTCCTTGAGGGTGACGTACGCCTTCTTCGTGTCCTTGCGCTTGCCCTCAAGCAGCATGTTCTTCATCTTCTTGTACTTGCCCTTGGTCTTGAGAGTGCGGACCGCGTCGACCTTGACGTTATAGATCTTCTCGACGGCGCGGCGAACATCGTGCTTGTTCGCCTCGGGGGCCACGATGAACGTGTACGTGCTCTTCTGCTGTCCGGCCATCGACTTCTCGGTGACGAGCGGCTTGCGGATGATGTCGTACGGAGTGGTCATGCCTTCTTGCGCGAGGCGATGAGCGCCTCGAGCGCACCTTTCGTGAGCAGGATGTTCTTGTGCTTCAGGACGTCGTACGCGTTGAATTCGCGGACGGGGACGAGCTTGACCTTCGGAAGGTTGCGCGTCGAGAGGTACGCCTCGTGGTTCTCCTTGTCGATCCCGATGAGGATCGAGCGCTTGAACCCGATCGTCTTCAGGACGGTCGCCATCTGTCGGGTCAGCCTCGGCGGCTTGAACTCGATCCCGTCGATGACGCCGATCTCGTTGTCCTTGATTTTGGCTAGGACCGCGCTGTTGAGCGCCGCGCGGCGCATGCTGTCGGTGATCGTGAGCCGGTATTCGCGGGGCTTCGGGCCGAACACGACGCCGCCGTGTCGCCAGATCGGCGAGCGGACGGTGCCGGCGCGCGCCATGCCGGTATGCTTCTGCGGCCAGGGCTTGCGCGTGGAACCCTCGACCTCGCCGCGTGTGAGCGTTGAGGCCGTGCCCTGGCGCTGGTTTGCCTCGTGAATAATCACCACCTGGTGGAGAAGCTTCTTCTTCACCTTGTCGCCGAAGATCGTCTCGTCGACGGCGATCGTCCCGGTGGATTTCCCGGCCTTGTCGTAGAGGGGGAGGTCGACCATGTTACTTCTCGTCGAGCATCGCCTTGACGCGGATGTCCACGCCGGCGGGCATGTTGAGATTTCGAAGCTCGTCGATGGTCTTCGACGAGGGCTCGGTGATGTCGATGATGCGTTTGTGCGTCCGGATTTCGAATTGTTCGCGCGACTTCTTGTCGACGTGCGGCGAGCGCAGAACCGTGATCCGCTCGATCTTGGTCGGGAGCGGGACAGGGCCGCGTACGCGCGCGCCGGTGCGCTTAGCCGTGTTCACGATCTCCATCGCCGACTGGTCGATGATCTCGTGATCGTACCCTTCGATGCGGATTCGGATTCTCTGGCCCATAGAGGAGTGCCAAGTATAGCCACGGGAGACGGCAAGTCAATCCAAAAAGAGGGATCCTCGGGCGGTCCGGACTTTCTCCGTGCAGCGCGCGCCCGGAAGCGCGCTTCGCGGGCTAGACTTGAGTGGGCAGAATTGACGACGGCCGTCCGCGGGGTGAGCGACGGCCGTCCCTTTTTTTATCGTGAGCGATCCGGAGCGCTGGCCCGTGTCCGGCGTATGTCGCGAGCCCGAGAATGGCGACCGAGCATCATCGCGGAGGCAGCGCCGCTTCGACGCGCGTGCGCGGACCGTCGAACTTGAAGCCGGTGAGACCGGCGCGGATCGCCTTGATCACTCCTTCGCCGGCATCGGGGCACTTCGCGATCGCGACCAGCACCGCCTCCTTGTCGCTCTCGTAGTCGAGTTTCGTCAGCGCGCTCTGGACGAGATCTGCGAGGATTGTCCCCGTGCGCGCGGCCGGCGCACCCAGCACTGCGATCAGGACTTCGCGCCGATCCGCCGAGAATTCGACGGCATCGACGGTGGAGATCGCGGCGGCGAGGACGGACGCTTCGGCGGCCCGGTGCCGCACCAGCTCGCGCACGATGCCGCGCCGCTCGGATGAGGACGCGGCGGCCTTGGTCACGCCGTCGAGTATCGTCGAGAGGTCGGCGGGCGACAGGTCCGCCCGTCCGAGCACCGAGCGGATGATGATCTCGCGGTCGCCACGGATCGAACCTGCGAACGCGTCGGCGGCGAGCAGCAGGGCCGTGTCGTGGTCGCACGCTTTTTCGCCGGGAAGCTGCTCGAGGAGCCGGCCAGCACCCCCGGATCGAATCCAGCCGCGTAGTGCCGGGCCTGGCTCGCGCCGGCGCGAGGCGAAATCGAGTGCGACCTTGAGCAGCGCCGCGTTCGCCGCGGAGTGACGGATGATGCGGCCGAACAGCTCGGCCGAGTCCGACGCGAAGAGCGGCAACGGATGCGCCGCGAGCGCTGCGAGCCCGGAGTTGGGATCGGCCGCGATCGCGCGCTCCAGCGTCTCCCTGTCCCGGGCGTACGCCTCGCCGTCCTCCGCGGGAACGAGAAGGCCCGGATCGATATCGAGGAGCGGCGAGATCAGCGTGCGCTGTTCGGGGGCGGCGCCCGCGGGCTGGCCGGCGCTCAGGACGAGCATCGACAATGAGCCCTCGCCCGCCGTGATGATCGCCTCAAACGCGAGCCCCCGGTCGAAATCCGAGAACGTGACAACCAGCCGCTGGCCGCGCGCGATCTGCGACAACTTGGCGACGGGGGGGTCGGGCGACGGTTCAAGCCAGCCCGAGGCGTGCGCGGTGCCCTTCGAAAACGCGTACTTGTCGACGGAGTGGTGTGCATATCGAGGTCTTATGCACCCCGCCGACGCGAACATCGCCAGAGACGCGAGGAACGACAGAAACACGGGGATCCGCTGCTGGCGGCTCATACGAGGAAATCGCCGAAGCGCTGCTTGAGCTCGTGCTCAGGTACGGGGCGATACTCGAAGGGCTCCAGCACGCAGCCGCCGCGACCCTGCGTGAGCGAGCGCCGCACGGTTTCGTAGCCGAACATCTTGGACAACGCCACGTTGCCGCGCAGGCGCATCGTGCCGGCCTCGGGCGCGTTCTCCATGATCTCCGCGCCGCGCTTGTTGAGGTCGTTCATGACCGCTCCGGCGTATTCGGCCGGCACGTTGATGTCGAACCGCATGTGCGGCTCGAGGATCGTCGTGCGCGTCTTCGCGAGCGCCTTGCGCATCGCTTCCGCGGCGGCTGCGCTGTAGGCGGCTTCCGAACTGTCCGGCGTCACCGTCCCGCCCAGCAACCGGATCTCGAGGTAGATCATCGGATAGCCGAGCTTGGGGCCGGCTTCGGCCGACGAGAGCAGGCCGTCCTTGATCGCCGGCACGAACTTGCGCAGCGCCTTCTCCGTTTCCGGATCCATCATCTGTACGAGTTTCGGCGACAGGGTCGCCGTGTTCGGCACCAGCTCGATGGACACGTGTCCGAAAATCTGGCGGTCGCCGACCTTCACGATGGTTCTCTCTTCCGCTGTCGCGGAGGAAAGGACGGCCTCCTTGTACGCGACTCGCGGCTCTCTCAGCATCGCCGGCACTTTGAAGTCCGTTGTGATGCGATAGAGCAGGATTTCCGAGTGAAGCTCGCCCATGCAGTGCAGCATTGTCTGTCCGGTGCTTGCATCGCTTGCGACGCGAAACGTCGGATCGTCTTTCGCGAGACGCCGGAGCACCTCGTCCAGCCGGTCCTTGTCCGCGCTCGACCTGGGTTCGATCGCCACCTGCAGGACCGGCTCGGGGAAGCTCATGCGTCCGAGCACCACGGGGTCCTTTTTCTCGCACAGCGTGTCGCCGGTCACGGTGTAGCGCAGGCCGACCACGGCGGCGATCTCGCCCGCCTCCGCGCGGTCGATGGGCGTCTCCTTCTTGGCGAACATGCGGAAGAGGCGTGTGGCGCGTTCCGCCTGCCCGGCGCGCGGATTGTACAGATTGTCTCCGGTGCGCAGGGTGCCGGTGTAGATGCGAACGAACGTGAGTTCCTTCTGCTGGTCCGTCGTCGTCTTGAAGGCGAGCGCAACGAGGTGGGTGTCCTTGCGGGCATCGAACTTGACCGGCTGCTCCTTCTCGGGGCGCATGCCTTCCACGATCGGCCGGTCCACGGGAGACGGCAGAAGGTCGACGATGGCGTCGAGAACCTGTTGCACGCCGACATTGTGGAGCGATGAGCCCGCAAATGTGGGCACCAGCTTGCAGGCGAGAGTGGCCTTGCGGAGCGCCGTCCGTACCTCGGCTTCCGTCGGCTCGATGCCGTCGAGGACCTTCGCCATGAGCCCGTCGTCGAAATCGGCGGCGGCTTCGATCGTCTGCTGCCTATGGATCTGTGCCTCATCCACAAGATCCGCGGGAACCTCGTGCGCGACGATCTCCTCGCCGTAGTTGCCCTCGAACGTGAGCATCTTCATCTTGAGGACGTCGACGATCCCCTTGAACCGGCTTTCGGCTCCGACGGGAATCGTGATGATCACGGGCGACGCCTTCAGCTTGCGGCGGATCGATTCGACGCTCATGCTGAAGTCGGCGCCCACCCGGTCCATCTTGTTGATGAAGGCCATGCGCGGCACACTGTATCGAGTGGCCTGCTTCCAGACCGTTTCGGACTGCGCCTCGACGCCACTGACGGCGTCGAAGACGACGACGGCGCCATCGAGCACGCGCAAGGAACGCTCGACCTCCG
>CAYXVY010000185.1:0-5234 GCA_964468745.1 uncultured Planctomycetales bacterium | reverse complement strand
GGCGTGGGAAGGCAGGTCGGTGGGCGACGCCGTCGGAGTTGCATTCCACGGGTGCCCCAAACGTCACCCGCGAAGGGCTCCAAAGGGGGTAGAGACGGCATGCGGACGGACCCGAAGCCGATAGCGGGGGTTATGATGCATCTGCGCCCGGTCGGCGAAGTCTAGGATTCAGACGACTGGAACGCCGAGCCCATAGCATCCGCCGCCGCAAGCGTGTACATGTGCACCCCACTTCAATGCCTTCCTTCGGCTGGGCCCGCGCGTTCACCCGGTCGCTCCGCATCGCCGCCATGGTGCAATCGCGGCCGCTTCTGGCGGGCGGCCTATCCATTTTCGCAGCCGTCGCGCTGAGCCACGCATTCTCGCCGGTCCGACAATTCTGCGATTCCCAATACTCGCTTCTGCTGAGCGAGAATCTCCTCAAGAAACAGAGCTTTGCGTTGGACGCGTATTTCCCGCTCGGCCCGGAGGACCCCGTCCCCTATCAGTTGATCGAGCGTCAAGATCACCTCTACCACTGGTACGGCCCGGGCAGCTCCGTCCTTTCCGTGCCTTTCGTGGCGATCATGAATCTCGCGGGCCTCTCCGCTGTCGATCGCGACGGCCGCTACAGCGAAGCGGGCGAGCGTCGCATGCAAGGATGGCTGGCCGCGTGCCTTGTCGGCGCCCTGTGCGCGATCATCTTCCTCACGGCCCGACTCTTGCTCCCTCTGAACTGGAGCATCGGCGTGGCCCTCTCCGCAGGCATGGGAACGTCGCTCTGGAGCACCGCGTCCCGTGGGCTCTGGGCTGAAACCTGGACCGTGCTCATCTTCGGGGGCGTCGTCTATATTGTCATGGCCGACGCCGTCGGCAAGACCCCGCTCTCCCCCACATTTCTGGCGACGCTCCTGTCCTGGGGATTCTTCACACGCCCGACGGCCGCCGTCGTCGTGCTGGTCGTCACGGGATACGTCCTGGCGTGCCGCCGGAAGATCTTCCTTCGCTATGCGCTGGTGGGGGCCGCGTGGCTGGCGGCATTCATAGCCTACTCATGGATCCTGACGCGCGAACTCATCCCCGACTACTATCGGCACCCCATGAACCTGGATACCTTCGCCATCTCGCTGCCCACTCATCTTGTGAGTCCTTCTCGCGGGCTGCTGGTGGCGACACCCCTCTTCATTTTCTTTGTCCTGCTCGCGGTCTCATTCCGACGACATGTGCAGCAGCGATCGCTCACGATCGCCGCCGGATGCATCATCATCGTTCACCTCGCGCTCATTTCCGCCAACATCGCGTGGTGGGGCAGCGGCGGCTACGGCCCGCGATTGAGCACGTCGCTCGTGCCCTGGTTTTTCCTCATCGGAATCGTGGGTTTGGACGCCTTGATGAAGACGACTCTGTCGAGGGCCTGGCTTGTCGGCGGCGCCGCGGCGACGACCCTGAGCGTCGCGCTTCACGCCCCCGGCGCCCTCAGCGAAGCCACGTGGACGTGGCACGATCACCCGGTCTATCTCGACGACGATCCCTGGCGCGTCTGGGACTGGAGGCATCCGCAAATTCTGGCCTGGTTGATCCCGCCCGGCCGCAGCGAGCCGGGCGTCGGCCATTATGTCAGCCGAGCGAACGAATGTGCGCGCCGCGGAGACCCTGCCGGGGCCATGGCCGAGTACAACGAGGGACTGCGCCGGTATCCGCGATCGGCGTTCCTCTATCGATGCCGGGGCATCCTTCGCTGTACGACGGGAGACTCCGGCGGAGGAATACGGGATTTCTCGGAGGCGATTCGAGTCAATTCGAGAGATGCCGCCGCCTACATCGCGCGCGGCATGACTCGCGCGAACACCGGCGATCCATCCGGCGCGATCGACGATCTGACGCAGGCCATCCGTTCCGTCCCCAAGCCGAATGACGCCTACCTGAAGCGAGGTCACTTGCGCAAGCAGATGGGCGACGTGGAGGCAGCCGCGGAGGATTTCACGCACTGCCTGCGCATCCATCCCCGCAGCGCCGAGGCGTATCTGGCTCGGGCCGGAGTACGACACGCGCAAGGGGCGTTGGACGCGGCCGACCTCGATTGCACGGAAGCGATCCGCATTCGACCCAAATGGCCTCAGGCCTATTTCACTCGAGGAATCCTTCGCTACGTCATGAAACAGCGAGCGGTCTCGTTGAGCGACCTATCCACGGCCCTGCGCCTGAATCCCAACTATGCGGAAGCGTACTTTTCCCGCGCCCAAATATATCTGGAGCAGGGCGAGGTCGCGCGCGCGCTGCCCGATTTGGATGCCGCCATCACACTTTGCCCGCAGTCGCCCGATCTGTACAGGATGCGAGCCTCGGCTTGGGAGGCTACCGGTGAGCCGGATCGCGCGATCGCCGATCTCTCCACCGCCCTCCGGCAAGCGCCCCCGAATTGGCCCTATGCCAAACAAGTCCAGGGTCGACTCGAACAGCTGACACGCAAGCGAACTGAGAAGTAACCCCCATGATCTCGCCACGCCGGCCCTTGGAGCTGCTGCTCGTGGGACGCGGCACCCTGTGAGGGAATAGACTTTAAAACGGGTCTGGGCTGCGGGAGGAGGGAGGCCGTTGCAGGGCCGCTCCTGGGGCGACGCGGAGTACATCTCGTCGAGGACGCCGATAGTGCCGATTGATCGCGCTGCGGCGCGACTTCACGAAAAAGCCTCTGTATTATGTGTTGCCATTTCGCCCACCGGCGTAGTTTGGAATTCTAACGACTGGAAGGCTGGCACGGTCCGTTCACCGGGATCCCACCTGCGCCGCAGCACCCTCCCGGCCGTTCCGCCGGGGGAAATGGCTCGCCGCAACTACCCCCCGCGTATTCCCTGTGTGAAATTCGGTCGCCGCAGCTGCCTCCCGCGTATTCCCTGCGTGGAATCCGGTCGCCGCAGCTGCCTCCCGCTGTTTCTCCGGGAGGAACGGTGTGGGGGATGACTACCTCCCCCTCTTTCTCCGCCCGCACGTGGGCCGGCGACTGCTGAACGCTCCGGGGATAAGCCATTTGAACGGGCGTGAGCTCGCAGGGGTGACTGGCTCGGCCGGGGGAGATGATCTGTCCGGTCGCATGGGATCCGCCCGTGCGAGGACTCAACGGGGCCAGAAGACGGGCTCGCGGGATTCGCAGGACAAGTCGCCGGGCAGGCCTTGCTGCGCCGCACACTCCGTCGCACCCGCCGGCCCGACGCCGGGCCCGACGCCGGAACTTGCCCGCGCTCCCCCCTCCGTGTACAGTGGCCCGCGTGAGCCATTCCGGAGGGCACGCGCGTCGCGAGCAGTTCGGCCAGGCGGCCGTGCGGCGCGGATTCCTGACCGCCGCGCAAGTCGAGACCGCGCTCCGCGCACAGCGCCTGCTTGGCGAACGCGGCCAGAAACACAAGCTCATCGGCCTCGTCATGCTGGAACTCGGCCTGCTCGGCACAACGGAACTCATCGAGATCCTCAAGGAGATCAGCCAGCGGGCGCATTCCACGACGACGGCTTCCCTCCCCGTGCTGCGCATCGCACGCCGGAGTCCCTAGTGCGCCTCGTGCCGCTCATCCTCGCGCTCGCGCTTTCGGCGTGCGCTTCGAAGCCGAAGCTCCCGGACACGGGCCCCGGCGGCACCGGCCAGCTGCCGATCCCTGCCGCGTCGGACGCGTCCGACGATCGCGTGGTCGCCTTCATCGACGGCCGCCCCATCCTGTGGCGCGACGTCACCGAGCACGCCATGACCGCGGGCGGAAAACAGCTCATCGACGAGTACATCCGCTGGAAGCTGCGCCACGACGTCTCGAGGAAGCTCGGCGTCGCGAACACCCCCGATGAAATCCGCGCGCGCGCGAAGTCGATCGTCGAGTTCGCCCGCAAGTCCCAGGGGGACGCGAAGGTGGACGCGGCGCTCAAGGAGCGCGGTCTCACGGAAGCCCAGTACGTCGAGACCTTCGTCGCCGACCCGCTCTTCGGCGAGCGGCTGATCGTCGAAAAAACGTTCACCTACGCGCTGCTCACGCTGCCGTCGATCGAGATCGACACGGTCTCCTTCACCGACGAGGGGGAGGCACGCGAGTTCGTGGAGCGGGTGCGCGATACGAAGGACTTCGACGACGCGTCGAGAACGGTGCGGGGCTCGCTGCGCCTGTGGCCGCGCCGCAGGATGGCGCGCGGCTACTTCCCGGCCACGCTCGCCCACCTCGAGGAGCGGCTGCTCGCCATGGCGGCGGGCGACGTGACCGGCGTCGAGCGCACACCGGGCAACGCCGTCGTCGTGCTGCGCGTAGCGGCGAAGCATGAGGCGTCGACGGCGACGTACGACGCGCTGCGCGGAACCGTGATGGAGGAACTTCTGCGCTCGCCCCCCGGCGAGGAGCAGATCAAGACCTGGTTGGACCGTTTATTCCGTGGGAGCAAGATCCAGTATGAAGATCGGTATACCTCGCGAGATAAAGTCCGATGAGTACCGCGTGGCCATGGTGCCGTCGGGCGTCCAGACGCTCGTCCGCGCGGGCCACAAAGTCGTCGTCGAGAAGGGCGCGGGCGACGGCAGCTCCATCCCGGATTCCGATTACGAGGCTGTAGGTGCGTCGATCGCGAAGTCGAGCGCGGACGTCTTCGAATCCGCCGAAATGATCGTCAAGGTGAAGGAGCCGCTTGAGAGCGAGTTCCCCCTGATCCGCAAGGACCACATTCTCTTCACCTATTTCCACTTCGCCGCCTCCCGTCCCCTCACCGAGGCGATGCTGAAGTCCGGCGCGGTTTGCATCGCCTACGAAACCGTCGAGCGACCGGACCGCTCGCTGCCGCTGCTCGTCCCGATGAGCGAAGTCGCGGGTCGCATGTCGGTCCAGGAGGGGGCGAAGTATCTCGAAAAGCCGATGGAAGGGCGCGGCATCCTCCTCGCGGGCGTGCCCGGCGTGGCGCCGGCCACGGTCCTCATCATCGGCGGCGGCATCGTCGGCACGAACGCCGCGCGCATCGCCGCCGGCCTTGGCGCGCTGGTCTACATCCTCGACGTGAACGTCGACCGCCTGCGCTATCTCAGCGAGATCATGCCGCACAATGTCGTCACGCTCTACTCGAACGTACACAACATCAACGAGATGCTGCCGAAGGCGGACCTCGTGATCGGCGCGGTGCTCATCCCGGGCGCGAAGGCTCCGAAGCTGATCCGCCGCGACGACCTCAAGCGCATGAAGCACCGAGCCGTGCTCGTCGATGTCGCGATCGACCAGGGCGGGTGCGCTGACACGTCA
>CAYXVY010000184.1:0-22186 GCA_964468745.1 uncultured Planctomycetales bacterium | reverse complement strand
CGTGAGCGGTGACGAGCCGCGCTCGTCCCACGGGTCGCCACGGACGATTTTCGACACGCGCCATCCCTTTGGCACCCATGTGAACTCGGCGCCGAGGAAGCCCATGTCGTAGTGCGGGGGCTGACGGTAGTCGCCCCCCATTTCGTAGCAGTGCGATGTGCCGAGCTCGCCCTGCATCTCCCAGATGACGTCGGAGAACTCGGAGCGCGAGCCGATACGGTCGAGCAGCGGCTTGTAGCGATCGTGGCACGCGTTCCAATCGACGCCCGACATGTCCTTCATCCAGAAATGGTCGCGCATGAGGCGCCACGCCTCGCGATAGATCTGCGCCCACTCGACGGACGGCTCGACGAGGATGCGTGGCCGGCCGAGATCGATCCATCCGCTCTCGCGGCCCGGGCCTTCCTTCTCCTTCGCGTCGTCCGGCTTGTCGGCCGCCTTCATCCAGCGCAGTCGCTGACCCGCGCGATAGACGAGCGTCTTGCCCCCGACACGGAAGCTCGAGACGCCGTTGACGACGGTCTCCTTCTTTCGTTTGGCGAAGTCGTACTTCTCGAGGATTCCCTTCGGCTGCTGTTCGCCGGGAAGCCATCCCTGGTTGAGCGCCCCCTCGATCGGCCAGATCGTCCAGAGCGCCGCGCCGGGGATCGCCTCGATCGAACCGTAACGGCCGTCGGGCACGGGGAACGGCAGGATGCGGTCTTCGATCCCTGCTAGATCGATCCGGAACTTTTCCTTCTTCGCCTTCGGGTCCTTTTCAGGCAACTCGCCGTTGAAGGGCGAGCGCTGATCCGCGCGCAGCGTGATGAGGTACGGGCGCACACCGCGCGGGAAGTTGAGATCGAAGTGCAGGTTGTCGTAGACGGGATCGAACTCGCGGTACGAGAGGAAGTAGAGGAAGCGACCGTCGGGATCGAACGCGGGCGAGACGTCTTTCAAGACCGCGCGCGTGATCGTGCGCGTCTTCCCCGATTTCACGTCGGCGAGCTTCAAGCAGCACTGGTGCGCGCTGGACGCGAACGAGTACGCGATCCACTTGCCGTCGGGCGACCACGCGAAGCCTGCGATACGGTCGTGATCGCTTTTGTCGAGGATGCGCGACCTGCCGCTCTTGAGATCGACGATGACGAGCTCGTACCGGTGATTGGTGAGCGCGACCTTGTCGTCGGTTGGCGACGCTTCCATGTCGAGCGCGCGACCCACGTCGGCCTTCACGCGCTTGCCGCCGGGGTACGTGATCAACGATTCTTCGCCGCCCTCGTCAGTGATGGCGACCAGCCGCTTCTGATCGCGCATCCATCGGGCTAGGCGGACGCGCGGTGTGCCGTGCTCGGCGACGGGGCCGTCGAACGCGTTCATTGTGACGAGGCGTCCGCGGGATGTGAGGGCGATCGCCTTGTCGGTTGCGGCGTAGTCTTCGAGGTGGCGCGCGGCGTCGACGTACTTCCGGTTGCGCTGGACGCGCGGGCTCGGGTAGTCGACCGCGATGCGGCGCGAGGTGCGGCCGTCGAGGATCCAGAGGTTGCCCCCCGCGTGATAGACCACGCGGCGTCCGTCGGTCGTCGCGTTGCGGGCGTAGAACTCCCAGTGCTCCGTGTGGCGCTGGAGATCCTTGCCGGCAGCCGTGCAGGAGTAGAGGTTGCCGCATCCTTCGTGGTCGGAAAGGAATGCGATGCGATCGCCGATCCACATCGGGTTGGACAGGTTGCCCTTGAGGTCGACGAGCGTGCGCCATTTCCCCTTGCCGTCCTCGATAAGGAGAATGCCGGTGCGGCCGCCGCGGTAGCGTTTCCACCATGCGGGTTGGCCGCCGAATCGCTGGAGGACGCGCGTGCCGTTCGAGTGGATCGCGATGCCTGTCGCGGGGCCGACGTTGATCGGTTCGGGCATTCCGCCTTCGAGGGGGACACGGACGAGTTTCGCGCCGCGAACGAACGCCTGCTGCGCGTTCGTGCAGTAGAGGATCGACTTCCCGTCGGCGCTCCAGCCGGAGACGGCCGCGAGTGAACCGCCGAGGTACGTCAGTCGGCGGGCGGGGCCGCCGGTCGCCGGCATGACGAAGAGATCGGGCGGTCCTTCCTCGCGACTGGTGAACGCGAGCGTCTTGCCGTCGGGTGAGAGGTACGGCGAGGAAAGCTCGCCGAGATTCGCGGTCAGGCGTTGAGCGACGCCGCCCTCGTGGGCAACGGACCAGAGGTCATCTTCCGAGACGAAGACGACGCTCTTGTCGCTGATGGTGGGAAAGCGGTAATAGCCGTCGGACATGACGGGGCAGTGTAACAAGCTGCGCGAAATACGAAAGGGCCTGACGCGCTCTGGGATTCACGTCAGGCCCTCGTGACACAATGTTCCCGCTCGTTAACGGCCCCAGCAGAAGAAGATCGCGTGCGGCACGTTCACCCACTCGCACTTCGTGACCGCGCGCTTCTCGTAGACGGGGCGCTTCTCACAAATCGGACGCTTTTCGCAGATCGGCTGCTTCTCGCACACGCGCACGGTGCGGCACACCGGCACGCGCTCGCACACCCACTGGTTGCGGTAGATCGGCTTGCCGCAGTGATCCTTGCCGACGTACACGCGCTTCAGGACGCGGCGGGTTTCGTAGTCCGTCACCTGCCGCTCGACCCACACGTTCTGGTACCCCGTGATCACGTCCTCGTACCGGACGATCTGGTCCTGGTAGCCGACGAAGACATCCTCGTACGTCGTGATTTCGCGCTTCTCGAGCGTGGTGTACTCCAGGATCTTGACGCAGCTGTCGCAGTGCCTCTGTTCGTGCGTGCGGCATTGCTGGGCGCTCGCCTCCCCGGCGAAGGCGGCGGTGGCCATCACGGCCAGGGCGATCGTTGCGGCTTTCATCGTGTCCTCCTTCTTTTCCCTTGGAGCACGAACGACGCTTCTCGTCCCATGTTCCAACAATCTTCATGAGATTCAGCGCGCCTGGCCTGCGGGAGTTCGTGCGATAGAATGCCCGCATGAATCCGTTCCTGGTCGGACGGCGCCCTCCGTCGCGCGTCGTGGTCATCGGCCACCGCGGATGCGCGCACGCACCGGAGAACACGATCGAGGCGTTCGAGAGGGGGATCGCGCGAGGGGCGCAGATGGTCGAGTTCGACGTGCGCGAACGGCTTGTCATCTCCCACGATGCAACAAAGCAGAGAAGCCCGACGCTCGTCGACGCGCTTCACTACTTCCGGCTGACGGGCGCGTTCCTCAACATCGAGATCAAGGTGGCGGGGATCGCGCGCGAGGTGGTCGCGCTCGTGAAGAAGCATCGACTGGTCGAGCGGACCGTGATCTCGAGCTTCCTTCACGACCAGGTCGCGCTCGTGAAGAGGCTCTGTCACGGGATCGCGGGGGGCGTGCTATGTTCGGATCGCATCGTCGATCCTTCGAGCTACGTGCGCACGACGGTGGGCGCCGACATCTTCAGTCCGTCGCGCCACGTCTTCCAGCCGGCGAAGGGCGTGGGAGTGCACGTCTTTACGGTGAACGAACCGCGCGAGATGAGGCGCCTCGTCGACGCGGGGGCGACCGGAATCTTCACCGACTACCCGGAGCGGCTGATTCGGGTCCTGTCGTCTCCTCGCACTTAGCGGCGAAGTCGCGGACGATCACCTCGAAGTCGTCCACGCATTGGATGTGATTGCCGCGATCGCGCAGTTCCGCGCCGCCGGCGATTGCCTTCACGAACCAGACGATGACGCGCCGAATGTGGAGGCAGGCGACGCGTTCGCCGTAGAACTCGCGCAGCAGGTGGAAGTGCTCGCGCAGGACGGACGCGCGCTCAGCGACCGACGGGGGCGGCGATATCGTGCCGTCCTTCAGGTACTGAGCGATCTCGCGGTAGATCCACGGGTTGCCGAGCGCCCCGCGCGCGACCATCACGCCGTCGCATCCCGTTTCGCGCAGCATGCGCGCTGCGTCGGCGCCGGAGCGGATGTCGCCGTTGCCGATGACAGGACACGTCGCGGCCTCCTTGGCTGCGCGGATCGCCTCTTTGTTCGCGAATCCCTTGTACATCTGCTCTCGAGTGCGCCCGTGGACGGTGAGCGCGGCGATGCCCAGGGAGCTTGCGAGCCGGACGATCTCGAGGAAGAGCGGGCGGTCCCCTTCGTCGAAGCCGGTGCGCATCTTGATGGTGACGGGGACGCTCACTGCGGGGACGAGCTTCTCGAGGATGCGGCCGATCTGTGCGGGCTCTTTCAGCAGCGCCGATCCGCAGCCGTCGCCGGTGACCTTGTTGACGGGGCAGCCGAAGTTGACGTCGACGAGATCCGCACCCCCCGCTTCGAGCCGTTTGGCCGCTTCAGAAACGAGGATCGGATCGCGGCCGAGCACCTGCATGCCGAGCGGATGATCCCAGTCGGCGGTGCGCATGAGCTGGAGCGTCTTCTCCGTCTGCTCGATGACGGGGCGATCTTTCACCATCTCGCAGAATGCGAGTTCGCACCCCATGCGCCGCGCGATCTTCCGGTAGGCGAGGTCGGTGCATCCGGCCATCGGCGACTGGATGATCCTGTGGGTGATGCCCGGCTGGACGCGCGACTTTCGTGTTTCTACTATCATCGTTCTTGCTGATCCTCGCGTCCGCTTCATCCGCCCGTCGCATGCTTCTTCGCCGCGCCGGGGTTCGCTTCGTCGTTCGTCCCTCGGAGGTGCGCGAGCTCAAGGGTCGCGGGCGCACGCTGCGAGCGACGGTTCTCGAGAACGCGCGTCGCAAGTGCGCCGCGGTCCCCGGGGAGCGCGTCCTCGCCGCGGACACGATGATCGGCTACGGGGGCAGGATATACGGGAAGCCGCGCAGCCGCAAGGCGGCCGTCGATCTCCTCGCGCGCCTGGCGGGCAGGACGCACGTGATCGCGACGGGGGTGATCCTTCGCGATGGGGAACGCACCCTCGAGCGCTACGCCGAGACGAAGGTGACGCTGCGGCCGCTGGATCGCAGCGCCATTGCGCGGCTGCTCGCCACGTACGAGCCGACGCTGTACGCCGGCGGATACATCATCCGTCGGAACGACCCCCTCATTGGCCGCATTGACGGGTCCTTTACGAATGTTCAGGGGTTGCCGATGGAGGTTGTGGCGCCTATCATTCGCGGATCGGAGGACTCATGACGCTTGTGATTGCACTTCTCTTGGCTGTGGGTTTGACCGTGGCCCAGGACGACGCGAAGCCCAGCCGGGCGACCCTCGTCGAGCTCTACACGTCGCAGGGCTGAAACACCTGCCCTGCGGTCGAGGAGGCCCTCGACCAGGCGCGATCCGACGCGCGCTTCGTGACGCTCGCGTGGCACGTCGACTATTGGGACTACCTCGGCTGGAAGGATCCGTTCGCGTCGAAACTGTGGACCGACCGGCAGAGGGCGTGCGTGAAAGCGATCAAGTCGAAGCAGACGTACACGCCGATGCTCGTCGCGGGCGGCACCCACAGCTCGAACATCCAGGCGATCACGCAAGCAGCCGAGAAGGCGCTGGCGGAAGAGCAGTCGATCTCGCTGGCGTTGACGGCGAAGCTGGCAGGCGGCAAGCTCACGCTCAACGTCACCACGAAGAAGCTGAAGGATCTGCCCGCAGGCACGAAACTGTACGCGGCGATCGCGGAGGACGGGATCGCCACGAAGTGCACGTCGGGCGAGAACAGTGGTCGCGAGCTGCACGAAGGTTCCGTCGCCCGCGCGCTGTGCGAGCCGAAGGACGTGGCCGAGAGAGTTTCGTGGACGGTCGCGGTCGACGCGAAATGGAACGTTGGAAAATTGCGCGCGATCGTTTTTGCGCAGGATGCCGCGAACTGGCAGGTCTTCGAGGCGACGCAGACCATAGTTCCGAAGAAGTAATACCCATATGCGTTGACATGCATCCGCGACCGGCGCACCATGGTGGCTCGGGGGCGGCCGGGAGGTATGGGATGCGAATCGGGTTTGCGGTCGCGCTTTGCCTGTCGATTGCGGCGCCCCCGACGATCTGGGACCCGTCGCCGAACTACACGGCGTCCAACCGCGAAGTCACGTACGACATCGATGCCATCGTGATCCACACGACGGAAGGCGTCGACACGAACGGCGACGGCACGTACAGCGAGTGCTACACGCAGGCGATCAACTGGTTTAAGAACTCGAGCGCTGGCGTGAGCGCGCATTACGTCATCTCCCCCGCGGGGGAGATCACGCAGATGGTGGCCGACGATGACATCGCGTGGCACGCGACGTACTACAACAAGCGCTCGATCGGGATCGAGTGCGCGGGATTCGCGGGCAAGTCGGAGACGTGGACGCCGGAGCTCCTAGCCGCGCTGACGGACTTGGTCGCGTATCTGACCGAGCGGTATAGCGTCCCGGCGGTGCATCCGACGGACGACGCCAACGATTGGGGCGGGTGGTACGGCAACGTGGGGATCATCGGCCACAACCAGGTGCAGACGCCGGGGAGCACGGCCGCGAGCACGTACAGCACGCGTACAGATCCGGGTCCCTACTTCCCGTGGACGAGCTTCATGTCGGGTGTCGTCGGGAAGCTGTCTGCGCCGGCCGCGACAAACCTCCGCGCGATGGCGACCGCCGACACGATCACGCTGGAGTGGGATCCGGCGGCGGGCGCTCTCGGATATTTCGTGGATCTCGCAGAGTCGGATTCCGACCTCGCGTCCATGACGGGAACGTTCAAGAACCGCGATGCGGGAACGGCCACGTCTCTCGCGTGGAGCGGGCTGACGCCGGGCGCCACCTATGTCTGGCGCGTCTGGGCGTACAACGGCTACGGGGGGAATCACGCCTATCCGAGCGGGCCGGTAGCGATGCTGAGCGCCGGTTCGGGTGGCGGCGGAGGTGGTTGCGGGGTGGGTGGCCCGCCCGGGTCGCTGGCTCCCTTGGCGATCGTAATCGCGGCGCTGCTCCTCGCGCGGCTCCGCCGCTGACTGAATTCGCGTTCCCGGCTTCTCGGGAGAATCCAGCACTAGGAAGCTTTGTCCGCCGATGATGGCTTGACGATCGCGCGCAGCGAGAATCGGACCAGGGCCGTGCTCAGAATGGCGCCGATGAAAATCCCGGAAATGAACGGGTTCCCGACGATGCTGTACGACAGCCACTCGCCGTTGTGGACCATCACGAGCCACTCTTTGACCGTCTCGGAGTAGAAGGCAGGACGTCCGCCGCCTGGCCGGAAGTAGAGGGCGATGCCGGTGAGGGCGGTGATGACGAAATGCACGGCGGTGAATCGGTAGAACCAGTTCTTCATCACGAGAGTTTATCGCACCCGCTCCGAAAACGCCGAGGGCACAGAAGAAGTTCCGATGGGGTCGCGAGAGTGGATTCCCCCTTAACAGGGAATCTGCGGTCACTTTCCTTTTTGACGGAACTTTCCTGTGTGACGCGATCGCCACGTGCGTGCGCCGAGAGGGCATTTCGTTCGGAGGCCGTGCGCCGGGCGGAGGAGTGGAGTAAGCTTGGACTAGGTGGAGACGAGCGAAGCCGAACGCATTGAGCGACGCAAGACCCGGCGTCGCCCCGCCATCTGGCGGGCGACGTGGAGCGGTGCGGGTGGCGCGTCGTGCACGGGGCTGATTGTCGACGTGAGCGCCGGCGGCGCTTGCTTCGAGGTTGATCCGTCGCAGGTGGTGCCCGCTGAGCGCTCGGTTCTGGCGCTCAAACTTACCTTATCGAACGATCTCACGGTGTCGCTGACGGCTGTGGTGGTTCACGTGAGTGAGCGTCGCGTGGGCATCTCGTTCACGGACGTCGCCACGGCGGACCAGATCATCCTGCGCCACTTTTCCGAAGGCCGGCCGATGCCGGAATAAGGCTCGACGTCGTGGGCGAAAATCGATGCCGTCTTCATGTGGCACACCGGACGGCGGACCTGACCTACGCGAAATGACGCTCCGAGATCAGGCGTCGGACCCGCCCCGCGATCCCGTTGCGGATCTCGCGCACGCGCTCGATCGGCAAGTCCTTGGGGTCCGCGAGCGGCCAGTCGATCGTTTCCAGACCCGGCGCCACCGGACATGCCTCGCCGCACCCCAGGGTGACGAGAAGCGTTGCGTGCTTCGCTAACTCCGTCGTCAGCTTGCGCGGCTGGACGTTGCCCAGATCGATCTGCGATTCGCGCATCACCTCCACAACCACCGGATGAACGCGCGGCCCCGGCTCCGTACCTGCGGAGATCGCGCGAGCCTTCGCGGGATCGGCGATCGCATTGAAGAGCGCGGCCGCCATCTGGGAGCGCCCAGCGTTGTGGACGCACGCGAAGAGGACGGTCTTCATTCCTGCTCTCTCGCGAACAAATATCGCGCAACGAGCGCCGCAAGCAGGCCGCCGGCGCATTGCGCCGCGATGAATCCCGGAACATCCGCCGGACGTATGCCCGTGAACGTGCTCGTGAGGCAACGCGCGACGGTCACCGCGGGATTGGCGAATGACGTCGACGCGGTGAACCAGTAGGAGGCCGCGATGTACGTGGCCACAGCCGGAGCGGCCACGCGGGGCCCGCGTTTTCCGCACGCCGCGACGACCAGGATCAGTCCGAATGTCGCGACGAATTCACTGAAGAGCTGCGACGGACCCGATCGCACTCTCAGCGACGCTGCCAGGAGCGGCAAGCCGAACATGAGGTGTGCTGCGGCGACCCCGACGATGGCGCCGGCAACTTGCGCCGCGATGAAGCCCGCGGATTCACGCGCGGGCAGCGTCGTCAGCGTCACGATCGGATTGAAGTGCGCGCCGGAGATGGGGCCAAACGTCAAGATCAACGCGACGAGAGCACATCCCGTCGCCAAGGTGTTGGCCAGGAGCGCGATCGCGGCGTTGCCGCCGGCGAGCCGCTCTCCCATGATCCCTGACCCCACAACCGCCGCGAGCAGCAATGCCGTGCCGATAGCTTCCGCGGCACATCGTCTTGCCATCGCGCTCTCAACGGAATCGAACTATTTCCAGCCGCATGCGGTGAAGAACCACCACGAGCCGGCCGCGATGAGCGCGGACGCGGGAATCGTCAGGACCCACGCCCAGATCACGCGGCCCGCCACGCCCCACTTCACGGCATGCAGTCCGCGCGTGGAGCCCACGCCGACGATCGCGCCCGTGATGGTATGCGTCGTGCTCACGGGAATGCCGAATGCGGTGGCGCCGTACAGGCAGGCCGCGCCTGCCGTCTCCGCGCAAAAGCCGTGGACGGGCTGGAGATTGCAGATCTTCTGGCCCATCGTCTTCACGATGCGCCAGCCGCCCATGAGCGTCCCAAGGCCCATCGCAGCGTGGCAGGATAGCACGACCCACAACGGAATCTCCGCCTGCTTGTCGATCTGACCCGCGGCGATCAGGACCACGAAGATGATGCCCATCGTTTTTTGCGCGTCGTTTCCGCCGTGGCCCAAACTGTACAGAGCGGCGGACGCGATCTGGAGCCGCCCGAATACCTTCCGTACGCGCTGCGGCGGCGTTCGATGCATGATCCAGTAGATCGCAACCATGATCACGAAGCCGAGGACTCCGCCCAGCACGGGCGCCACGAGAATGAAGATGCCGATCTTCGCGATGCCGGCCCATACAAGTGCTTTGAATCCGCCGTAGGCGAGCGCTGCGCCCGCCAATCCTCCGACCAGCGCGTGCGAGGAACTCGTGGGAAGCCCGCCCCACCACGTGATCAGGTCCCACGCGATCGCGCCGATCAGCCCCGCCGTGATGACCTGGATCGTGCCCATCCCCGGAACGACGATCCCCTTGCCGATCGTATTGGCCACGTGAAGTCCGAAGAACAGGAACGCGATGAAGTTGAAGAACGCGGCCCAGATGACGGCCACCTGGGGCGTGAGCACGCGCGTTGACACGACCGTCGCGATGGAATTGGCCGCGTCATGGAACCCGTTGACGAAATCGAACGCGAGCGCGAGCGCGATGATCGCGTAGACGACCCAGAGATCAGGCATTCTTCAGAACTATTCCCTGGAGGACGTTTGCGACGTCCTCGCACTTGTCCGTCGCGCTCTCGAGATCGCCGTAAATGTCCTTCCACTTGATGATGTAGGTGGGCTCGTGGTGAGTGTCGAAGAGGAGTGCCAGCGCGTGGTGTTCGATGCGGTCGGCTTCGCCCTCCTGCGTGTGCACTGCGGCGCACGTCTCGAGGATCTTCTGCGCGTTCTTCATGTCCTTCAGCAGAGGGACGACCCCTGCGAGCAGCGCCGTCGAATGCCGGATGCACTGGGCGAGCTTGATGGCCTCTTCGGTGGGCTTCTCGACCTTGTAGAGGACCATGCGGTTGACCGCCTCGTCGATGAGATCGAGGATGTCGTCGAGCCGGCAGATGAGCTCGTGGATGTCCTCGCGATCGAGCGGCGTGATGAATGTGCGATGCAGGCGCTGGATCGTCTCGTTCGTGAACTGATCGCCGGCGTGCTCGGTGTCGTGGATCTGCTTCGCCCGCTCCGTACGGTCGTCGAACTTCTGGAGGAACTCCAGGAGCTGTTCGGCGCCCTTGTGCACGTTCGCGGAGGCGCGGTCGAACAGCTCGAAGAAACTCTCCTCGCGCGGGATCAGGCGGAACATTCGGGCGCATTAGAGCAGAGGGGGCGTTGAGGCGTCAACGTTGGTCAAAGGCGCGGTCGATCAAAACGCGGCCTAGCTGCAAAGCACGCTCAACGTTGCCCCGGGATCCCCAGTGCGTTCAATCGCCGGCCGGGAAACTACGAGCGGCGCGAGTATTCGTGCTCCAGCTTCGCGAGTTCGCTCTGTGCCCCGGCGAGATCCACTTTTACCGCGGCCAGCTTGCGGGGATCGCGCGCGACGTCCGGATCGGCGAAAAGACCGTTTAGCACGGCGATCTTCCCCTCGCATTCCATGATCTTCGCCTCGATCTCCTCGATCCTCAGCTTTGCGTGGGGAGATCCCGACTTTGACGGCGTCGCGGCCGGAGCGACGAACCGGGATTCGTCTTTGCGGACGGGACGTCGCGTCTCCGCCTCGCGCTCGCGCGCGGCAAGAGCCTCGCGGAATCCGCCCTCCGAAATCCGCCAGCGGCCCTCTTCGATCCAGAGCACGCGGTCGACGATCTCGTCGAGGAAGTATCGGTCGTGGCTGACGACGATGATCGTCCCCTCGTACGCGCTCAGCGCCAACTCCATCGTCTCGCGACTCGGCAGGTCGAGGTGGTTCGTCGGCTCGTCGAAGAGGAGCACGTTGTGGCCGGCCAGCAGCAGCTTGGTCAGCATCAACCGCTTTCGTTCGCCGCCCGACAGCACGGAGATCGGCTTGTCCGCTTCGTCCCCGGAAAAGAGCATCGCTCCGAGCAACGTGCGCAACTGCTGGTCCTTGCGTTGCGGATCGACGCCTCGCAGGTACGAGAACGGGGTGCGCGTGATGTCGTCGATTTCCTCGTGCTGGGAGAGAAATGCGCGATGCACGCGGTCGTGCCAGCTGAACTCCCCCGAGGTTGGCGCCATCTCACCCAGCAGGATGCGGAGGAGCGTCGTCTTTCCCGCGCCGTTCGGTCCCACGATTCCCAGTCGCTCGCCGCGTTCGATCTCGAACGAGAGGCGGTCGAAGAGCGGACGGTCGCCGAAGCCCATCGATAGCTCGCGCACGCCGAGGACCTTGAGGCCGGTCTTGACCTCCATCGGGAAGTCCAGATCGATGACGCGCGCCTGCTCGTCGGGACGCTGGAGACGCGCCAGCCGTTCGAGCCGCTTCTTCCGGCCCGTCGCCTGCCGCGCGCGCTGCCCCGCCTGGTAGCGACGGATGAACTCCTCCGTCTTGCCGATCTCGTCGCGCTGCCGCTCGAAGGCGCGCTTTGCGGACTTGACGCGCTCGGCGCGGAGCTCACGTGCGACGGTGTACGCGCCGGGATAGGTGAAGATCTGCTCTGCCTCGATCTCCCAGGTCTCGCTCGTCACGTCGTCGAGAAACCGGCGGTCGTGCGAGATGATGACCGCGGCCGCGTGGCTCTCGTTGAGCACGCGCTCCAGAAAGAGGATGCCGTCGAGGTCGAGGTGATTGGTCGGTTCGTCGAGGAGCCAGAGATCCGGCTCGTTCATGAGGAGCCGGCCGAACGCGAGGCGGTTGCGCTCGCCGCCCGACAGCGTCGTCACGCTCTCCGCATGGCGCTCCTTCGGGAAGCCGAGTCCCTCGAGGATCCGGTCGGCCCGATTCTCGATGTCGTAGCCGCCGAGCATCTCGAAGCGCGCTTCGACCTCGCCCAGCCGCGCGAGAAGCTTCGGCTCCGCCTCGAGCCGCTCGTGGATGTCGGCCATTTCGCGTTCGAGTTCCGTAATGTGGGGGATCGCGTCGAGCAACACGGAACGCACGTTGGCCGCGTCCGGGAACGCGGGATCCTGGTCGAGCACCGCCACACGCATGTTCTTCGCGCGCATGAGCTGGCCGTCGAACTCCTCGAGCCCCTGCAGGATGCGCAGCAGCGTCGTCTTGCCGGTCCCGTTCGCGCCGATCAGCCCTACGCGCCCGCCCTCGGCGAGCGTGAAGGAGGCGTTCTCGAAGAGGACCTTTGTGCCGTGATGCTTTCCGAGACGCGCCGCAGTGACAAGGGGCATTGGCGCGACATTGTAAGAAATCTACCTGAAACTCAATTTCCGATTTCACCGCAAATCCGCGCACAAATGAACAACAGCGCTCAGGGACTGGGCTCATTCTTTCATTTGTGTTGGGATCGGGAGGCTGCATGCACGCACTATGGGCTAGGCTCGGTGTCTTTATCGTCTTGGTCGTATCGGGCGGCGCGCTCGGCGCCGCGGGCGGGGGACCCACGTCGGCGAACGAATGGGACTACTGCATCCCGTCGACGGATCGGCTCGACGCCGACGGATCGGGAGGCAGCTCGCACGAGACGATCATCGACCTCGCGCGCTCGATGCGGCCTGCGGTGGATATCAACGGCTCGACCGCGCACTTCGTCGGCGAGAACTACAAGTGCAAGATGCACCAGGGCCTCGTGCGCTTCGTGGTGCCGCGCGCGATGAAAATCGACTTCTCCCTCGAGGAATTCAGCGTCGGCGGGACCAGCCTCGTGAGCGTCGCGTCCAAGGACCTCACGCCTGCGGCCTATGACGCATCCACCGTGATGTGGGACCGCGGCGGCGTCGTCGAGTTCTATGAGCGCCGCAACCGCGAAATCGAGCAGTACTTCGTCGTCCCCTCCCGGCCGTCCACCGCCGGGGATCTCGTCATGCGCGGCCGCATCGCGACCACGCTGACGCCGCCGATCGACGGCACGAAGGCGCGCGTGCTCATCTTCCTCAAGGACGGGAAGCCTGCCGTGTGCATCAAGGACGCGATCGTGAACGATGCCGCGGGCCGAACGCTCGCCGTCGATCTCTCGTACGACGCGGGGCAGCTCTGTCTGCGCGTCCCCGCTGCTTGGCTTGCGGACGCGACCTATCCGCTCACGGTCGATCCGACGATCGGCTCGCTGATCTCGGTCGACGCCTCGTCGTCGGGCGGCACGTCTGAGAATGACAGTTCGCTGCTGTTTCACGTGGTCGACGCGGCGTATTCCTCGACCAAGGACGAGTACATCGTCGTCTGGAACGAGATGTTCGCGGCGGGGAGCGATACGACCACGACGGCCGAGGACGACTACGACGTGTGGTTCTGCCGCGTGAACGCGTCGACCGGAGCGATCGTGGCTTCGTCGCCCGGAGCCACCAACCCCGGTTACATCGCGGACACGCCGGTGCAGGAGGGCCCGGCGCAAGTTGCATACAACGCGTTGCGCG
Organism: uncultured Planctomycetales bacterium; assembly: GCA_964468745.1. Taxonomy (GTDB): domain Bacteria; phylum Planctomycetota; class MHYJ01; order MHYJ01; family JACPRB01; genus JACPRB01. Next base: position 8,473 of record CAYXVY010000184.1, on the reverse strand, counting down.
GCGAGTACCTGTGCGCCTACCACATGCTCGACAATTCCGCGTATCCGACGCTCGCCGCTACGCTCGGACAGATTCTCGGCACGGTGATCACGGAAGCGGGCGCGCCCGTGGCGCCCACAATGTTCGTGATCAACGACGACCAGATGACGGGACTCTGGGACATGGATCCGGATGTCACCGCCATCGGCAGCGGCGGCTGGCTCGCCGTGTGGCAGCACACGAGCGGGACCGCTTCCGGCGCCCCCATCTCGGCTCGCATTGTCGCGAGCGCCGGTACGACGACGGGCAGCTCCGTCCTCGCGACCGACGACACGCTCGTGGTCGAAGGGCGGCCCGCGGTGTCGTACAACGCGACCACGGGTGAAGCCGTAGTGGTGTGGGACACCGGCACGGTTTCGACCAGCACCTCGAAGGAAGTGCGCGCCTGCGTTGCGTCCCTGACGTCCGGACTCTCACTCGGTGCGACGGTCGCCGTGAGCGCCGTCGACGCAACGGAGAGCCGCTTCGCGGACATCGCGGAGAATCCGACGACGAGCGAATGGCTCGTCGTGTGGGAAGAAGTGGTCACGGCAGGCAGCGTGGGGCTGCCGCTTTCCGGCGACATTGCGGCGCAGCTTTACAAGACGACGAGCGGCTCGCTCACGACCGTCGGCTCGCTCGTGCCGCTGGTCGGGGGTCCCACGATCGACGGCTTCCCGCGCGTGGCGCACAGCACGCCGACAAATTCGTACATCGTGACCTGGCACCGGCTGACATGGTCGTCACCGACGCCGCCATCGACCCTCACCGATTCGAACATGATCGCGTCGCGGTTCAGCGACAGCCTGTCGGCGCTCGAGAGTTCGGCCTCGGTCACGACGGCGACGACGATCGAGTTCTTCGGGGCCGTTGCGACGCGCGCGACCTATCCGCAGAACGCGATCGTCGGCTGGGAGTTTGTGGACACCTCCGTGTTGCCGACCGATTACGTGCCGAAGTGCATCCTCTTCGACATGCCCGGCGGTACGCCTCCGCCGGGAGGCGGTGGCGTTCCTCCTCCGGGCGGGGGAGGCGGCACCCCGGCTGCGGGTGGCGGAGGAGGCGGTGGCAAGACCTGCGGATGCAGCGCCGGTGCGGACGTGGGGCACGGCATGCTCTGGACGCTCGCCCTCGTTGTGTTCCTGATGGTGTTGTCCTCGTACCGCCGGTAAGCAGACCGCTCCCGGCTCGTAGAGTCCGCTGCGCGTCCCCGCTTCAGCAGGGGCGCGTGGCCGGTCCGTGCACGTCCATAGGCGGCGGCCCGCCCGAATTCGCACACTCGGAATGGGCGAACATGTCCTGGCCGGACTGAGCGTCGTTTTAGATGTGTATCTAAGTGAATATCGATACGCTATCGATATGAGAGTTAGTGCGATAGCGTTCCTGGTCCTGGCCGCCTGCGGCTCGCCGAAGCCCGCCGTCACCGTCTTCGCGGCCTCCAGTCTCAAGGAGCTGGTCGGGGAGCTGGCGGATGGCTGGTCGAAGAGGACGGGCCGCCAGACGCGTGTGCAATTCGAATCGTCTTCCACGCTCGCTCGGCAGATCAAGGAGGGGGCGGCGGTCGACATGTTCATTACGGCGGCGCCCGAGTGGCTTGAAGGTCTCAAGTGCGAGTCGCGCCGCGACTGGTTGTCGAATCGCCTCGTCTGCGTCGTCCGTCGCGACTTGAGGGATGTTGACCTGAAGTCGATCGACAGCCTTGCGCTGGCGAATGAACAGGTGCCTGCCGGCGCGTACGCAAAGGTCGCGCTTGCACATCAGGGCGTCAAGATCCCCGAGCGCGTCCTCTACGGGACCAACGTGCGCGACGTTCTGGGCAAGGTGTCTCAAGGAGGCGCGGCTGCCGGCATCGTCTACGCGACGGATGCGGCGCTTGCTCCCGACCTGCGCGTGGCGTTCATATTCCCTGAGGAAAGCCACCCGCGGATCCGCTACTCCGTGGGCGTCTTCAGCGAGGCCGGGCGCGACTTTGCGGCATCGCTTCGGGACGCGGGCGCGCTCGAAGCGGCCCGACGCCGCGGTTTCACGGAGGCGAAGTGAACAGCGTCGAGCTCTCGCTGACCGTCGGCCTGGCGGCGACGCTTCTCAGCCTGCCGCCGGCGGTCGCGACCGCGTGGTTTCTGGAGCGGACGCGTTCGCGCGCGCGTACGGTGGTTCAGACGCTTGTCATGCTGCCGCTCGTCCTTCCGCCGGTCGTAACAGGCTACGTGCTGCTGAAACTCTTCTCGCCGCTGGGTCCGCTTGGACGCGTGCTGTCGGCGATCGGAACTCCCGTCGCGTTTCATTGGCTCGGTGCGGTCGTTGCGGCGGCGGTCGTCGGGTTTCCGCTGCTGGTGATGATGACGGCGCTCGCCTTAAAGGCGGTCGATCCGCGATTCGAGACCGTGGCGCGGTCGCTGGGCGCGTCTCCGTGGCGTACGTTCTGGCGCGTGACGCTGCCGCTGACGTGGCCCGGCATCCTGGCGGGAGCGGCGGTCGCGTTCGCGCGCGGGCTTGGCGAATTCGGCGCGACGATCATCCTCGCGGGCCGGATCCCCGGCGAGACGCAGACCATCCCGCTCGAGATCTATGCGGAGCTCGATGCGCCGGGGGGCGAGCAGCGAATCATCGGACTCGTGGTGACGTCGGTGGTCGTCTGCTTCGGGTGTGTGCTGGCGTCGAGAATGCTGGACGCGTGGCACCGGCGTCGACTGGAGCTCGACCGATGAAATTCGAGATCGCGGTCCACATACGCCGCGCGGCGGGGTTTGCGCTCGATGTGGAGTTCACCTGCGACGCGGAGGCGATGGGCATCGTCGGTCCGAGCGGGAGCGGAAAGTCGACGCTTCTCGACGCGATCGCGGGTATCGAGCCGGCGGGTCGCGTCGTCCTGGACGGCGAGGATGTGACGGGACGACCGCTTCGTCGTCGCGTTGTGGGGTACGTGACGCAGGATGCGCTGCTCTTCCCGCACCTGAGCGTGCGGCAGAACCTGCTCTTCAGTCCGCGGGCGACCGCGATGGGGGACGTGCCGGCGGCGCTCGGGATCGAATCGCTGCTTGACCGGATGCCGCGAAACCTGTCGGGGGGCGAGCGACGCCGCGTGGCGCTCGCGCGGGCCATTCTGAGCGGACCAAGACTTCTGCTTCTTGACGAGCCGTTTGCAGGTCTCGATGAGGCGCGGCGTCGCGAGGCGATCTCGCTGCTGGTCGGAGTGCGGCGTCGGTTCCGGCTCCCGATGGTGGCCGTCAGTCACGTGCCGGAAGAGGTGATTGGCCTGACCGAGCACACGGTGCGGCTCGAGGGAGGACGGATCGCGGCGGCGGGGCCGAGCGCGACCGTTCTGCGTGCGGGAGAGACGCGGATCGACAATTTCTTCGACGGACTCGTGCTTGACGGTCAGCGCGTGCGTGTGGGGGACGTGGAACTGCACGCGACGCTGCCGGACGGCGCGGCGGGCGCGATGCGGCTGGCGTGCTACGCGAGCGATATCATTCTCGCGCGCGAGAAGCCCGCGCTCATATCGGCGCGCAACCTGGTGGCCACGAGGGTGCGAGCGATGACGGAGGTCGCGGGGATGGCGATCGTCGACCTTGAGGCTCCGGCGGTGCGCGCGCTCGTCACGCACGATGCGGTTCGGGCGCTCGAGCTGTCGCCCGGAGTGCCGGTCGTCGCCATCATCAAGGCGAGCGCCATCGTCTGTCTGGGGGGTGCGGCATGAACGTGTACGACGTGCGGGTGCTTTCGTGCGATGCGGGATCACATGCCTGGCTGTCGATCGGTCGGTCGCGGATCGCCGCTCGGGCGTGGCCGGGGATCGTGCCTCGGGAGCGATCAAGGATCTCGATCCGGCCGGAGGACGTGGTGTTGTGTGCGGATCCTCCGGGTCGCGTGAGCGCGCGGAACGTGCTGCCGGGACACGTGGCGTCGCTCAGGGCGTCTCCGGAGGGAGTCTACGTCACCGTGGAGGTCGGCTTCGAGCTTACGGCGCTCGTGACGCGTGCGGCGGTGGCGGAACTGTTGCTGAGGCGCGGCGCGGCGGTCTTCGCGATCGCGAAGGCGACGGCCGTGGTTCCCCACATGGACGTGCGGCCGCGCCTGGCGGTATCGGTGGTCGGTACGAATGGCTCCATCGAGTCGAGGCAGATCGCGTTCCTGCGGATGCTCGAGTCGCTCGGATCGATGGTGAGCGCGGCGCGGGCGTTCGGGGTCTCGTATCGCACGGCGTGGCTCTGGGTGCAGCAATCGAATCGGGCGTGGGGCCAGCGGCTTGTGGAGCGGGCGCACGGAGGTCGAGGCGGCGGAGGCGCGGCACTGACGGCGGAGGGTCGTGCGGTTCTTCGTCGCGTCACTGAAGCGGAGCGAGTGATCAATCCGTAGTCGTGGCGGCGGGGCTCGCCCTGAGCGAGCGAATCGCGACGTAGTTGTCAACGGGAGTCGAATGGGGTCCGTTCGGGCACCCAGATCAAAACAAATCCTCCAGCGCAGCGCGTCTTCCGCGCCAGTACGCCCTACTTCATGCGCTGTGTGAATCGGCACAAGGTCATCGTGCTGGAGCAAAGGCCTGAGGTCCTGAAGGGCATCGGCAGCCTGCCAAAACGGGTTTGGAGTCAATACCAGGTCCTCAATCTCATGCCCCCCTTGGAACGTGCGGAATTCTACGCGCGGGAAATGAGCGAGCGGCGGGCCTCAAGCTATCGCGCCCTGGCAAAGTTGCTCGACGAACCTGTTCATCGCATGCGTCGTTACCTGCAGCTCCTCGAGTTGCCGGCGCCGATCAAGACGTTCCTGAAACAACATACGGGACCTGCATACGTTCGGTTCTTCACCGAGCGGCGCCTGCGCGAACTGCTACGGGTTGGTAGCTCGCGCGCCGCATGGCAGCGGTTCCAAGGGATGGTCCGCAAGGTAGAACGGGAGGCGGGTATCTGGGGATCGAGACGTCGCTAACGCGGCTGGCCAGAGAGCTCGGCTGCCATTTCGCACATTCCATCGCATGCACCCCGAGGTGGCATCGGCCGGAGCCAGGGAAGCGTCGCGAGGCGCCCGTGACTGTGCGGCGTTCGCACAGTGACGGGCGCTCCGGCGACGAACGGACGTTGCAGAACGCGCGTAAAGGTCTGTTTGCGCAAGAACGCCAACACTGACGCGATGTTCGTCACACGAAAACACACTGCCTTCCGGGTCCGGACCCGGAGGGTTCGCTTCCCTGGCGCCTCCCGGAGCTGCTCTCGGCTTCCGGGGGGTCCCTTGCCTGAACCTGCGGCTGCCTCTGCACGCCGCAGGTCTTCGTCCCCCTGCCGAGTTCGGCCCGACTCTTCGGCTCGAACGAGGCAGGGCATCCCTGACGCCGCCCACCTGCGGCGACGTCAGGCGGCTGTACCCGTGGTCGCGATGACCATGCGCGGTGGACACGCGCGGACGCCGGCGTGATTTCCGGACTTTGTTCCTGGGCACGTCTCACAAGGCCGTCCAAGCCGCTCGCACCCTTTCAAGGTCGCGGCGGTACGTCCCGTCCGAGGCTCGGTCTGCGGACCTCACCTCGGCATGCCTTTTCAGCCCGCCTCTGAGCGGGACGAGACCTTCTCTCTCCTTCCCCGACCGGAGAGGAGGACTTTCAAGCCCTGTGTTTCGGGGACGCGTTCACGCGTGGCACGTGATGCGCGATAGCTCCGCCACATTGCCGCCCCGCCTCGCGCGGGGGCGCGACTGCCTTCGGACACGCGTTACCTCCGGCATGGTCCACGTTCAGCTCCGATACCCCGTCCTTGCAGGGACCCCCCGACAAGCTGGCGGGACTTCCTGGGGCGGCTGTCCCGTCGATGGTCGCCCCGTCATTCCGGAACCAAATTCAAGAGAGGGGCACTCTATGCAAGAACTCTCCCCGTGGCCGCTGGAGCGGCAGCTCATCAAGCTCATGGCGAACAACAAGGAAGGCGCGTATCGCACCCAGGACGCCCGATCGAACATCCTCCGCAGTGCCATCCGCGATGTCGTTGCCATGTTCGGACTCCAGAAGCTCGAGAACCTCGGCGAGAAGCACATCGATTTCATTGTCGAGAAGTGGAAAGCCGAAGACACAGGGCACCGCAGTCTTCCCAACAAGCTCTCGGCGCTGCGGTGGCTGGTCGACAAGATCGGGAAGCAGAACCTGCTTCCCAAGTCGAATGTGCAGCTCGGGGTTGAAGCCGGGCCGCGTCACACGCGGGCTGGAAACATCATCGTCGACGAGAAGCTGGCTGCCATCCTTGCGCGTCTCGACAGCCCTGTGCTGCGGGCCATGATCGGGCTGGCCCGCCGACTGGGACTTCGCTTCGAGGAAGCAGCCCTGTTGCGCCCTCACCGCGACTTCGACGGCACGCGCGTGTGGATCAATCGCGGCGCGAAGGGCGGTCGGCCGCGGTATCTCAACGTCCATCGGCCAGAGCAGATCCACGCCATTCGTGCGGCGCAGGCGCTCGCAGCCACCGATCGCGGCCTGATCCCGCCTGAGTGGACCACGTACGAGAAGTTCCGGCAATGGGTGTATCGCGAACTTCGCAAGGTGGGGATCAGCAAGAAGGACGGGCGGATTTTTCACGATATTCGTCGCGCCTATGCCGTCGAACGCATGCAAGGTCTCATCGAGCGACACTGGACGCGCGAGCGCGCGGCTCAGCTTGTCGCCCGCGAACTCGGTCACCACCGGACTGAAGTTCTTGACTGGTATATCGCGGAGGCGGATTTGGACGCAGCGGCTGTCAGCGCGCCAACGGCTCCGAAGGCGGCGGCGTGACGACTCCATACGTGGATGACAATCGCTAGAGACTCTTGCACGCCACATCAGGACAAATCCGCCCTCCACTATAGGAGGGGCTCCTGAGCTTCGCCCGCTACCTCAACGGGGTGGAAGTACGGTTCCCTTGTCCGGCGGCTGAAGCTGAACGCGCGGTGCACGCACCCGACTGGGAAGACGACGTGGTCGCGCAGCGCATCGAGCATGCACTCGATCATCCCTTCCGGGCACGCCTGACCGCAATTGGGGCAGCTGATCTCGCATGCCTCGTCGAGCGACTTGATCCACTCGAACGTGCAACCGCCTTCGATGAAGGGGCTCATGGGCGAGTAGGCCCCGCAGAGGATGCGCACGCGCATGTCAGTACACCGCCTCCAGCTCGTTGAACAAGCAGACCTTTGGGCCGACATCCCCGCGGTGGCGCGCGAACAGCTTCCTGAAGATCTCGAATTGAGCACGGGTGTCCTGGTCGCCGAGCGTTCTCAAGCCCTCCTCTCCCGTAAGCTCGGCGAGTTCGTCCTCCGTGCCTGCCGGCAACGGCGAAAAGTACACCCGGTCCGCCGCGCCGAGCGGCAACGCCTCGAGGAGCTCGGCCGTGTCCTCCAAGTGGGCGCTCTCGAACTGTGACCCGCCAATGCCCGCCAGAAGCATGATGCCGACGCTCAGGCCACCGCTCTTGAGGGCAGAAACGTACGAAGCAAGTTGCGGGGCGTCCAGCGACAGACAGAAGAGCTGAAGCAGGGGCTTCGATCCTGATTCGATCCGCAGATAGAGCCGTCGCACGCCACGCTCGCGCATCGCTCGAACGAGGCGTTCGGAGGGTTGCCGCATCGAGAACACGTCCGCGTATGAACAGATCCCGCATGGCTTGAGATCGCCCGCGATGAGATCGAGAGTGCGCGATACGTGGTCGTATCCGAGATCCGGCAGGTCCTGATGGTCAATGAACACCGATGGCCGCAGCTCAATCGATCGCCCGAGGAAGCGCTTCACGTCAACAAGGTGTTCGACCAGTTCCGCATCCGATCGCAGAAGACGAATGGCGGGCGTCAGTCGCGAACACCAGCCTGATATGAGTGAGCAACTCGGCTGCACGACCGTTGAGAGCATCTGGTCCGGCGGGAGAAGCGGCGACGACGAATAGATCCTATGAAACTCGCGACGCTCCGCCTCGAGCAACCGCGCGTCCCGCTTGACGATTCGCTCCAACTCCGGCTCCAGATCATCGGCCTCCGGCACGCCTAGCCGCTCCACGACGGCTTCGCGCTCGAGGTATGCGCGATAGACGCCGCCCGCGATGCTCCGGGCGAAACCGTGGAACTTGACCTGCTGCGATGGGTCGAGCACGCGCACGCGCCGGTCGCTTTTCCGAATCACGCTCGTGTCGAGCCCCACCCGATAGTACGAGCCGTTGACCAAGCCCTCGTGCAGTCGCCCCGCCCGGTCGTACGTGAGGCGCACATCCGGAGCGGGCGTCACGCACATCGAACGCGGCTTCAGAATGACGCGCGGCTTGTTCAACGTTCCTCCTCGAGGCAGACCTGCACGCACCACGGCGGCGTAATCTCTGGTCCGTGCTCGAACTCGACGGTGACCTTCCCGATCTCGGGCGCGAGCGTCTCGAGCACGAATTCGATCTGGTTGCGGGCGTGCTCGCGATTCATGCACTCGGCGCACGGACGGCGAACCTTCACCCGGCCG
>CAYXVY010000183.1:0-11546 GCA_964468745.1 uncultured Planctomycetales bacterium | reverse complement strand
GTCGCGGGCGGGAAGCAGGTCGCGCAGCAGTCCCTCGAGCGCGTACTTGCGGTCCGCCTCCCGCTCGCGCGACGTCCGCGCCTGGAAGTTGACGTAGTCGGCCTGCCAGTGCCGCGCCGCACCCGTCGCCTCCTCGAGTTGCTTCTTCAGCTCCGCCGTCTCGGTGGGCTCCGCCTGCGTGCCTTCGACTTTCGAATCCCGTTTTTCGGCTTCGTTATCCAAACCACTTCTCCCAGAATCCCTTGCGGTTCTCGGCATCCAGTTTCTCGAACTCCTGCAGCAGTTCCTCCTGCCGCTTCGAGAGCTTCGTCGGCACCTGCACGACGATCCTCACGAGGAGATCCCCCCTGCCGTGTCCGTTCATCGACGGGATCCCCTGCCCGCGCAGCCGCAGGACCTGGCCGCTCGGTGCTCCCTTCGGCACCTTCAACTTCGCCCGCCCCTCGAGCGTAGGCACGTCGATCTCCGCACCCATCGCGGCGACCGCGAATGAGATGGGCATCTCGCAAAACAGATCCGCGCCGTCCCGCGTGAAGAATGCGTGCGGCTTCACGAATACGTCCACGTACAGGTCCCCCGCGGGGCCGCCGTCGCGCGACGGTTCCCCTTCGCCCCCCACTCGCATGCGCGTGCTGTCCTCGATCCCGGCGGGAACCTTCACTTTGATTTCTCGTTTCACGCGCTGCACCCCCGCACCCCGGCATGCGGGGCACGGATCGACGATCACCTTTCCGGCTCCTCCGCACGTGGGGCACGTCTGGCGGATGCTGAAGAAGCCGGCGCTGCGCATCAGCTCGCCGCGGCCGCCGCATTCGCGGCACGTCTGAGGCTGCGAACCCGGCTTGGCACCGGACCCCTTGCACGGCGCGCAGAGTTCGTTGCGCCAGACGAGGATCGACTTCTCGACGCCGCTTGCGGCCTCCTTGAAGTCGAGTTCGATCTCGACACGCAGGCTCGTCCCCCGGTGCGGGCCTTGCCGGCCGCCTCGGCCCTGGCCGAAGATGTCGCCGAACATGGACTGCCCGCCGCCCCCTCCGCCGAAGATGTCGCCGAAGGCTGAGAAGATGTCTTCAAACGACGCGCTGGAGAAATCGCGTTGCGCGTACCCGCGCAGGCCTTCGTGGCCGTAGGCGTCGTATGCCTTGCGCTTCTCGTCGTCCGACAGGACGTCGTAGGCTGCGGAGATTTCCTTGAACTTCCCCTCGGCCTCGGTGTTGCCGGGGTTGCGGTCGGGGTGATACTTGAGCGCGAGCTTGCGGAACGCGCTTCGGATCTCGTCCGTCGTCGCGCTTTTGCCTACTCCAAGAACCTCGTAGCAGTCGCGCTTGTCACTCACGCCAGTCCCGGGTCCGATTACTTCACGGCCCCGGCCACCGCCTTCTTTCTTTCCTTCAGCTCGACGAGCACCGTCTGCGACGTCAGGAGCATCGACGACACGCTCGCCGCGTTCTGCAACGCGAGGCGGCAGACTTTCAGCGGATCGACGACGCCCGCCTTGAAGAGATCGACGTACTCGCCCGTGCGGCCGTCGAATCCTTCGGCGCCGGACATGCCCGCGACCTCCTCGACCACCATGGAACCGTCCGCGCCGCAGTTTGTCGCGATGTTCCAGAGCGGCGACGTCAGCGCCTTCGCAACGACACGCGCGCCGGCGAGATCATCCCCTTCCAGCTTCAACTTTCGCACCGCGTCGGCCGCGCGCAGAAGCGCCACGCCGCCGCCGGGAACGATCCCCTCTTCCGCCGCCGCCTTCACGGCGTGCACGGCGTCATCGACGCGGAACTTGCGTTCCTTCATCTCAACCTCGGTCATGCCACCGACCTTGAGCAGCGCGACGCCGCCGGTGAGCTTCGCAAGCCGCTCCTCGAACTTCTCGCGGTCGTAATCGCTCGTCGTCTTCTTGATCGATGCGCGAAGCTCCGTGATCCGAGACTCGATCGCCTTCTTGTCCCCCTTGCCGCCGATGATCGTCGTCGTCTCTTTCTCAACCTTCACGCGCGCGGCGCGGCCGAGGTCCTTCAGCTTCACCTTGTCGATCGTGACCCCCGTCTCCTCGGCGACGACGCGTCCGCCCGTGACGATGGCCACGTCCTCGAGCATCGCCTTGCGGCGGTCACCGAATGCGGGCGCTTTGACGGCTACGACTTGCAGCACGCCACGCAGGCGATTCACCACGAGCGCCGACAGCGCCTCGCCCTCGACTTCCTCGGCGACCAGAAGCAGCGGCTTGCCCGTCTGCGCGACCTGTTCAAGCAGCGGCACGATCTCGGCAACGTTCGAGATCTTCTTGTCCGTCAGCAGGATGTACACGTCCTCGTACTCAGCGGTCAGGTCCGCCGGCTTGTTGACGAAATACGGCGAGATGTAGCCCTTGTCGAACTGCAGGCCGTCCACGAACTCAGCCGTCGTTTCGAACGACTTCCCATCCTCTACCGTGATGACGCCTTCCCGGCCGACCTTCTCCATCGCGCGCGCGACGAGTTCCGAGACCTTCTCGTCAAAGTGTGACGAGACGAGCGCGACGTGCTTATAGTCCGCGAATCCTGAGACCGGCCTGGCTTGCTTCTTCAGGGACTCCACCGCCGCCTCGACCGCGCGGTCGATGCCGCGCTTGAGGTGCACGGGGTTCATGCCGGCCGAGACGTTGCGCAGGCCCTCGGCGTAGATGGCCTCCGTGAGCACCACCGCCGTCGTCGTCCCGTCGCCCGCGGCGTCGTTCGTCTTCTCGGCCGCGGCGTTTGCGACCTTCGCGCCGATGTTCTCGAACGGGTCCTCGAGCTCGACTTCCTTCGCGACGGTGACGCCGTCCTTCGTCGCTTGCGGCGATCCGAACTTCTTGTCGAGGATGACGTTGCGGCCGCTGGGGCCGAGCGTGACCTTCACGGCGGCCGCAAGCTTCCGGATCCCTGCGAGCGCTTTGCGGGCGCCCTCTTCGCCAAACATCAGCTGTTTTGCCATTTGACAGTCCTTAGTCCTTGGTCCCTGGTCGGCCGTTATTTCTGGATGACCGCGAGAATCTCGTTCTCGGTGACGATCTTGTACTCGGTTCCGTCGATCTTCACTTCGGTCCCGGAGTACTTTCCGTAGATGACGCGGTCGCCCGCCTTCACCTGCGGCTCGACGCGTTTTCCGTTCGGAAGGATCTTGCCCTTGCCGACGGCCATGACCTCGCCCTTCGTCGACTTCTCCTTCGCCGTGTCAGGCAGAATGATGCCGCCGGACGTCTTGTCCTCCGCCTCGAGCGGCTTGATGACGATGTGGTCTTCCAACGGTCTCAGGTTCATCTCTTATCTCCTCTTCGAGTTATTCGTCGCCCGCCCTCCGAAGCCTTCCCAGATTGCTCTGTTCGCCGTGCGACGGCCAAGCAGGGTTACATCATCGGCGCGCCGGCGCCCGCCGCCTTGTCCTTCTCCTCTTCGGGAATCTCGCTGATGAGCGCCTCCGTCGTCAGCAGCAGCGCCGCGACGCTGGAAGCGTTCTGCAGCGCCGTCACGACCACTTTCGTCGGGTCCAGGACCCCCGCCTTGCGCAGGTCGCCGTACTCGCCCGTCTCGGCGTTGAACCCGTTCGTTGCGTTCCCGGCCAGCACCTTCTTCACCGCGACCGACGGATCGATGCCCGCATTCTCCGCGATCTGCCGCAGCGGCGCTTCCAGCGCCCGCCGCACAACCCCGATCCCGATCTGCTCGTTCTCGCCGTCGCCCTTGATCGCATCGAGCGCGGACTGCGCGCGCAGGAGCGCCACCCCGCCGCCCACCACGACGCCGTCCTCGAGCGCCGCGCGCACGGCATGCAGCGCGTCCTCGACGCGACGCTTGCGCTCCTTGAGCTCCGTCTCCGTCGCCGCCCCGACGTGGATCTGCGCGACGCCGCCGGAGAGCTTCGAGAGCCGCTCCTGCAGCTTCTCGCGGTCATAGTCGGAATCGCTCTCGTCGTACTCCTTGCGGATCTGGACGCAGCGCGCCTGCATCGCCTTCTCGTCGCCGGCCCCTTCCAGGATCGTGGTGTTGTCCTGGTCGATAAGCACCCGCTTCGCTCGACCCAGGTCCGCGAAGGTGACCTTCTCGAGATCGATGCCGAGGTCCTTGAAGAGGGGCTTGCCACCGGTCAGGATCGCGATGTCTTCGAGCATCGCCTTGCGGCGATCGCCGTAGCCCGGCGCCTTCACGGCGCAGCACGTGAGGATGCCGCGCAGTTTGTTCACGACGAGCGTGGCGAGTGCCTCGCCCTCGATCTCCTCGCTGATGATGAGGAGCGGCTTCTTCGCCTTCGACACCTTTTCGAGCAGCGGGATCAGCTTCGCGACCGACGTGAGCTTGTCCTCATGGATCAGGATGAACGGCTCCTCGAGCACGCACTCGACCGATTCCGGATTCGTGACGAAGTGCGGCGACAGGAAGCCTCGGTCGAACTGCATTCCCTCAACGATCTTGATTTCGGTCTGGATCCCCTTGCCCTCTTCGACGGCGATCGCGCCCTCCTTGCCGATCTTGGCGAAGGCGCTTGCAAGCATTTCGCCGACGGCGCCGTCGCCGTTGGCCGCGATCGTGCCGATCGCAATCAGGCGTTCACGGTCCTTCACATCGACGGTCTGGGCCTGCTTCTTGACGGCCTCACTCGCCGCTGCGACCCCCTTCTTGATGCCGCGGCTCACGCCCATGGCGTCGGCACCGGCCGCAACCGGCCTGTATCCGCCGCCGAAGAGCGCCTCCGTAAGGACACAGGCGGTCGTCGTGCCGTCGCCGGCCTGATCGCTCGTCTTCGACGCGGCCTCCTTCAGCATCTGCGCGCCCATGTTCTCGAACGGATCGGTCAGCTCGATCTCGTCCGCGACGCCGCCGCCGTCCTTGGTGACTTGGGGGGCGCCCCAGCTTTTGTCGATCAGGACCGTCCGGCCACGGGGGCCGAGGGTCGACTTGATCGCGGATGCCGCCTTCTGCAGGCCGCGCCAGATCGCCTTGCGCGCGTCCTGATCGAAAAGGAGCTGCTTCGCCATGCGTCGATTCCTCCGGGGCTAGAGCGTGACCGCAAGGAGGAAAGCAACGCGTGTGCCAGCAGGCGCCCCGTTAGCTCTTGCCCACCAATAGGTTGAGATGGCCTTTGTCGGGGGAGGGTCTAAAACTTGTCAGCTTGGCAGGAATTCGCCGTATCTGGCAGGGAGACGGTGCGCTATGCGCCGCCGTTCTCGCGGATGAAGTTCTCGAGGGCACGACTCAGTTTGGCGTCGGTTTGATACGCTCCGCCGTCGATTTGGCGTTTGATGTCGGCGACGCGGTCAAGCCGAACGGACGGCATCGCGATCGCCTCCGTGATAAGACGCGCGACGTCGGCGATATCCAGCCTGTCGGCGGGCATGATCGGTCCGGCCTCGGGGGGTCGGGCGGGCTGGATGCGGCTGGGGTCGATGCGCTGGGGTCCCCCTGCTCCTTCGGTGCGGCCGATGTCCATGCGGTTCTCCGTGCTTGCCCTCTGAAGCCTTCCCAGCAATCTCGGGCTTCTCTGGGACGGCGAAGGAGGGATTCTTACAGTAAGATATCGACCCGCTGCGAGCAAGCCTTGAGCGGGTTCGCGCGTATAAGTATCATCCAATCTCGCTTCGAGGAGGAAATTGATGCGTACGAATCTTGCCGCCGCGATCATCTTCTTCGCCGGCTCGCTGCCCGCGTTCGCGCAGGACCAGGACCCGGAGAAGGTCAAGAAGGACATCCTCGACAAGGTCCGTGCACGGCTGCAGGAGGAGCACAAGAAGATCCTCGACCGCCTGTCGAAGGTGATCGACGAGGAGCTCGCCTCGGCTGCGAAGCCGGTGGATCCGCCCAAGCCCGTCGATCCGCCGAAGCCGGCCCCGGGCGGCGACAGCGCGAAGAAGATTCGCGATATCCAGAAGAAGCTGCAGGCGATCGAGGATCAGAAGGAAGACCTGCTCAAGCAGATTCGCGCCATCAAGCGGTCGGACGAAGACGCCGACGTCAAGAAGGAAGCCAAGAACGTCCCCGAGGACGAAGGGGCTATCGACGAGATGTTCAAGGAGTACCTCGAGGTCCACAACGCCGCCACCGAGAAGTTGAAGGCGGGCAAGAAGGACGAGGCGACCGCCGGTTTCCGCAAGTCCATCGCCGGATTCAAGAAGCTCTACTACAAGTTCAGCGACCGGCGGTTCGGCTCGATCAGCGCTTACAACGTTGCGTGCGCCTATTCACTCATCAGCGACCGCGAGGAGTCGCTCGACTGGATCGAACTGGCGATCGCGTCCGGCTACGGCCAGCCCGGGGACTTCGAGCACATGCGCCAGGACTCGGATCTCGACAATCTCCGCAAGGAGCGCCGGTACCAGAAGCTGATGCTGGACAAGTAGCCGGCGAGACCCGGTAGCGGCGGCAGCGATGCGCGGGCGATCCTCGCGAAAGTGCTGCGCTCGCCCCGTTCCCCGCTGTACAGCCCGCGAGGGAAGATGGTCGCCCACCTGTTACTCGTCGCGAACAATTCCCCCGGGTCCGGTCGTCGGACCCTGCGGGCGACGACGCCGTACTATACCCGCCTCGTCGACCGCCGCAAGGAGCTGGTCCTGTCTAAGAAGCCGGAGGTCCTGCGGCACCTCGGGGCGCTCGACAAGAAGGCCCTGAAGCAGTACCGGACGGTTCTCAAGCGGGAGCGGACGCCCTTGGAGGAGGCGGCGCTCTACCTCCGGCAGATGGAGTCCCGGGGGCTCAAGAGCATCACGGCGCTGGCGCGGCTCCTCAAGGTTTCTCGCAAGCGCGTGGAGCGGCATCTCCACCTGCTGAACCTGCCCGAACCGATCCGGAAGTTCTTGGCCGAGCATCGGCAGCCCCAGTACGTGCGGTACTTCTCGGCGCGAAAGCTGCATCAGATCGTGCGGTTGGACGTCCGCTCCGCATGGCGACGGTTCCAAGCCATGGTCCGCGAAGCCGAGCAGGAGGCGGGCATCTGGCGGACGGACCGGCAGTAGCGCGACGACGGCCATGGCCCCCGGCATGGTCGCCGGGGCCGGGCCCCTCGCGCGTCCCGCACGCGGGACGCACGAGCGGTCCGACTACTACGACGATGATCGGCAGTCACGGGACCGACAGGCCGAAGGACTTACGCCGACGATCAACCCCACCCCAGGAGACCAGGACCAACCGTCAGAGAGGCGGCTTTCCCTTGTCGTCCGCCGCCCGCCGCGGCGGGCGGCGTGGGTGGCCTGGCCCTGCGAGAGAGGGGGGAACAGTCGCGCGACTGGGCGTGCGGAGGCTCCGACGGAGTTGGAGCGCGCGGGGTCCCAGCCGCGCCGGTCGCCGTCGTGGCGCCCGTAAGAGTGCGGGGTCGCACTCTGACGGGCGCGCCGTCGGCGGGCGGAGCCTCCCGCTCGCGAGAAACGGACTGTTTCGTGAATCCGCGCACGCTGGCGCACCTGAAATCTTGACACTCCAACCAGCGCCTCGCCCATTCTCCTGCTTTGTCAGGGTACGGTGAGCGCTCCCTTTCTCCTCGCGCCTCCGGGGACCGGATACGGACCCCGGCGGTCCCTTGCTGTACCCGCTTCCGCTGCGTGGAGGGAGCCTGGCCGCGACTTCGTTTCGCGTCTTGCCATGCCCCTCCCTTGAGCAACTGGGTCACTCCCAGGGCGGACCCGGGCCCGTCGTACCCGTGGTCGATGAAGACCATGCGCGTCGGACACGCGCGGTCGCACTGCCTGCTGTGGGCCTCTGCGGCCGAACCGTTCCGCCTTCGCGCGGCGCCATGTCCCATCGGAGGTCGGGCCTCACAGCCGGCCTCTGCATGCCCTTGCCTTACCCTATCGGCAAGGGAGGACCCCCTCTCTCCTTTCCCCGACCGGAGGGGAGGTCTTCTACACCTGTGTTTCGGGGACGCGCGTCCATCCATGCCGGGTGGCGCACGATAGATGACGTAAATTCGGCATGGTGCTGCCCTGCCTCGCGCAGGGACGCGGATGTCCTTCGGGAGCCGCGTCACCCTCAGCACGAACCTCGCTCACCTCCGATTGCACGCAGGACCGCTCACCGTTCGCGTCCACCGGCGTTTGACCGCTACAAACATCGGGATGGCCGTGCTACGTGCACTTACCCAAAGTCTACGTCGGGCGCACTTCTTTTGAATGGCCTTACTCTCTCCCGACGTACTTCTAAACGCGTGCGTCACATCCCGGCCGCGATGCGCTCAGATCGTGGCTAAGAGTTGCGATCGTCTCCGCAGCGCGAGCTGCCACGGCGGGAGTTTGCTCTGCCAAGGGCCCACTGCAGACACTTCAACGATCCTTCCACATTTGGTGATCTCGATGCATCGTCCGTCCGTTAACCAGACCGATCGAGGAATGTACTGTTTCGCCATCCTCTCGAGTCCATACTTCGGCCGTAGCATCAGTGAGCTCGATCCGCAAGATGGTACCCTTGAGATCGGCTTGCCAGCTGTATTCGTCCCTGAAGTTGGGCTCTCGATCGGGCGACCCCAGCATGCGGAGAATATCTGGCGATATGACCTCCAAGTAGCGATAGGGCCCGCCCCAATACACGCGGATGAGCTGGCTCTTCACGCCATCCGGATCGTAGACCACTGTGCCGGCGGTATGGTAGCTGCACGAGGTTCCGGAACTCGTGCACACCACAGCCAGTGCCACGATGCTTGCGAGACGCATGGATGCAAACTTGAAAAGGGGCTACTGAAGTCTCTCAGGAAGAGGGAACCTGTCTCCGGGCAGGTTGACGCCAGCTCGACGTCGACTGCGCCCCCGGACGTCTTCGAGATACTCTCGCCAGACTCGCCGAAGGTCGCGACGGATGCTGCGCTCGTAGTCGCTCTCGGGGGTTAGGTTTGACGCAAATGGCCCGGCGCTGCGCTTCGCCTCTCTGCCACGCTGGTATTGAGCCTCAAGACGCGCCGTGACCTCGCTGGCGTGAGAGTTGTACGTCTCGTTCAGGGTCCGCAACCAGATTCTGTCAGTTTCCCAGTTCTCGGGTGCCGTGGTCAATCCGATGTCCGATGCGATGCTTCGAAGTTCGATGAGCGACTCTAGGGAAGCACGGGTAGCCGTTTCAAATCGCTCCAAGCGAGACTCCGGATGGTCTTGCGTGTGTCCCGGGATCAAGTGTCCGAAGAAAACGCCGAAACCGGCATGCGAGAAAGAATCCTGGAAAGCATGCATGTAAGTTCCCATGGCGTAGTATGCCGCTTGGGAAAGCTGCCCCAACGCGATGCTTGGAACCAGCGACTGTCCCACCCAAGTGTAGTTCAGCGGATTCGCGCTACTCCCAGCGAGGACCGCAGAGTTCCGAAGTTGCCGGCGCTGACCCTCTGTCGTGAAGTGGTACGCTGCCCTTCGCTGACGCGGGGCATCATCAAAAAACCATGTCACCAACGTTGCTAAATTGGGAACTCCTGGATCACGCTTAGGATCCAAATCGGTTCGCTGATCCTCGAAGGCAATGCCCTCTGCAATCGAAGGCGAGAATCCTGCAATCACGGCAAGGCTCTTGGTGAGATGGTAGTGAATGTCCTCCTCGTACAGACCGCGCGGATCGATCAGCGAAGTCGGCGCGTTCGACACATAAGCGTAGAGATTGCGGTTCGAGAACAAAGGGTCGCGCTGAACGAAGCGGCCGATGCGCGGGTCGTAGCTCCTCGCGCGATGGTGCATCAAGGAGTCTTCGATATCTTTTTCGCGCTGACCAAACCCGTATCTGTCCGAGACCGAACTGCTCGACGCTACGACCTTGCCCCAGGCGTCGGTTACTTCCGAGTTCACGATGCCCTGCGTCGAATTCATCAAATGTGTCACGCTCCCCAGTGCGTCCGGGACGTAGTAGTGTACCCCGCCGCCGGACGCGGTGATCCGCGCGATCTTCGAGTCGATGCTCAGCGACTGAACGTAGCTCGTCGCCAGAACGATCGGCCCGGATCCGGACTGCGAATAATCGGTGATCACGTCCGAGCCGTCGTTCATGTACCACTCAGTCGAGGACGTCGACAGGTTCGCCTTGCTCAGGCGCTGGCCGGTGGGAGCGTAGAGATAGGCAAAGGCGGTGCCGCCGGTTTTCGTGTAGGCGCTGACGCGATTCGCATAATCCACCGCGTACGTCTCCACCACCGAACCTTCCGTGCGCGAAATCGTGTTTCCATTGGAATCGTGCGCGTACACCACGCCGGTGGTGTTTTCGTTGAGCAGCTTGTTCTCGCTGTCGTGAGCGTAGGTCACGGCCGGCGAGGACTGGCTGGTCCGGTTGCCCGCGCGATCATAATCCCAGTGCACGGTCCTCGCCGCGATCGCGATGGGCACCGCACTTGCGGTCGGCGTCGCGCTGACGACGGCGCTGTCCGACGACTCATTGCCGCCGGGGAGCGAGTCGACGAAATTTGTGCACGGTGCGCCTGAGCCTCCGCCTTCCACGTTGCCCGTGGAATCCTCATCCGTAAGTCGGCCGGCGTCATCATAAGAATAGTCAATCTGCTCGTTCAGATGCTCGCGGACCACCGCGATGCGCTCGCCGCGATCGTTGTACTCGTAGAAATAGCTGGCGAGTGCGACTCCGGATGAACTCACGGTCCTCACGCGCACCAGTTCATCGCGATCGGAATACTGGTACTCGACCGTGGCCCCGTTGGCGAGCGACATCGACTTGCGCCGCCCTTGGGCATCATAACTCCAGCTCGCGAACGTGACCCCGTCGCGGACCACCGCGGCCAGGCGAGTGTCCGCGTCCAATATATAGAGGAGAGTCGCACCCTCCGGATCGGACATCGCAATCCGGCTCCCCGCCTCGTCGAAACCGAAGCTGACGCTCTTGAAGGGGATTTGGGAACTGCCTACCTTCACGAACCACAGCTCGCTCATCATCCGGTTCAGGGTGTCGAAGCACCGCTCGATCCGGGTGGAGCCGTCGTCGATGTGGACGAGATTCGACGCGCCGTCATACGCGCGACTGATCGTGAGGCTGTAGGGCGATCCATAGCCCTCGGCGGTCAGGCGGCCCATGAGATCGTACGCGTTCGTCTGCACCGTTCCTTTCGCGTCGGTGTGGGTGGCCGTTTCGCCGTGGTCCGTGTAGGTCCACGTTTCGATGTGCGAGACGACGGGGTAGGTCAACTTTTCGAGCCGGTTCGCCTCGGTGTAGGCGAATTCGTAGACGGCATTGTTCATGCCGGTGGCCGGGTTGAAGACGGTGATCCGGGTTCGATTGTTTCCGGGATCGAAGTTGTACTTCGTCTGGATATTCAGGGTCGATGCGAACTGCGTCTCGGTGTCGACGAGGTCCGAGGCGTAGTACGACCACGAGACGACTTTTCCGAACGGGTCGGTGCGCATGAGCATGTTCCCGTTGGGATCGTAGGAGTGCGTGAACTTTTTTCCGAAGGCATCGATATCCTCGAAAAGCTCGCCGCGCTTTGTGTACGTGTAACTGCGCGTGGTGATGAGCCCGCCGCTGCTCGGCGCCTGCGTCATCACGGACGCGCGCGAGCCGTCCTCGTAGTAGTTGACCCGGCTCACGACGACGCCCAGGCCGTCGAGGGTGTCGACCAGGCGCTGGCGGCGG
>CAYXVY010000182.1:0-10897 GCA_964468745.1 uncultured Planctomycetales bacterium | reverse complement strand
CGCCGCGGAGAAGGAACTCAAAGATACGCTCAAGATGGACGTCCGTTACACCGTCGATGAGACCCAGCTTTCTGTCGCATCGGAGACCGCCGCGACCGTGACCGGGGGGGACGCGGTCCGCATCGCCATTGCGCTCATCGTGCCGGTGACGGAATTCGTGAAAGGGCAGTCCACCACCGAGGTTCGCATCTCTCCGAAGATCGACGCTCCCGTCAGCGTCGCCGCCGTTCGCAAGGCGGTGGAGGGGGCCGGCGAAAAGCTCGTCGATATCGCGATTCCCGGTCATACGCCCCCCAAGGGCATCTACGTGTGCCCGATGGGGTGTGCCGAGTCGAACGAGCCGGCTCTATGCCCGAAGTGCCACGAGGAACTCAAGAAGGGGGCGGAGAAGCCCGCCGCCGGCGGGTGATGAGGCGGCCGGAAATGAGGGGTCGTCGGCCCCCGAAGTAGTGTCGGAAAGGTCGCTCCCTGTACGTCTATGTAGTAGGACCGACGTCGTATAATGATCAGCGCAGCGGGCGCGTCTGAATCAGGAGTGCGTATGCGCAAGCTTTTCTCGGCGATGGCCTTGGGGTGCCTGGTCACGGCGTCGTTCGCCCAGGACAAGAAGGACCAGGACGACATCGTCCAGGGCAAGGACGGCACGCTCTTCGTCGGGAAGATCCTGAGCGCGAGCGACGCGTCCATCGACATGCAGCTCAAGACGGGCGGCAAGGTGACGCTCGAATTCAAGAATCTCGTACCCGACAGCGTGTACCGCGTGAAGGCGGACCGCATCGACGACAAGAGCGCGAAGGCGCATTTCGATCTGGGCGACTGGTGTCTCGCGAACGGCCTCTTCAGCAGTGCGATCGGCGAATACGACAAGGCGGCTGCGCTGGACAAGGATCTCGCCGACAAGGCCAAGAAGAAGAAGGAAGAAGCGTTCAACGAGGACGCGCGCACGAAGTTCGAAGAGGCGAAGCGTCTGATCGCGACGAAGGACTATGAGGGCGCCGAGAAGCTCCTGAGCATGCTGCTCACGAAGTACAAGGACACGCCGTGGGCCAAGGAGGCGCAGTCCGAGGTGGCGAAGGTCGCAGCCGAAATCGCCAAGGAGAATGAGGCGAAGAAAAAGCAGCTCGAGGACAAGAAGAAGGCCGAGGCGGACGCCGCCGGCAAGAAGGGCGAGGAGGGGGACAAGGCTCTGCTCTCAGGCACGACGGGCGCCATCGAGGACGCCAAGAAGAGCTGGGGCGAAGGCCTCGAATGGGAAGGCAGGGGGAATCTGACGAAGGCGGATCGCGCATTCAAGACGGGCGAGGGGCGCCTCGCGATCGGGAAAAGGAACACCGAACTGCTGGCGAAGTCGAACGACGTCAACTCGATCAAGCAGGCCAAGGAGCTCGACAAGGAGCTCGACCTCTGGCTCGTGAAGACGTACTACCGGCTCGGCCGCATGTGGGCCGTCGAGCTCAACTACCCCGAAGCCCTGATGTGGATCAACAAGGGCCTGCGCATCTCGCCGGAAGACGAGGACCTGAAGAGCACCCTGCGCACGCTCTCCGAGCTGGAGATGAAGCGCCGGTCGTCGACGGGGAAGCATTAAGCAGGGCGAGCGGCAGGCATTTCGCGTCGCCGGACCGCTCGCGGTCCGCCTTCCTGGCTTCTCCAGTCTTTCATCTTTGCTCTTTGCCCTCTTCTTCTCTAATATCCCCAGCATGAGCGACGCGTTCATCCTGTCCGCGGCCCGCACGCCGATCGGAAGATTCCTGGGTGGCTTGGCGTCGCTGCCTGCGCCACGCCTGGGCGCGATAGCCGTGCGCGAAGCGGTCGCGCGCGCCGGGCTCGCCCCCGACCAGATCGAGGAAGTCTTCATGGGGTGCGTGCTGCAGGCCGGTCTCGGCCAGAATCCCGCACGGCAGGCGCTCATTCATGCGGGACTTCCGCCGTCTTCAGGCGCCGTCACGATCAATAAGGTCTGCGGCAGCGGACTCAAGTCGATCATATTCGCGGCGCAGGGCATCAAGGCGGGCGATCTGAAGATCGCGGTCGCCGGCGGCATGGAATCGATGACGAACGCGCCGTACCTCATGCCGGATGCGCGGCAGGGATCGCGACTCGGCCACGCGAAGCTGCTCGACTCGATGGTCCATGACGGACTCTGGGACGGCTACAACGACTTCCACATGGGCATCACGTGCGAGCTCGTCGCCGAGAAATACGGCGTGAGCCGCAAGGACATGGACGAGTTCGCCCTCAACAGCCATCGCAAGGCGATCGCGGCGATTCAAGCGGGGCGATTCAAGCGGGAGATCGTGCCGGTCCCCGTACCGGGTCCCAAGGCAGAGACGAAGCAGGTCGAGTCGGACGAGGGCGCGCGTGCGGACATCGCGATGGAGAAGCTGGCGACGATGAAGCCCGCGTTCAAGCCCGACGGCTGCGTCACGGCGGCGAACTCGTCCCAGATCAGCGACGGCGCGGCAGCGGTCGTCGTTGCCGCAGCCGGCGTCGGCAAGCCTCTCGCGCGCATCACGGGCTACGCCGTCGGCGGACTCGAGCCCAAGTGGGTGATGATGACGCCGGTCGTCGCCGTGCAGAACTGGGAGAAGAAGACCGGCCTCAAGCGCGGCGACATGGATCTCATCGAGCTCAACGAGGCGTTCGCGGGCCAGTCGGTGGCCGTCGTGCGCGAGCTGGGGCTCGATATGAACAAGGTGAATGTGAACGGCGGCGCCGTCGCGCTCGGCCATCCGATCGGGTGCAGCGGAGCACGCATCGTCGTGACGCTGATCCACGCGCTCCAGGATCGCAAGCTGAAGCGCGGCCTCGCGACGCTGTGCATGGGCGGCGGCAACGGGCTGGCTCTGTCGATCGAGCTGATGTGAATCGCGCTGCTTGCACTGAGCGAGCCGACGCAGGAGGCGAGTCGAAGTGAACTTTGAGCTGAGCGACGAAGAAAAGGCCATCCAGGAGCTCGCCCGCGATTTCGCCGACAAGGAACTCGCGCCGCTGGCACCGAAGTTCGATCGCGAGCACAAGATCCCGCGCGACATCCTTAAGAAGATGGCCGATCTCGGATTCATGGGGATGATCGCGCCTGAGCAATACGGGGGCGCCGGCCTCAACAACTTCTGCCTCGCGCTCGTGCAGATGGAGATCAACCGGGCCTGCGCCTCGACCGGCGTGACGATGTCGGTCCACAACTCGCTGCTCCAGAGCCCGCTCCTCAAGTTCGGCACCGAGGAGCAAAAGCAGAAGTTCCTGCCCAAGCTCTGCAGCGCCGAGTGGATCGGCGCGTACTCTCTTTCGGAACCGGGGAGCGGCACCGACGCAGCGGCGCTCGCCTCCACCGCGAAGCGCGACGGCGACCACTACGTCCTCAACGGCTCGAAGAACTTCGTGACGAACGGCGGCTTCGCCGACGTCTTTCTCTGCTTTGTCCGCACCGCGAACGACCCCGCCGCGAAGCACAAGGGCGTCTCGGCGTTCTTCGTCGAGCGCGCCACGAAGGGCCTCGTCATCGGCAAGGACGAGCACAAGATGGGGATCCGCGGGTCGAGCACCGTGACAATCTTCTTCGAGGACGCCCGCGTCCCCGCGAGCAACCTGCTGGGCGTCGAAAACGAAGGCTTCAAGATCGCGATGGGCACGCTCGACGGCGGCCGCATCGGGATCGCATCGCAGGCGGCGGGCATCGCCCAGGCATGCCTGGACGCGTCGCTCAAGTACTCGAAGGAACGCCGCCAGTTCGACCAGCCGATCTCCGACTTTCAGGCGATCCAGTGGAAGCTCGCCGACATGGCGACCGAGATCGACGCGGCACGGCTCCTCATCCTGCGCGCGGCGCGTCTGCGCGATCAGGGGGCGCCCCACACGAAGGAAGCGTCGATGGCGAAGCTCTTCGCGAGCGAGATGGTGAACCGCCACGCCACGCAGGCCGTGCAGATCCACGGCGGCAACGGATACATCCGCGACTTCGCCGTGGAGCGCTACTTCCGCGACGCGAAGATCACGGAAATCTACGAGGGCACCAGCGAGGCGCAGCGGCTCGTGATCGCGAAGCAACTGCTCAAGAGCTGACGTGAGCAAGGTTTCGCGGTCGAAGCAGGGGATGATTGTCGCGGCTCATCCGCTTGCCGCGGAAGCCGGTCGCGAGATCCTCGCCGAAGGCGGGACGGCGGTCGAGGCGGCGGTCGCGGCGTGCCTGACGCTCGGCGTCGTCGAGCCGTTCGCGTCGGGGCTCGGCGGCGGCGGGTACATGCTCATCCATCGTCCCATTACGAACACGCGCGTCCAGACGGCAGGCGGTGTTTCGGAAGTCATCGACAAGGCCGTCACGGAGATCATCGACTTCCGCGGCTTGACGAGCTCACTCCACACCGAGGAGTACGTCTATCCAAAGGGCGCGACGATCCCGTGGCAGCCGAAGACGGGGCCGATGTCGGCGACGATCCCCGGACAGGGGCGAGGATTCGCCGAGGCGCTGCGCCGCTACGGAAGCGGGATCGCGCTGTCGCGACTCACCCAGCGCGCCATTGAGGCCGCGGCGAACGGATTCGAAGTCTCGGAGGTCTACTCGTACGTCTCCGGCCTCTTCGAGGGGACGGTCCGCGCCTTCCCCGATGCGGCCAAGATCCACTTCAAGGACGGACGGCGCCGCAAGCCGGGAGACAAGCTCGTGCAGACGGAACTCGCGGAGGCTCTAGAGGTGGTAGCGGCCGAGGGATTCGAGACGCTGTACACAGGCGCGATCGGGTTCGCGATGACGAAGGCCGTCAACGCCACGGGGCCCGTCTGGGGGGACAAGGATCTCGAACGGTACTCTGTGAAGACGCGCGCTCCGCTCATCGCGCAATTCGGCGACACGGAGATCGCGACAATGGGACCGCCGAGCCGCGGGGGCGCCGGCATCGTGCAGTCCCTCCTCCGCTGGCAGCACGCGGACATCAAGTCGCTCGGGCACAACACGGCCGAGTCCATCCTCCTTATGGGGGACACGTTCAAACTCGTCTTCCGCGCGCTCGAACCTGTCATCGGCGATCCGGACATTTTTCCGATCGATCTGGCTGCGCTCGTGTCGCCGGATTTCGATCCCGAGCTCGCG
Organism: uncultured Planctomycetales bacterium; assembly: GCA_964468745.1. Classification (GTDB taxonomy): domain Bacteria; phylum Planctomycetota; class MHYJ01; order MHYJ01; family JACPRB01; genus JACPRB01. Next base: position 5,811 of record CAYXVY010000182.1, on the reverse strand, counting down.
GCTCACGGTCCGAAGGTCGGCACCTCCGCGAGCACGACCCACGTCACGGCGGTGGACCAGACGGGGATGATCGCAGCGGTCAGCACGACGATCGGTCACTTTTGGGGCGCGGGCACGGTCGTGCCGGGCTGGGGGATTCTCCTGAACGACGACATCAGCGACATGGAGCGCGGCCCCGGCAAGCGCAACAGCGTCGGCGCGTCACGCCGCAGCGTGAGCAACATGGCCCCGACGATCGTGTTCAGGCAGGGGCGTCCGTGGTTCGCGCTCGGGACGCCTGGCAGCCTGCGCATCTTCCCCGCGATGTCGCAGGTCGTATCGAACATGCTGATCCATGGCATGGACCTCGAGCAGGCGGTGGCGGCGGGCCGCATTCACTTCGAAGACGAAACCCTGTGGCTCGAGGGGGACATCGATCCCGCGGTCCGCGCGAAGGTGAAGCAGACGTGGCGCGGCAAGGTCGTCGAGCGCCGGGCACGCGATCTCTTCTTCGGCGGCGTTCACGCGGCCGCGATCGAACCGGACGGGACGGTCGTAGGGGTGGCGGATCCGCGTCGAGATGGCGTCGCAGCCGCGGTCTGACGGTCCTCTCTGCGATCACTCGGATTCCGCGACTCTGCGCACTCGGCGTGCGCGTCTAGCGCACGCCCCGGATTTCCTCGAGCGTCGCCTGCTTGATCGAAACGACCGCGCCCGATTGCGGTTCGAACGAGATCCCCCCCGCGTCCACCTTCGCCGCGGGCACGGAGGGCTTGATGTGAAGATGACCGTCGACGACACACGCGAAGGCGTTCTCGACGGCCGTGATCTCGACGTCGTGCCACGACTCCGGCCGATCCGAAGGTAGCGCGAAGCTCATCTCGCCCAGACCGCGACGCACTTTGAGAAGGAGCCCCGCACCGGAGTGGATCCGATAGCGGGCCCTCAGCCGGAAATTCCTGCAGCCGTCCGCGTCGAGCTCGTCGTCGCCCCGCAGGGCGCCGTCCTGCACCTTCCACGCGCCGCGGAATTTCCCCAGCGACCGGCCGTCCGTCAGCGTCGTCAGGGTCGCGGGGTACAGCCGTCCGATTTTGGCGAACGCAAGAACGCGCGCGCGAACCTCCTCGACGGACGCCCGGTGCGGCTGCCCGACGATGGAGATCCGGTCCACGCGGATGGCGGCGTCGCGAAACGCGATCACCCCGGGCGGCATCAACGGCCCGCCGTCCGTGGCGAGGACCTTGCCGATCTCCTTCTCATCCATGAACAGCTGAAGCTGCGCGCGCACGACCTGCATCTTCAATCGCACCGTCTTGCCGATCGGAATCTCCGGCACCTTGAACGTGCCCAGCTCGCGTTTCGCGGGCCCGATCACGATCGAGGTCCCCGTGTCGGCCATGATCCACGCATACCCGCTCACGCTGACGGCGAAGCCCCCCTTGCCCCGCTCGACCATCGTGACCTCGGCGGAGATCATCGCGTCCCCCTCGAACGCGACCTGCGGCCCCGCGCCCGCGTTGCGCACAAACAGTGCATCCTTCTCGACGCGCACGCACCACGGTCGCGTCGCCTGATCCTCCGCACCTCCCGCCAGCCAGTCGCTCAACTGCGCATCGCTCTTGAAGTCGTACCGCCATTCCGGCGTGCCGCTTCCCTTCCTCGGCGCGACGACATAGATCGCGTCCTCCGCCGGCATGAAGGCGGCGGCGGCCAGCTCGTCGAGACGCGCCAGCGCCTGCTCCCAGGCCGCGACGCCGTCGAAGCGCGCGCGCAGCCTATCTAGCTGCTCGGCGCACTTCTTCCAGTCCCCCTTCTCCGCCGCTTCGATGAGCGATTTGCACTCGGGCCCCGCGAACTGATCGAGGACGAGCAGCTTCGCCTCGAACGCCCACGCGTCGAGCTCGGCCTTGCGCGGCGATTCCGCCCACGCCCCCGTCGCCGCATCCGGCCAGCCTTCGAAGAACAGGAACGCGCCGATCGCTTCGCCGCCGGCGCCGTTCGCGCGTGCGAGCTTCACGCTCTCGTCCGTGCTCTTCCCCGCGATACCGACCGATTCCGCGCCGCGAATGCAGTCGCGCAGGAGGTCGCCATCCCGGCCGACTCCGTCCAGTTCGGCCCGTGCCCGCTCATACTGCCGCGCCGCGCAGAGTCTCAAGGCCGCCGCGCGCTTCGCGATCCAATCGACTTCGACGGGCGGCTTCGCCGGCTCGACGTGCAGCGTCTTGATCCTCTCCTCGGCGATCTTCGTCAACTCGGACACGCCGAGCGCCGCAACGGCCCGATACTCGCGCAGCGCCTCCGCGGGGGGGAGTTTCTGTGCGCGTCCGTCGATCTCGTCGAAAACCACTTTCGCCGCGGCATCGATCTCCTTCTGCATCTCCTCGACGCGACGTCGATCCTTGTGATAGGTCGAGAGCGTCAGTCGAGCCGCCGGGAACGCGCGCTTACGGACATACTCGCGCACTTCGCGCTCGATCGGCGGCCACGGATCCTCCGGCACCGGCGTCTCACTTGTCGTGAGAGGAGGCAGCTGCGTCGTCGGCAGCGTCGGAACGACAGCCTGCGACCGGGTCGTCGGTGACTCCACGTCCGTCGGCTCCGGGCGGCGTGACATCACGGCGTAGGCGATCGCGACGGCGACGAGCAGCGCCACGACCCCCGCCGCGACGAGGCCACCGTTCGACGACCGCGCGTGCGCCCGGGCGTGCGACCGCGACGTCTTCGGTGACGGCCGCGCGGAGACGGGCAACCCCTTGCGCAACCGCCGCAGGTCCGCCGCAAGGTCGAGCGCGGACGCGTACCGTCGCGCCGGGTCCTTCTCGAGGCACTTCAGGACGATGTGGTCGAAGTCATGCGGAAGCTCGGGTACCCTCGAGCTTGGCGCCTGCGGCTTGATGCGACGGATCTGGTCGAAGAGCCAACCGAAATCGGGCGCGACGAAAGGCACCCGTCCAGTCGCACATTCGTAGAGGACGACGCCGAGCGAGTAGACGTCGCTCGCGACGCCCACGTCCTTCACTCGCCCCTCGGCCTGCTCGGGACTCATGTACTGCGGACTTCCCATCACCATTCCGCTGGCGGTGAGCGCGTGGTCGTGGGTGCTCTTGGCGAGCCCGAAGTCCACGACGAACGGCTGACCTTTCTCATCCACGAGGATGTTCGCGGGTTTGATGTCGCGGTGCACGACGCCGTGCTCGTGCGCGAAGTGGACGGCCATCGCGACCGGCACGATGACATCGATCGCCTGGCGCAGAGGCATGGGCTTGCCCTGGATCATCGCGGAGAGCGGCCGTCCCGCGATGTAGTCCATCGTGAAGTAGCTGCGGTTTTCGATGGCCCCCGTTTCGTGGACGCCGACGATGTTCGAGTGCTTGAGCGACGCGGCGGTGCGCGCCTCGCGCTCGAATCGCGCGCGCTCGTCGTGCTCGGCGAGGTCGGAGGGCAGGATCTTGAGAGCGACCATCCGTCGCAGGTCGGCCTGCCATGCGCGATAGACGATGCCCATCCCGCCGCGACCGAGTTCGTTGAGGAGGAGATACTTGCCGAACTGGCGGCGCGGATCGGCCGCGGCCTTCTGGATCTCGGGATCGACGGGTTGCTCCGGCGCCGCGGCGACAGGCGCGCGAGCCTCCGCCAGCCGCTTCTCCCCGTCGCGCACGCCGTCGTCGTCGCCGGCCAGCTGGCACGCGGCGATCTCGTAGAGGATCTCGAGCTGCTTGAGCTTGAGGTGTCCGCGCCCGACGAGCGTGGCGCCGAAGCGGGTGCCGGCGCCGTCCGCCAGCTTGGCGCAGTCGTCGACCTGCGTCGGCGAGGCGAGCCCGTACTTGACGGCCAGCTGCCCGACGACGCCGATAGAGTCGGATTCCATGGAGTGCACCCCAACTATAACGCGCCCATGCTGGAACCAACCAGACCAAGGACGGTTGCAATCCACGGGTGCCCCAGACCTCACCCGCCAAGGGCTCCACAGGGGGTAGAGACTGCATTCGGACGGACCCGGGGCCGATAGCGCGCGTTGTGTGACTCTTACGCCCCGCGGGCGTAGTTTAGAATTCCGACGACCAGGCATGCCGCGCCGCGAGCGTCTCCCCCGCCCGCCCATGCCCGTTCCCATGTCCCAATCCCCGCGCGGATGAACTACTGTAGGGTGGAACCGTGCACCACCCCGTGTCGTGTCAGGTGATGTCATGACCACGCTCATTCTCCTGGCGGTTGCCGTGGCCGCGCAGCAGGCGGGTCCGAATCCCGAACCGCCCCCCGTCGTCACCCTCCGTCTGAAGAGCGTCGAAGGCGCCCTCGAGAAGATCCAGGCGCTCGAAGAGGTCGCGGAAGTGTCGGTGGACGCGAAGAGGCGTCTCGCTTGCGTGACGCTGCGCCGCGGGCCGATCGACGTGGACAAGCTCGTCTCGAAGCTCATCGCGCGCGAGTGTCCCGCGATGTCGTGGCCCTTGATCCGGCTGAATGTCGTCGTCAAGGGGGCGCATGATCGCGAGGACCTGGAGCGTCTGGACTCCGTGCTGGGAGGCACGCGCTCGATCTACGACCTTCGCACGCCTTGGAGAGGGGCCACGCGCTTGAAACTGACGCTGAACGCCGACGCGGAGCGAATCGACCTCGTCGGATTGCGTGAGAAGCTGGAGGAGTCCGGCTTCGCCCTCCTGGAGTCCAGCCACGCGGTTGTCTCAGTGCCGGCGGACGCCTCGAGCCTGAGCAAGCTTCGGAAGGTGTTCGGCGTCGTGCGCGTCGTCAATGACGGCGCCGGCAAGGCGGTCGTGACCTTCGATGGGCGGTGGATCACGGGAGATCAGATCCGCGACGCGGGGTAATGACCGTTTGCGCGGACGCTCGAATCACTTTTTCAGGCGGGCGCGGATTCTCGCGGCGGCGAAGGCGGCGAGGTAGCCCATACCCAGTCGCGCGAGGGGGCGGTCAACGAGCCACCCGGCAACTACTTGATAAATCTGTCGCGACGCGCCCGATTTCGACCAGTCTTTTTCGGGTTTTGAGCGAGTACATGGGTATGGCGACGAAGAGTCGGTTGCGAAACGGGGGAACGGCTCCCACAGAGCTGTCGGAGGCGCTCCCCCTTTTTGCAGAGCTGTATACGTCGGTGCGGGCAGGGCTCCCCCACGGGGGAGACCCCACCTGCATCGATGCAGATGGCGCTCCCCTAAAGGGGAACGTGTGCGACACGCGTGCCGTCATGGCTCCCCGATGGGGGAGCGGGGTGGACACGCGTGCAGTAGGGGTCTCCCCTTTTGCGCAGACCCTTCCGCACCCGTGCAGCGCGCACTCCCCCGTTTGGGAGTGGGTGCGGCACGGCTGAGGACGCCGCTCCCCCGTTTTTTCGTGTGTGACCTGTTTCTGTTTTCAAAACAACCTATTTGGAGATTCATCCATGCGTATGCCACGCATCAACGCCTCGAGTGAGACGTTGCTCAACACGTACGGAACGTACGTCGGCGCACAGTTGCTCGCCGATGTGGACACGGCCCCCCTCGCGGCCCTTCTCGACAAGTCGCAGCACGCGCTGCGCGTCGCGAATGACCACGAGCGGGCGACGTATCGCGCGCTTCAGATCGCGCGGGCCATCCACGACCGCACCGAGTTCGCCCTGGGGCGCCTCGTGGCGGACTTCGAGTCGGCCATCCTGTCGATGGTCGGCAAGAACCGCACGTCCCCGCTGTACGTGCAGTTCTTTCCGGACGGCCTGACGTCCGTCGTGCAGGGTTCGACGACGCGCGAGATCCGTCACGTCAAGGTGATGGAATCCGCGCTCGCCGTCCTGCCGCGGGAGTCTCACGCCCGGGCCTTCCTCCCCAAGCTGATCGC
>CAYXVY010000181.1:0-26097 GCA_964468745.1 uncultured Planctomycetales bacterium | reverse complement strand
GTTGGTAGAGCACTACACTGAAAATGTAGGGGTCACCGGTTCAACTCCGGTCCTGTCCACCACTTCGACTCGAACCGCCGCTCGCGGTCCTCGCTCAGTGCGAGCAAATGCACAGGCGGTCCGAGGCGAAGTTTGGTGAGCGAGAGTAGCGAGTCGAAGCACTCCCCACCCCCAACCCCTTGCGCAGCCCGCAAGCACGCCTCGCAGGCCGCAGGACGGCGAAGCAGGGCTCCATGACTCGATGTCATCTACACGCGGTCTAGTATTACCAATCCGCGGCAGCGCTACCTCGGCATTCCAGGCAACCTGCGGCAGCGACTCGCCGCTCATGAGCGCCGACCGCTTACGAGCAACTCGATAACCGACAACCTCCGGTACGATGTATCGTTGAACTGTTGACCCCATGAAACACGCCGCACTGATCGCCCTTCCACTCGTCGCGCTGCTTGGTCTTGCGGTGATCGTCGTCGCGCGTCGCGGGTCCGATTCGCAGGCTCAATCGGCCGGGCCCATCTTGTCGCAGCCTGCGGCCGCATCGACGTCCCCCTTCGCGGTCACTCCGACCGCAAAACCGTCTGTGCCGATCGCGATTACCCGCACACCGCCGCCGGCAACCTCGATCGCCATCCCACCCGCCCCGGCCGAGATCCCTCGCGAAGTGCGGGAGACGCGAGTGCGGCGCTGGATCGATGTACGCATGATCGAGTTCCTTTACGATATCCTCGTCACCGCCGAGCAGCAGCGGGAGATCGCGATGCTCCTTACGCGGGAGCGCGAGACTCTGGATCGGCTTGAGACCGAACAGACAATCACGCCGGAGCTGCTGAAGACGATGAAACGCGATACGCAGCGCGCGATCGCCTCGATCCTGTCGGAAAGCCAGAAGGCGGAGATCCGATCCAAAGTCCCGCCTGGCGGCGAATCTCCGATCGATTAGTGTTCCGTGTTGACGCGATAGACACCTACCGGCCAGCCCAGTCGTCCCTGCGAGTCGTCGAATCGCCGCACAATCGTCGAACGTCGCTGGATCTCGAGGAGGGCGGCCGGTGCGTCGGTTCGCAGCCGATCTTCCATCACGAGGAGCCACTCTCCGGGTTGCAGGTTCATGCGCCAGACCTCGTGCGGCGCCATCGGAAGGTACGCCGTCCGCCGGCCGAGGTAGTACCAGAAGCGGTCGTGATTGCAGCGGATGCGGACGTCGGCGGGCGCATTGTCGCGCACCCACAGGGCGGCGTACTTGATGTCGAGCTTTCCCTGTCGATCGGCCACGCGATAGGCGTACCCCCGCGCGGCTCCCGCAATGCAGAAGATGGCGAGGAATGTGGCGACGACCCCGTGCAACACGCGCGGCTTCCATCGCTTCTGCATGCAGTTCATCCAGAAGAGGATCGCAACGGCTGCAAACGGCAGCATGGCCGCGAGGGACAGAAGCAGATACCGGACCGCGAGGGCGTACCCCGTGTGATGCGCGAGGACCGGCGGCCCGGCGTACCCGGCCGCAAGGCAGAGAAGGAAGAACGCGGCGAACGGCTTCATCCAGGCACGCCAGAGGAAGAAGCCCAAGAAGGCGAGGATCGGCGTGAGATGAAAACCGGCGTGGAACAGGTCCTTGCGGAACGAGTGGATGCTCCAGATCCAGCCGCGCTTCCCGGGCGGCGGGGGACTGGGCGTCAGCACCTGCTGCTTCGGCGGCTCCGCAAGGTCCGGCTGGGTCATCTGCGGTTCCACGCCCGTGATCGCGCGCACGACGGATGCCACGCTGCCGCGGTTGGTGAACGTCCATATCCCTGTCAGTCGCCGGTACCACATGAACATCGGGAAGCACGTCGCCAGGAACGCAGCGAACGCAAGCGCGGAATAGGCTATGGCGCGCCAGCGCACCGGCCGGCGGGCGAACCGGTCGGCGACGGCCTGCATCAGCGGCAGCGCGACGATCATCGCGCCGACGTAGATCCCCTCCGTCCGCGTGAGGTACGCGAGTCCTCCGACGAGCGCGGCCCCCAGCATCCAGACAAAGCGCTCACGCGTTACGCCCACCCACAGAAGGTAGATCCCCGACAAATATAAGAAGTCGAAGAGTCCCTCCGTCATGACGTCGGCGTGCGATTCGATGTACCACGGCAGGCAGGCGAAGAAGAGCAGCGACAGCGTCGCGACGGCGCGTCCCGCCAGCTCGCGGACGAACGCGTAATATGGCAGCAGCGCAAGCGACCCGAACAGGATCGAGATCGCGTACCCCGCCGCACCGTAGTCGCCGATCACACTTGCGAGCACCCAGATCGCCATCGGATAGACCGGGTGCGTCGAGTCCTGCAGGCAACGGTAGATCAGTCCCTGCGGGATCTCGCGCGCGTACGTGACGTAACGGCCCGAATCGTCCCCACACACGTTCGTGCACGCCGCGAGGACGACGCACAATATCAAGTGCAGCGTCGCCAGCGCGGCAACGGTGATCGTGTCGCGACGGGTCCAGGGCTCGTTCACGGCAGCGCCTCGATGATGCGGCTCACCGTGGACGCCCAGCTGAACGAACGCTCGACGCGTTCGCGCGCCGCGCGCCCCATCTCCCGCGCCTCTGCGGGATGGTCGAGCACCCAGCAGATCTTCTCGGCGACCGCTCGCTCGTCGAGCGGATCCACGAGAAGGCCCGTGCGGCCGTCCTCGATCACCTCCGGCATTCCGCCGGAGTTGCCGGCTACGACGGGACGCTCGCACGCCCCCGCCTCGAGAAGCGAGATGCCGAAACCCTCGAACTTGCGCCCGTTCGACACGTCGCGGCTTACCATCGCGAAGACATCGGCGAGATTGTAATACCGGATCGTCTCGCGATTATCGACCATGCCTGCGAAGCGCACGCGATCCGCCACGCCAAGCGACTGCGCAAGCGCGCCGAGGCGGTTCACTTCCGGCGGCGCACCCGGACCCGGCGGCCCGCCGCCGACGATCAAGTACGCCGCGTCCTTGTGCCGCTCGAGAACCCGAGGCAGTGCGCGGATGATCGTGTCCTGTCCCTTGCGCTCCGTGACGCGCGCCACCGTCAGGATGACGCGACGGTCGTCGAGACCGAGCTGTGAGCGCAGCGCCGCATCGGGAGCCCGCACGCCGAATCGAGCCGGTTCGATCCCGTTGTGAATGACGGCGATGCGATCGACGCCCGTCGTTTCGATGACGCGCTTCTTCACGGCGCCGCTCACCGCCATCACAAGCGACGCACGCTCCAGGGTGTGGACGAACTTGTGCGCCTCGAACCAGTTGCGCCGGCGCAGAACCTCCGAACCGTGCAACACGATGACGGTCCGCGCCGGATAGCACGCGCCGAGGGCGACCGCCGTCGCTCCGAGCGCCCAGTGCGTCGCGATGACCACATCGAATCGGCCCCCCGCCATGATTCGCAGGTTGTACCAGGCGGCCCACGTCGAGCGGAGGCGCGTCCATTCGAAATCGATCATCTTGATGACGCGGAAGGGGGCGGCGTCGTGCAGCGTGGACGAGCCGATGCTGGCCGCCTGCGCGTAAACGGTGACGGAATGCCCGAGACGGCAGAGCTCGTTCGTGACGCCCAGCGCCCACTGCGCGATCCCGCCGCTTGCCGGCGGAAAGTCCGACGTCACCATCGCCACACGCAGCGGCCGATTCGGCATCATCAGAGGTGAATCATCATACTAACTCGGCCGATATATCTGGTGGCAGCGAGAGAGGGGCAATGGCGATCATTTCAGACAAGACACTCGATTCCGTCGTCGCTTCGGACATTCCGAATGCGGCCGGTGCACCCGTCGACGAGGTGCGCGAGATCCGACGGAGTCCGACCGCGCTGATCGCGCGATTCCGCGACGCGCGGGTCGACATCAGCGCCGACTTCGAGGAAGTGACGTGCACCGCGTGCGCGGAGCCGGCGTGTCGCCATGTTGCCGCGGCTCTCCTCGCTTGGGTGAAGAAGCGCGTGCCCGTTCGCGTGATCAAGAGGCTGGGGCTGGTCGACAGGCTGCTTTCGGGGCCGGGGTGGTCGAACGTCGACGATTTCGTGACCGACTACCTCAAGGGAGCGACGGGAATCGTCGACGTGCGGGCCGACGGCTCGCTCGACGTGCGGATCGATTCACGCGGACGTCGCGCGTCGATCGAGATCTCCGCCGACGAGGCCCCCGCGTTTCTCTGGAACCTGCCGAAGGGCATCGTTAAATCGGACAAGGCGAAGGGGAAGCGCGTATCGCGCCGCGCGATCGCGCCCGAATTGCGCGCGGAGTATGACGATCGCAAACGGCTCGTGCTGCGTCCGGTGTGGGGCGAGGGCATCGTCCCGCAGGCGGGCGCGCGCTGGCATTTCGACGGCACGGCGTACCACCCGCTCGACACGGTGCCGCGCGAACTCAAGTCGCACTTCAAGGGCGAGCGCATCATCGACGAGGACGACATCCCGTCATTCATCGAGGGCGAATTCCGCAAGCTGTGCGGCCACACGTCCTTCAAGCCGAGCGACGATGTGAAGAAGACCGAGATTGCCGAGCGACCCACGCTCGCCGCCGTGCGCGTGAAGGCGGGCAGCGGCGACTGGCTGGAACTTGATCCGGTCTACAAGGCGGGCGATCACCACGTCGCCATGAGCGAGATCCTCGCCGTGCAAGGGAAGAAGAAGTTCATCCGCAAGGGGAACACGTGGATTCCCGCCGAGCCGGTCCAGACGTGGACGGGGCCGACGCGGATGCGGCGCGCGGAGTTCATCTGTCATCGTCCGAACGTGCCGCTCGAGGGCGATCTGCCTGACTTCGATCCGAATCACAACGACCCGTTGCCGAAGGGCCTGCTGACGACGCTGCGGCCGTACCAGAAGACCGGCTACGACTGGATGCGCTACCTGCGGCGCGCCGGGCTGCACGGTGTGCTCGCGGACGACATGGGACTTGGCAAGACGCACCAGGCGATGGCGTTCCTGCTGTCGCTCTACGAGGAAGGCGCCAAACGGCCGTCGCTGATCGTCGCGCCGACGAGCGTTCTTGATCCGTGGATCCAGAAGATCCGCCAGTTCGCGCCGGGGCTGCGGCCATTCCGATACTACGGCGGCGACCGCAAACCGGAGATGCTCCGGTTGCCGGGGCAGCGCGCGATTGTGACGACGTACACCGTCCTGATCCGCGACATCGACACGCTGTCCGCGATCGACTGGGAGACGGTGATCCTGGATGAGGCGCAGTACATCAAGACGTCGGCGACGCAATTCGCGCGTGCGGCCAAGCAGTTGAACGCGGGGACGCGCATGGCGCTGACGGGGACGCCGATCGAGAATCGTCTAGACGAGCTGTGGTCGCTCTTCGAGTTCTGCCTGCCCGGGTATCTCGGGAGCCAGGAGAAATTCCGTGACCGGTTCGAGATCCCGATCGTGCGCAAGAACGATTTTCTCGCGCTCGCCAAGCTGAAGAAGCTGATCGCGCCGTTCAAGCTCCGCCGCATGAAGAGCGAAGTGTTGCAGGACTTGCCGCCGAAGGTCGAGGACCTGCGGATGTGCGAGCTGTCGGACCACCAGGCGGCGCTGTATCGCGCGATGGTGGAGAAGGATGCGAAGTCGCTGGCCGAAGACCTGAAGGACACGGCGAAACGGATCGACTACATCAGCGTGTTCGCGGCACTGTCGAAGCTGAAGCGAATCTGCGACCATCCGGCGCTCGTGATCGAGGGCGGGCGGTCGCGCGATCTGGTGAGCGGCAAGTTCGAGGCGTTCAAGGAACTGCTCGACGAGGCGCTGCGCAGCGGCCAGAAGGTCGTCGTGTTTACGCAATATTTGCAGATGATGGACATCATCGAGGAGCATTTGAGGCAGCTGCGCGTGCCGTTCCAGGAAATTCGCGGGAACACGAAGGATCGGGCGCAGGCGATGCGCGTCTTCAACGATGACCCGAACTGCAAGGTATTCGTCTGCTCCCTGATGGCGGGGGGCCTCGGGATCGATCTGACGAGCGCGAGCGTCGTCATCCACTACGACCGGTGGTGGAACGCGGCGCGCGAGGACCAGGCGACGGATCGCGTGCACCGCATTGGGCAGAGGCGCGGCGTTCAGGTCTTCAAGCTCGTCACCAAGGGAACGCTCGAGGAGAAGATCGACAAAATGATCTCCGCGAAGGGCGAGCTGATGAACAGCGTGGTGGACGTGGATGCCGCGACGTTCAAGCGGTTCGATCGCGAGGAACTGATCGAGTTGCTGACGGGGGCGAAGGTGGACCAATCGGCGTTGGCGCCCGTGTAGCAACCGACCCCGATCGCCGTCCAGAGGAGAGGGCCGCAACGACTTCGTGAAGCGCTGTTATAATCGCGCGAACGTGACAGAGACGAGCGGGGACCCGAAGCCGGCCTGGGCGACGTGGTTCGACCGGTTTATCGGTCTCTTTGGCCGGATTCCGCACCGGGTGCAGGTGGCCGGTCTCTTCGCGTTGTTCGCGGCGCTGGCGACGGTGGCCGCGTGGGGGGACGGCGCCACGACGGACGAGGGCATCCACCTCGCGAGCGGCTACGCGTTTCTCGACCGGGGCGATCACCTCGCGACTTCGCATCCTCCCTTGGCGCGCCTGTGGGCCGCGCTTCCGCTCTGGGTGCGCGGGTTGGATGGGGTGTCCGCGGATTCGCCGATCTGGTCGTTACCCCACTGGACGCTCTGCACCAGTTTTATTTCCGGCATGCCCGGCGAGAAACCCCGGCTTGCGCCGCGCGCGAGGCTCTTTCCCGCGCGGCTCGCCATCGTCGTCCTGGGGCTGTTCATCGGGGCCGTCATCTACGCGTGGTCGCGCGAACTGTGGGGAGCCCGGGGGGGTGTCGTCTCGCTCTTCCTATATTCCCTCTCGCCCGGCTTTCTTGCGCACGCGCACCTCGTCACGACGGATGCGGGGGCGGCGCTGGGATTCGTACTGACGTGCTGGTTCCATTGGAGGCATCTCCGGCGACTATCGTGGATCGGCGCGGCGCTGACGGGAGCCGCGCTCGGAGCCGCGCTGCTCATGAAAATATCGTGCGTCGTGCTGGTCCCGATTCTCGTCCTGCTGACGATCCGGCGAGTGGTGCGGGTGGGACGGCTCGCCCCGCTTTCGCTCTCCTCGGGAGCTTCGGCGCGGCACGTCCAGGCGTACGGACGCTCGTTGCTGCGGCACGCAGGGGGGCTGTGCGTAATCGGTCTCGTCTCGTGGGCCTGCCTCTGGGCGGGGTACGGCTTCCGCTCCACGATGGAAGGAGGCCGGTGGCCTCCCGCGGACCTCTCGACGCTGCAAGGGGGCGCGTTGAAATCGGTCGTGCAGTTCATCGACAGGCACCGCTTGTTGCCGCAGGCGTATACACAGGGGCTATCGTCCGTCGTCGGGCGCGAGCGCCATTACATGTACATCAACGGCAAGACCGAATTTGGGCCGGGTCTGGAGTACTGGTATTTCTTTCCTGAGGTGGTGCTGCTGAAGTCCACGCCGGCGGAACTGGTTCTCGTGGCGGGCGTGGTCTGGTGGACCTGGCGCCGCCGGCGGAGCCGATCGACGCTCTGGGCGTGCCTGTGCCTCCCGATGATCGCGTTCTTTCTGCTGGCCGTGTTCTCCTGCGTGTACATGGGACAGCGCCACCTGCTGCCGATCTACGCGATCCTGTTCGTCGCGTCCGGCGCGCTCGTCCGCGTGTGCGCCCGCAGCGAAGCGCGGCGCCGCTGGCTGGCCGTGCTGCTCCTCGCGCAGGCGGTCTCGTCCTTCAGCGTGTGCCCTCGCTATCTCGCGTACTTCAACATGATCGGCGGTGGACCGTACCGGGCGTCCCATTACCTGCTGGATTCCAATCTCGACTGGGGCCAGGATCTGTCCCGCCTGAAGCCGGTGCTCGATACGCACGGCATCGCGAGCGTCTATCTCTACTACTGCGGCACGGATGATCCGGAGGCGTACGGGATCACCTATCGCAAGTCCGCCTGGTGGCCGGACGCCCGTCCGGACTTGCCCGAGGAAAAGCCGGGACCCGGCGACTACGTGGCCATCACGCTCCACATCTATCGGCAGCCCGGCGAGCGAGTGCGCAAGACGCTTCACGGGTTGAAGCCGATCGCGATCGCGGGGGACTGCTTTTATATCTACCGGCTGCCCCCGTGATCGCGGTGTTATCCTACGTGCGGATGACTGTCCCAAGAGTGGATCCGGCGACACCCGCCGTGCGCTGAGCGCCGATGCCTCCGCTTCCCACCCGCGATTTGGATCATGTCGTTGAACACGCCCGGGGGGACTTGTTGTCGCTCGCCGGCGCGCGCCTCTTCATCACGGGAGGGACCGGCTTCGTGGGAAGCTGGCTGGTGGAGAGTCTGCTTCATGCCGACTCACGGCTCGGCCTGAACGTTGCGGCGGTTGTGCTTTCGCGCGAGCCCGAACGGTTCCGGTCCGCGCACCCGATGCTGGCGAACGATCCGCGTCTCTCGTTCCTCCGCGGCGACGCTCACGCGTTCGAATTTCCCGCGGGCGACTTCCCGTTCATGATCCACGCAGCCCCGCCGCCGTCGGGGGACGACCGAGTGCTCGAGTTCGCACGAACGCGTGGAGTGCGACGGTTTCTCTTTACCAGTTCGGGCGCGGTGTACGGCCCCCAGCCTCCGGATATGACTCACATTTCAGAAGAGGCGGATTTGACAGGCAACAAGCCTCTCACGCTGTACGGGGCGGCGAAAGCCGCGGGGGAGCGACAGTGCGTCGCCGAGGCGGGCAAGCACGGCTTCTCGGCGCTGATCGCGCGAATGTTCGCGTTCACGGGTCCGCGCCTGCCTCTGGATGCCAACTTTGCCGCCGGCAATTTCGTGCGCGACGCCCTAGCCGGGGGGCCGATCCGCGTCGCCAGCGATGGCACGCCATCTCGATCGTACTTGTATGCGGCAGACCTGGCCGTATGGCTGTGGACCATCCTGGTGCGCGGCGAATCCGGCCGGCCATACAATGTTGGGTCGGGCGACGCCGTGACCATCGCTGAGCTGGCCGCGCTGGCGGCAGAGCTGACGCGCCCGCCGACCTCCGTCGTCGTGGCAAAGAAGCCGTATCTTGGCGACTTGCCGCAGCGGTACGTCCCGTCCGTGGAGCGCGCGGAGCGCGAGCTGGGATTGCGCCCGCTCATCCGACTTGAGGATGGGATGCGGCGCATGTACGAGTGGGAACGCGGTCAGCCTGCGTAACTCGAACTTCCGGTCCCGGCGCGACTTCCCGGATTCCGTGGGTATAATCCGGTGGACCCACTACAGAGGAACCCACGCATGAGTGTCAACGGCTCACCCCCGCCTCCGCAGACGGTTCGCATCGGGAAGCGTTTGGTGGGTGACGCCCAGCCCTGCTTCGTAGTCTCCGAAATCGGGATCAATCACAACGGCGACATCGATCAGGCCAAGCGGCTGATCAGTGTGGCCGTAGCCGCGGGATGTGATGCAGTGAAGTTCCAGAAGCGCACCGTCGAAGTGGTTTACTCCGCCGAAGAGCTGGCGCGCCCCCGGGAAAATCCCTTCGGTACCACCAACGGCGACCTGAAATTCGGTCTCGAGCTGGACTACTACGACTACCAGGAGATCGACGCGTTCTGCCGGGCCAGCAACATCGTCTGGTTCGCATCCTGCTGGGACGAGAAATCGGTCGACTTCATTGAGCGCTTCAATCCGCCTTGCTACAAGATCGCTTCGGCGTCGCTCACCGACGACAACCTGCTGCGTCACACGCGAGCGCGAGGAAAGCCGATCATGCTGTCGACCGGCATGAGCACGTTGGAGCAGATCGATCATGCCGTCGAGGTGCTGGGCAAGGAGGACCTGATCCTGTTGCACGCTTGCAGCACTTATCCGGCCTACTATGAGGAGCTGAACCTCCGGGTGATCCCGCTCATGCGCGCGCGCTACGGCGTTCCGGCGGGCTATTCCGGTCACGAGACGGGCATCGCCTCGACGGTGGCGGCCGCGGTCCTCGGCGCATGCTGCGTGGAGCGGCACATCACGCTGGATCGGTCGATGTGGGGCTCGGATCACGCGGCGTCGCTCGAACCCAACGGCATCACCCGCGTGGTGCGTGACATCCGGCTGGTCGAGCAGTCGATGGGCGACGGGGTGAAGCGCGTGTACGAGCGAGAGCAGCCGATCATCAAGAAGTTGCGGCGCGTCGATTCCGCGGCCAAATGAAGGACTTGAAGGCGATCGTGCTAGACGTGGACGGCGTGCTGACCGACGGCGGCGTCTGGTGGGGGCCCAACGGCGAGGAGTGGAAGCGGTTCTGTTTCGCCGACGTCATGGGGGTCTCGCTGGCGCGCAAGGCCGTGTTGATCGTGGCGCTGATCTCGGGCGAGGACAGTCCGCTGGTGGACCGCTTCGCGGCAACGCTCGGCATCATCGACGTCGAGAAAAACTGCAAGCAGAAGGCGCAGGCGTTGCGCGCGTTCGCGGAGCGTAGCGTCCTCGACGTGCGCGAGATCTGCTTCATGGGCGATGACGTCAACGACATCGAGGCGATGGAGGTGGCCGGGCTGGCGGCGGCTCCGGCCAATGCGGCCCCGGCGGCACGGCAGAAGGTGTCGTTCGTCACGCAGCGGACAGGGGGGAACGGCGCGGTCCGCGAGCTGGTGGATGCGATCCAGTCGGCGCGGACGCAGGAAGCTCAGACTCACTCGGCGTTAGGGCACGGCGGAAAGCGATGAACATGGTGTGGCGGGCGGTGGCATCGTGAGCGGCCAGGACCGCGACAGCATCGCGGCGCTGCTTGCGGAGTCCCCCGCGGCAGCTCGCGCGCGCTCGCTCACGACATTCGACGCAATGTCGGGAGGATCTGATCGGCCGATCGTCCTTTACGGCGCCGGCGGCATGGGGCGCCGGACGCTCGCCGGCCTGCGAAGGCTTGGACGACCGCCGGTCGCGCTGTCCGACCGGAATCCGGCGCTGCACGGCACAGTCATCGACGGTCTCCCTGTGCTTCCGCCCGACCAAGCCGTCGCCCGGCACGCATCCGAAGCGGTGTTCGTCGTGTCCATCTGGAACGGCGAGAACGACTTCCGGTATGTCGACATCCGCGAGTCGCTTCGCGCGCTCGGAGCCGTACACGTCGCGCCCGCGCTCGCCCTCTACTGGAGACACCCGGAGCTGTTCCTTCCGCACTATTCGCTGGGACTTCCCGCTCCAGTGCTCGAGGTGAAGGACGACATCCTCGAGCTGGCCGGAGCCCTTGCCGACGACTTTTCCCTCGACGTCCTCCATCGGCATCTGAACTGGCGGCTGCATCTGAAGTTCGAGGCACTCCCGGTGCCGGTGGGCGGACCGTGCTACTTCCGGCCCGAGTTGTTCGCGCTGCGGCCCGATGAATATCTGATCGACTGCGGCGCCTACGACGGTGACAGCCTGAGTCTCTACCTGAAGCTGACCGCCGGGACGAAAGCGAAGGCGCTCGCGCTCGAACCGGATCCCGGGACGCACCGCCGCCTGCTGGAGTGGCTGGCAAAGCAACCCGCGGCGGACCGCGCGCGGGTGCGGACCAGCGACCTTGCCGTCGGCCGGCGGCGCGAGCGCCTGCGCTTCAACGCGAATGGTCTCGCGTCGGCGGGAGTCAGCGACACGGGCAACGTCGAGGTCGAATGCGCGCCGCTCGACGAGATTCTCAACGAGGAGCGGCCGACGTTCATCAAGATGGACGTCGAGGGGGCGGAGCTCGATGCCCTAATCGGAGCCCGACGCGTCATCGCGGAGGCCCGGCCCACCCTCGCGATCTGCATCTACCATTGCCCGGACCATCTCTGGACGATTCCGCTGCTGCTGCATCGCTCCTTGCCGCGCCACCGGATCTATCTGCGTCCGCACGGATTCGAAGGGTGGGATCTCGTGTGCTACGCTGTCGATCCGGACCGGTCATGAAGCTCTCCGACTACGTCTTTCAGATCGTCGCGGCCACGGGCGTGCGGCACGTCTTCATGGTGCCGGGCGGCGGCGCCATGCATCTGAACGACTCGCTGGGTCATACGCCGGGCCTCGTGTGCGTGAGCAACCTTCACGAGCAGGCGTCCGCGATCGCGGCGGAGAACTATGCCAAAGCGACGAACAATCTCGGGGTCGCTCTCGTCACGAGCGGCCCCGGAGGCACCAACGCAGTGACCGGGGTCGCGGGCGCGTGGATGGACTCGACGCCATGCCTTTTCCTGTCCGGCCAGGTCAAGCGTCCGGACCTCATGGGATCGGCCGGGGTGCGGAATCTCGGCGTCCAGGAAGTCGACATCGTCTCGATCGTACGCCCGATCACGAAGTACGCGGTCACCGTGATGGATCCCGCGACGATCCGTTTTCACCTCGAGAAGGCGATGCATCTGGCGCGCACCGGCCGACCCGGTCCGTGCTGGATCGACATCCCGCTGGACGTGCAGGCATCGCAAGTCGATGCGTCGACGCTGGAGGGGTTCACTCCCGACGCTCCGGCCGCCGACGGGCTCGCGCGACTGGAAGACCAGGTCTCGCAGGTCATCAGCCTGCTGAGTGCGGCGGAGCGCCCCGTCATTCTTGGCGGGAACGGAATCCGGCTGGCGGGGGCAGCGGAGGGATTTCTTGAGCTCATCGACGCGCTCGGTGTGCCCGTCCTCATGACGTGGCTCGCGCCGGATCTCGTGCCTCACGATCACGCTCTGTCGATCGGTCGGCCGGGCCCGGTGGCGCCGCGCGGATCGAATTTCGCGCTTCAGAACGCGGATCTGCTGATATCAATCGGCACCCGCCTGGACCTTGTCATCACGGGCTACTCGCACGCCACGTTCGCGCGCGGCGCACGCAAGGTCATGGTAGACATTGATCCGGCGGAGATCCGGAAGATGCGGATGCCGATCGACGTGCCGATCTGCGCTGACGCGGGGGCCTTCATCGCGGTGATGCTTCGCCGGCGCGGCTCGTTTCGACCGCCGGCTGCGCTCGCGGTCTGGCTGGCGCGGTGCCGCGCCTGGCTCGCAAAGTACCCGCTGGTGTCGCGGGAGCATCGCGCGCACCGCGGCAGCGTCAGCACCTACGTGCTGGCGGACACTCTCTCCGAAATGCTGACGGGGTCGGACAACATCGTCTCCGGAAGCTCGGGTGCGGCGATCGAGATCTTCCAGCTCGCGTTCCGGCTGAAGCGGGGACAGCGTCTCTTCCACACGACCGCCTTGGGCGCGATGGGATTCGCACTGCCCGCGTGCATAGGGGCCTGCCTCGGCTCCGGGGGACGAAGGACCGTCTGCGTCGAGGGCGACGGCAGCCTCCAGCTCAACAGCCAGGAGCTCACGACGCTCGCGCGACTGAACCTGCCCGTCAAGCTGTTCGTCCTGAACAACGGCGGTTATTCCTCCATACGCACGTCGCAGTCGCGGTATTTTCAGCGGAATGTCGGATGCGATCCGTCGAGCGGCCTTACGTTCCCGGACCTGCGGAAGCTCGCAGCGGCCCACGGCCTGCCGGCGTGCTCCATCGACGATCAGGACGATCTCGCGTCCAAGCTGCGCGCCGTGATCGATCAGCCCGGGCCCGTCATCTGTGACGTAAAGCTGCCCCGCGACGAAGTGCGCGCGCCCAGCCTGGCCTCGTCGACGCGACCGGACGGCAGCATGGTTTCGAGACCACTCGAGGATCTGTGGCCGTTTCTGGACCGGGACGAATTCCGGGCCAACATGATCATCCCTCCTCTCCCGGAGTGACGGCATGCGAATCGCAATCATGCAGGGACGCCTGCTTCCGCCGCTCGACGGACGCACTCAGGCCTTCCCCGGCGCGGACTGGGCGGCCGAGTTCCCGCGGGCGGCGGCTGCCGGGATCGATGCGATCGAGTGGATCTACGACGAGCGTGGCGCAACGGCGAATCCCATCGCGTCCGACGCCGGGACCGCGGACGTGCGCCGCCTTGCGGCCGCGCACGGCGTGGCCGTGGCATCCCTTTGCGCGGACTACTTCGTCGATCGCCCGCTTCTGCGCTGCGAGCGTGCCGATCTCGAGGAGCGTGTTCGAACGCTCCGCTGGCTGATCGACCGTTGCCGGTGCGCCGGCATCGGGCGGATGGTCGTTCCGTTCGTGGATGCATCGCGGATCGACTCGACGGCCGACGCGGAGTTTGCGATTAGCGCGCTGCGGAGCGCGCTGCCCGACGCACGGAGGGCGGGCGTGGAGCTGCACTTGGAAACGAATCTCGCCCCCGAGCCGTTCGCCGCGCTGTTGGACCGGCTCGAGGACGATATTGTCCGCGTCAACTACGATGCGGGAAACAGCGCGTCGCTCGGCTTCGCGCCGGCGGACGAATTCGCGGCGTACGGGACTCGCGTCGGCAGCGTGCACATCAAGGATCGCGTGCGCGGAGGCTCGACCGTACCGCTGGGTCAGGGGAACACCGACTTCCCCGGCTTGTTCCATGCGCTGCGCTTGGTCGGGTATCGGGGCGACTTCGTGCTGCAAGTGGCGCGTGGCGAACCGTGCGACGAGGTCGCGTGGGGGCGGAGCAACGCGGATTTCGTGCGTCGCAATTGGGAGGACCTGGCACGATGAAGGTCCTCGTTGCGGGACTGGGAGGGATCGGCCAGCGCCACGTGCGTAACCTGCGGAGCCTGCTCGGCGACCGTGTCGAGATCGCCGCCTATCGCGTCCGCCGGCTCCCACAGGTGGTGACCGAGCGTCTCGACGTGGAACCGGGTGCGGACGTCGAACGGAGATTCGACATCCGTTCCTTCACCGATCTGGATGAGGCCCTCGCCGCGCGCCCGGACGCGGTCTTCGTCTGCAATCCTAGCAGCCTGCACATTCCCGTGGCGATCAAGGCTGCGACCGCAGGATGCCACCTCTTCATCGAGAAGCCGCTCGCGCATGAACTCGCCGGCGTGCGCGAGCTGATCGCCATCACCGAGTCCAAGGGGTTGGCGGCGCTCGTTGGCTTTCAGATGCGGTTCCACCCGTGTTTCCTGCGCACGCGCGATCTGCTGGCGAAAGGTGCCGTCGGCCGGGTGCTTGCGGTGCAAGCCCAGGTGGCCGAGTATCTGCCGGGGTTTCATCCCTACGAGGATTACCGTCGGATGTATGCGGCGCGGCGAGACCTCGGGGGCGGCGTGATCCTGTCGCAGATCCATGAACTCGACTATCTCTACGCGCTGTTCGGTCTTCCGCGGCGCGTCTTCGCCGTCGGCGGACATCTCAGCTCCCTGGACGTGGACGTCGAGGATGTAGCCAGTATCTCGATGGATTTCGGAGGCGATCGCCCCCTGCCCGTCCACTTGCACCAAGACTTTGTGCAGAGACCGCCGGCCCGCACCTGCCGCATCATCGGCGATGCGGGCAGGATCGACATCGATTTCCGCGACGCGCGGGTGCGCCGCTACGGTCCATCGGGGGAGATCGAGGAGGACCACGTCGTCCCCGAGTTTCCGCGCAATCAGCCCTTTCTCGATGAGATGCGTCATTTCCTCGCCTGCATCGACGGGCGCGAACGGCCGGTCGTGAGCCTGCGCGACGGCGCGTGCAGCCTTCGAATGGCCCTCGCGGCACGGGACTCCATCGCGACCGCGCGCGTGGTGGAGCTGGACGCCGGGCGCGACAATTAAGGAGGCAGAACCTTGGACCGCGATCCATTCGACTTGACGGGGCGTGTCGCCATCGTGACGGGCGGCGCAGGACTCCTGGGGCCGCAACACGCCGTCGCGATCGCGGAGCGCGGCGGCGTTCCGGTGCTTGCAGACATACGGGCCGATGCGGCGCGTGCGCGCGCGGAGGAGCTCGGCGCGAAAAGCGGCGCGACAATCGGAGCCGTCGGCGTGGACATCGCGGATCCGGCCGCCGTATCGTCGATGCTGGCCGAGGTGCTCGCGCGTTACGGGCGGATCGACATCCTGATCAACAACGCGGCGCACAACGCAACCGTCACGTCGCACTCGGACGAAGGGGCGTCGCGCTTCGAGCGTTTCCCGCTTGATCGGTGGCAGCAGGACATCTCGGTGGGGCTCACCGGCACGTTCCTCTGCAGCCAGATCATCGGCTCCGAGATGGCGCGCCGCGGGCGCGGCGTGATCGTTAACATCGCCTCCGACCTCGCGCTGATCGCGCCCGACCAGCGGATCTACCGGAGAGACGGCGTCGCCGAGGAGCAGCAACCTGTGAAGCCGGTGTCGTATTCGGTCGTCAAGGCCGCCGTGCTGGGCCTCACGCGATATCTCGCGACGTACTGGGCCGACCGCGGAATTCGCGTCAACGCTCTCTCACCGGGCGGCGTGTTCGATCGCCAGCCGGACGAGTTTGTCCGCAAGCTCACGCCGTTGATTCCGCTCGGACGCATGGCGAATCCCGACGAGTACAGGGGCGCCATCGCGTTTCTGTGCTCGGATGCCTCGTCCTACATGACGGGTGCGAATCTCGTCATGGACGGCGGGCGAACCTGCTGGTAAGTCCGGGCTCCCGGCTGTCACACGTCGTAGAGCCGGAGCAGTTCGTTGGGCAGGCGCAATTCATCGCGCACCTGGCGGCTGATTTCCTCCTGGAAGAGGAGCGACGAGATGAGAATCGGCTCGGTGCGACCGCGCACATCTTCGGGGCCCAGGATGGGCTTGCCCACGAGCGTGTGCGACCAGTAATTCGCGTTCGAATCGACGAAGGCGACGATGGTCGCCTCTCCCAGCCGGCTTGTCGCCAGCAGTCGCTGCGTATGCGTCCCGACGCCCCAGACCAGGATCGGTCGGCGGCTTCGCGTGAGCTCATCGATCACCGCGTGGAGTCGCGCATCGACGGACTTCGACTTCTCGATGTACGCGAGAAGCGCGGGGTACCCTTCGTCGTCGCGAATGGCGGGTTTTCGCGTCCCCGTCGCGCGAAAGACGCCGGAAATCACGGGCATCATGCACCCCTGGCTGTGCTGCCGCGCGGTGCGCCAGATGCGCACGCGCTCGAGGCCGGACGCGCCCAGGAGATTCTCAAGCGATCGTGCCGAGAAGAAGTCGATGTGCTCCACGCTGAACTGCTGGAACGGCGCATCGCGATGCGCGGCGAATTGCAGCGCATCCGGAACCTCGACAAAGATCTGTCCGGCCCCGCGCAGGAGGGACCGCATCCTCGCTAGGGCGGCCCCGAGATCTCGTACGTGTTCCAGAAGTCCGATGGCGACGAGGAAGTCGGCGGCTCCGTCGAGCGCTGCCGAATCCGCAAGCGTTCCCGCCGTCACCGGGATGCCGTACAGGCGGTCCGCGGCTCGCGCGCACGCAGGGGACGGATCGAGGCCGCAAACGTTTGTGAAGCCTTCCGTGCGCAGGATCGAAAGCAGTCCGCCCGTCGAACAGCCGATCTCCAGAATCCGCGCGTCGCGGCCGGGGATGAACTCGCGGAATTCGGCCACGTGCCGCCGGAAGCGCGCTAGGTCGAAAGAGGATTCCTGCCCGCCGCGCTGATCGTACTCGTATTTCGACAGGTCGCGGTAGTAGGCATCCAGCGTCGCCTGCGACGGGATGTCGTCGGCGAACGCGAAGCCGCACGCCGTGCACACCACGACGTCATATCCGTCGAAGAGACTCGCGCCGTCGATGGGCGAGAACTGCTGCCGGAAGACGAGACGCTTTTCGGCCCCGCCGCACACGCTGCACGTCCGGTCATTCAAAAGTTGATCCGCTCCTTTTCCACCACCAGCGGGCGCTTCTGGACTTGCGTGTGGATCGCCCCGACGTACTCGCCGATCACACCCGTGAAGAAGAGCTGCACGGACGAAAAGAAGAATACGCCGATGAGCATGGGCGCCAGGCCCAGCTGGAAGCGGTCCCACCAAACCAGCTTGGCCACCAGATAGCCGATCGCGACGAGGAGACTCATCGCGGCCATGACGAATCCGCAGATCGTCGCGAGCCGCAGCGGGACCTTCGAGTGATTCGTGATCCCGAGCATCGCGAGATCATAGAGCGTGTAGAAGTTGTTCTTCGTGATCCCGCGCTTCCGGAGCGGCTGGTGGTACGGCAGTTGCGCAGCCTCGAATCCGACGTCGGCGAGGAGCCCTCGAACGTACGGATACGGGTCGTCGATCTTCCGCAGACACTCGATGACTACGCGGTCGTAGATTCCGAAGCCCGTCGCGTTCTTGAGCATGCGGATGTCCGACAGGCGGCCCAGCAGCCTGTAGAACATGCCGCGGACGAGCCACATCATGATCGACTCGTCCGACTTCGCCTTCACGCCCACGACGATCTTGTACCCCGCCTCCCATTTCGCGATGAACTCCGCGATCATCTCGGGCGGATCCTGGAGATCCGTCGCCATGCAGACGCACGCTTCCCCCGTTGTCTGCAACAGAGCGTGGTACGGAGACCGGATGTGCCCGAAGTTGCGGGTGTTCACGATCACCTTGACGTTCTTGTCCGCGGCGGCGATCTCGCGAAGCACGGCGACGGTGCGATCCGTGGACGCATTGTCGATGAAGATCTGTTCGTAGTCGTAGCGGACCAGGCGATCGAAGACCTGTCGTACCTGCTCGTACACGAGACGGACGTTCTCCTCCTCGTTGAAGCACGGGTTGATGACGCTGATCTTCCGTCGCGTGGGTTGGTCGCTCATACGCTCGCGCCGCTGGCTCTCGCCGTGGGCGATGGCGAGCACCAAGGTACCAAAATGCGGCGAATCACTCCCGCCTTCACTGAATCGGCCGGTGCGGCCACGCGCGAGGCGGGATTACCGCTTCGAGACGAACGCCTCCAGCTGCGCGGCAACGTACTCCAGATGAACTTCGGTCAGCCCCGGGAAGACCCCGAGCCAGAACGTCCGCTCCATGACAAGGTCGGAAGTCTCTAGCGACCCGAAGACGCGGTAGCGCCGATCGCGGAAGTACGGCTGGCGGGTGAGATTCCCCCCGAAAAGCTGGCGCGTCCCGATCTTGTGCGCATCGAGATGCCGCACCAGGTCCCGCCGCTCCACGCCGCTCCCCGGACGAATCGTGATCGGGAACCCGAACCAGCACGGATCACTCTTCGGCGTCGCCTCTGGCAGGATGAGCCGGTCGCTCAAGCCCGCCAGACGCCGGCTCAGGAACACGAAATTCCGCTTTCGCGCCGCGATGAAGTCCGGCAGCCGGTCGAGCTGCGCCACGCCGACGGCCGCCTGCATGTCCGTCATCTTCAGGTTGTAGCCGAGGTGGCTGTAGATGTACTTGTGGTCGTAGCCGGCCGGCAACTCGCCCAGGTGCCAGTCGAACCGCTTCCCGCACGTGTTGTCCTTGCCGGGGGCGCACCAGCAGTCGCGACCCCAGTCGCGGTGCGACTTGATGATCTTCCGCAGCCGCCCGTCGTTCGCGAAGATCGCACCCCCCTCCCCTGTCGTGATCTGGTGCGCAGGATAGAAGCTCAAAGTCCCGATGTCTCCGAACGTTCCGACAGGCCGTCCGGCATACGTCGAACCGAGCGCGTCACAGCAGTCCTCGATGATCCACAGATTGTGTTTGCGCGCCACACGTTCGACCTCCGCCACGTCGAACGGATTCCCCAGCGTGTGCGCGATCATGATCGCGCGCGTGCGCTCCGTGACAGCCGGCTCGATCAGCGACGGCCGGATGTTGTAGGTGGGCAGATCGACGTCGACGAAGACCGGCACGAGCCCGTACAGCAGCAGCGGATTAACCGTCGTCGGAAAGCCTGCCGCGACCGTGATTACCTCGTCGCCAGCCTTGAGTGCGCGATCCCCGAGCTCCGGCGACGTAAGCGATGCGACGGCGAGCAGGTTGGCCGAGGACCCGGAGTTGACCGTGACGACGTGGCGGTCGCCCAGGATGCCGCTGAGCCGCTTTTCGAACGCGTCGTTGAACCGCCCCTCGGTCAGCCAGAAGTCCAGTGCCGAGTCCACGAGGGAGCAGACTTCTTCGCTGCCGAACACCTTTCCCGATGCCGGGATCGGGGTCTCGCCGGGGCGGAACGGGGCGGGGGCGTGCGCCCGCGCCGCGTACTCCGTCACCAGCTCACGAATTCGCTGTCGCAGCTCTTCGCTCATGTTCGTAGTCAACAATCTGTGCGAGCGTCACCTCGCGCATGTCGGCCCCGTCGCGATACGCCCGGAACCAGTCCGCCGTTTTCTTCAACGAGGTCTCGAGGCTCCACGCGGGATGCCACGCCAGGCGCGCGTGCGCCTTGGCACTGTCCAGCCGCAGTTCCGCCGCTTCGTGCGGATGCGATGCACCGTCGGTGGACCACGCGGCGTCCCCGCCCCAGAGTCGGGTCAGATGATCGGCGATCCACGAGACGGGTTGCGCTTCTTCCAGCGGGGGTCCGAAGTTCCACGCCTCCGCGAATGCCGGACCGTCGGACACGAGCCGCTCCGCGAGGGCGAGGTACCCGGCGAGCGGTCCCAGCACGTGCTGCCATGGACGCACCGCGCGGGGATTGCGAATGGACGCGGGCCGCCCCCCGAGGAACGCCCGGAACAGGTCCGGGAGGAGGCGGTCCTGTGCCCAGTCGCCGCCGCCGACGACATTGCCGGATCGCGTCGATGCAACTGCCGTGCCGTGCCTGGCGTAGTCGTCCGGATTGAAGAACGACCTCCGCATCGCCGCCACTACGAGTTCCGCGCACGCCTTGCTGCTGCTGTAGGGATCGTATCCGCCCAGTGTGTCCGCCTCGCTGTAGGCCACGCGCGAGCCGGCGATTTCGTAGCACTTGTCGCTGGTGATCACCACCACTGCGCGCACGCCCGGCTCGTGGCGCACGGCATCGAGGACGGCCGCGGTGCCCATCACATTGACGGCGTACGTCTCCATCGGATCAGCATAGGAGCGCCGCACGAGCGACTGGGCGGCGAGGTGGAAGACGACGTCCGGGCGCTGCGCGGCGACGATTCGTCGCACGGCGGCCGTGTCGCGAACGTCCCCCTCGACGGACGTCATTCCGTCGGCGACGCGCGCGACCTCGAACAGGCTGGGGGTGGTAGGGGGAGGAAGTGAGAATCCGGTGACCGCCGCGCCGCGGCGCTGAAGCATGAGCGAAAGCCAGGATCCCTTGAATCCGGTGTGGCCGGTGACGAGGACCCGGCGCGAGTTCCAGAATCCTCCGTCGCTCATGCGCTCACCAGATTTTCCACGGGGCCTTTCCCGACGCCCAGAGCTCCTCGAGCTTAGTCTTCTCGCGCATCGTGTCCATCGGCTGCCAGAAGCCGCGGTGCAGGAACGCGGAGACCTGGTTTTCCGCCGACAGGCGTTCCAGCGGCTCGCGTTCCCAGGCAGTCGCGTCCCCGTCGATGTAGTCGCACACCTTCGGCGAGCACACGAAGAATCCGCCGTTGACCCACTGGCCGTCGCCGGCAGGCTTCTCCGTGAAGCGCCGCACGGACGCGCCGTCGAGCTGCAGCGCGCCGAAGCGGCCCGGCGGCTCAGTGGCGGTGATCGTGACGTGCGTCCCGCGCTCCTTGTGGAAGGCGAGCAGGCGGGTGATGTCGACGTTTCCCAGCCCGTCGCCGTACGTCAGGCAGAACGGTTCGTCGCCGAGATACGAGCGCACGCGCTTGATGCGGCCGCCGGTCATCGTGCCTTCGCCCGTGTCCACGAGCGTGACGCGCCACGGCTCGGCACTGTTCTGGTGCACTTGGAGGCGGTTCGCGGCGAGGTCAAAGGTCACGTCGGACATGTGAAGGAAGTAGTTCGCGAAGTACTCCTTGATGAGGTAGCCCTTGTACCCGAGGCAGACGACGAAGTCGGTGATGCCGTGCGCGGCATAGATCTTCATGATGTGCCAGAGCAGCGGTCGGCCGCCGATTTCGATGAGCGGCTTGGGCCGGAGGGCCCCTTCTTCGCCCAGTCGGGTGCCGGAACCTCCCGCGAGAATGACGGCGATCATGAGGCAGGCGAGGATAACAGGGCCGTGAGCGACCCGCAAGGCGCGCGTCCCCGGACGACGCGATGCGGGTGCCGGAGCCGGGTTTTCCAGTCGCTGCGACTCGGAACCGCGCCAGGCGGCTCCCAGGCACGCCCTCGCCCCCTAGCGGCCCCGGAACAGCCTCCGCAGGAACTTCCGGATCGGATGACGATTCGCGACCGGCTTGCCCGACATCGCCGCCTCGAGATCGTCCGCGAACGTGGCGGCGCTGGCGTACCGATCCGACGGATCCTTCTCCAGCGCGCGGACGCATACCGCCTCGTAGAGCGGACCCAGCCCTGTCGGGGCGCGCGGCTTGTCGTGCAGCACCCGCGCGAAGATCCCCGCCGCATCCTCGTCCACGAACGGAAGCCGGCGCGTCAGGATCTGGTACAGGATCACGCCCAGCCCCCACACATCGGTTGCCGGCCCGAGCTGCGCGATCCGCCGGTCGATCTGTTCCGGCGCCATGTGCGTCGGCGTGCCTATCGGCACCGCCTTGTTCGTTCGTGTCACCGCGTCCATCGCTCGCGCGATCCCGAAATCCGTGACGACGGGGCCGTCCGGTCCCACCAGGATATTCTGCGGCTTGAGGTCGCGATGAATGACTCCGTGACGGTGCGCGAAGTCCACCGCCCGCGCGACCCGCACGAGGAGCGTCATCAGTTCGCTGCGCGGCGTGTCTTCGTCGATCGCGTACTGCAGCGTCGGGCCGGGAATAAAGTCCATAACGAGGTACAGCGTGTCGCCCTCCCGCCCGATCTCGTGGAGCTGGATGATGTCGGGATGCCTCAGACCCTGCAGGATCGACGCCTCGCGCTTGAAGACCGCCTCCGCCTCGGCACCCGCCTGGTCCTGCCGGATGACCTTGATGGCGATGTCCTTCGCGCCGTCGGTCGCCCTGTAAACATTGGCGATCGCACCGCGCCCGACGCGCTCAATCACCGTGTAGCGACCGATCCGCTCCGGCAACTTCTCCTCCGGCGTCGCGGGCCGGTTGGCGATCGACTGCTTGAATCGGTCCCGTATCCACGCCGTCGCCGAGCCGGGAGGTTGTTGCGGACTCTCGTCAGCGGGCACGCTTGTTCGCCCTGCTTCCCTGGTCGCGATCGATGAACCGGTCGAGCTCCCACTGCAGCGCGATCGTGTCGGCCATGTCGACCTGCGTGCCGCGCGGCTCGCGCGTCATCGGTACCGCGAACGTGTTCACGGTGCGCGTGCCCATTACGACGTCGACCTTGAACTCCAGCGTCTCACGCGTTTCCGACGGGATGGAGCAGACGAACTTGAAGCCCGACTTCTCGATCGTGAGATAGTGTTTCACGCCAGGAGCTTCTTCACCGCTTCGACGATGTGCTTCGCGGTGATCCCCTGCGTCTCCATGCACTCCACGGGCGGGGCCGAGCGCGGGATCTGGTGCACGCCGAGAGACACGACGGGGCCGCTCACCTCGCGACGGACCGCGTCCCCGATCCCGCCGTGGATCGAGTGGTCTTCCACCGTGACGATCCCCTTTGTCTCCTGCGACGCCTGCCGCAGCGTGGCGCCGTCGATCGGCTTCACGGAGTAGAGGTCGATCACGCGCACCGTGATGCCGTCCTTTTCGAGCCGCGCATGCGCGTCGAGCGCCTCGTAGAGCGTGATGCCCGCGCCCACGATCGTCGCGCGGTCCCGCGGAGTGCGCTTGACGACCTTCGATCCGCCGATGGGGAATTCCTCGGTGTTCGGGTAGATGACTTTCGTCTTCGGGCGCGTCGTCCGGATGTAGACGATGCCCCTGGCGCGCGCCGCTTCGGACACGAGCCGCTCCGCCGCCACGCCGTCCGCGGGGTAGAGCACGATCGACCCGAAGATGGGGCGCATCATCGCGATGTCCTCGAGGGCCATCTGCGACGCTCCGTCCTCGCCGATCGAAACCCCGGCATGGCTTCCGCAGAGGACCATGACTGGGGGACGCGAGTAAGCGGCCATGCGGATCTGGTCGTAGGCGCGCGTGAGGAACGCGGCGAACGTCGACGCGAACGGAATCTTCCCTTCGCTCGCGAGCCCGGCCGACACGCCGATCATGTTCTGCTCCGCGATGTACGCCTCGATGAAGCGGTCGGGGAAGGCGGCCTTGAACTTCTCGCTGAACGTCGAGTTCTTCACATCGCCGTCGACGACGATCACGTTCGGATTGAGCTGGCCCAGCTTTGCGAGCGCGGCGCCGTACGCCTCGCGCGTGGCGACTTCCTGGCCGAGCTGGTACGACGGGACGAACGGGTGGAGGCTCAGCGTCTTCTGGGACGGCGGCCACTCGAGGCGCTTCGGGCGGACCTCGATCTTGACGTCCGTGTCGCCGATCTCCTTGAGCGCGGCGTCGAGCTCCGCACCCTTCTTGAGCGGCTTGCCGTGCCAGTTCTCCTTGTCCTCGATGGACGCGACGCCCTTTCCCTTGAACGTCTTGGCGATGATCGCGGTCGGGCGCCCCTTCGTCGTGCGCGCCTGTTCGAACGCGCGGAGCAGGTCGGAGACGCTGTGTCCGTCCACGATCACGCTGTTCCAGCCGAACGCGTCGAACTTGCGCGCGTACGATTCGACGTCATGCCGCAGCATCGTGCGTCCGCTCTGGCCGAGCGCGTTCACGTCCACGATGGCGCACACGTTGTCGAGATTCGAGTGAGCTGTAAATTGCGCCGCCTCCCAGACCGATCCCTCGGCCGTCTCGCCGTCGCCGAGCAGGCAGTACACGCGGCTGGCAAGACCGTCGTGCCGGCGCGCCCACGCAATGCCGGCCGCCGCGGACAGTCCCTGGCCGAGCGACCCCGTGGCGATCTTGACCCACGGGTTGAGCGGCGTGGGATGCCCCTCCAGGGAACTCGTGGGTTTGCGCAGCGTCAGCGGGTCTTCCGAGATCGCGCCCGCTTCGTGAAGGGCGGCCCAGAGAATCGGCGCCGCGTGCCCCTTCGACATGACGAATGAGTCAACGTTCCTAGCGGCGGGCTCGCGAGGATCGTATCTCATTTCAGAGAAGAAGAGGACCGCCATGATCTCCGCGCACGACATGCAGGTTGTCGGATGGCCGGACCCGGCCTCTGTCGTGGACAGGATGGAGATGCGGCGCAGCTTCTGCGCCATCTGCGAAAGTGCTGAAACGTCGCTGTATGCGGCAGGCGCCATGACTCGTCTCCCCCCAGCTGGCTTACGCGGGCGTATCATAACGACGCCCGCGAGGCATTCAAAGTATAATGACCGGCGTAGCCACGAGAGGGCCCCCCATGGACCGTAAAGCCACGCTGCTGTCGATTGCGATGCCGCCGCTCATGCTCGCATCGTTCCTCCTCGGCTTCTTCCTGCGCGCGCGCGTGCAGCCTGAAGGCCCGATCCCGCTGGGGGAGAAGGCGAAGGAGACCGCGGCCCTGATCCGGGAGCGCTACTACGGCGATATCACCGACGAGCAACTGGACCGCGCGACCATCAACGGAATGATGGCGGCGCTCGATCCGTACTGCCAGTACTTCACCAAGAAGGACTTCGAAAAATTCAACGATACCCAGATCAAGGGGAAGTTCCACGGCGTCGGCATCCTGGTGGAACTCGATCAGAAAAGCGGCTACGTCAACGTGATCACCCCCATCGAGGACACGCCCGCGTTCGGCGCGGACATCCTCCCCGGCGACAAGCTCATCAAGGTGGACGGCGTCGACATCAACGGGCAGCAGCTCGACGCGATCGTCGACAGAATCAAAGGCGCGCTCGGCACGCAGGTGAAATTGACGTTCGCGCGCCAGGGGCGCGATCTGTTCGACGTCACGCTCACGCGATCTGAAATCAAGATCATCGCCGTGAAGTCGAAGATGCTGGACGGCCGCATCGGGTACATTCGGGTGAGCGACTTCACGGAAATGCTTCCGCAATTCGACAAGGCCGTCGCCGATCTCAATGCCAAGGGGATGAAGGCGCTTGTGCTTGACCTGCGCTTCAACGGCGGCGGGTTGCTGCAGTCGGCGATCGAGCTGAGCGACCGCTTCGTGGCAAGCGGGAAGGCGATCGTGAGCACGAAGGGGCGCAATTCAGGAGACAACCGGACGGTCGAAGCCGAGGACGACAAGCACGATATCGGTGACGTTCCTGTGGTCGTGCTCACAAACAGCGGTACGGCGAGCGCGAGCGAGATTGTCGCGGGCTGCCTGCACGATCATGGACGCGCGACACTCATCGGCGCGCGCACGTACGGCAAAGGGAGTGTGCAGACGCCGCTCGCGCTCTCGGATGGCACGCGCATCAAGATCACCACGGCGCGCTACTTCACGCCGAACG
>CAYXVY010000180.1:0-18255 GCA_964468745.1 uncultured Planctomycetales bacterium | reverse complement strand
CTCGTCAAGGAGTGGAATCAGCAGCTCGGCACGTTGCTCACTCCCGACGAGCGGAAGAAATACGACACCTTCGGCATGGAATCCGCGCTCCTGCCGCGCTCGGGGGATTACGATAGGACCATCATCATGCGGCGGTCGGAGCAGACGGTAAACATCCAGGAATCCGGCTCCGCCGGGGGCGGTCAGTACAGTCGCTCCTCGAGCGGACCGGACAACGAAACCACGCTGGCGCCGTATCGCCACCTCCTTCAGAGATAACCGTACACCTATGAGAACACAACGACTCTGCGACACCTGCCGCGCCCCCCTCCTCGGTGACGGCCCCTGCCCGCACTGCGTGATGGGCAACCTGATAGAAGCGCCCCAGGCGCCCAGCCTCAAGCCGGGCTCCACGATCGGCGGCTACGAGATCGTGGGCACCGCCGGCGAGGGTGGCATGGGCAAGGTCTACCGCGCGCGGCACATCCAGCTCGGTCGCACCGTCGCGCTGAAAGTCCTCTCGCACACCTACGCCTCGGATCCGCAGTTCATCGAGCGATTCCGCCGCGAAGCGAAAGCGCTCGCGACGCTTTCGCACCCCAACATCGTCGGCGTCTACGACTTCGGCGTCGAAGCGGGCCTCCCGTACCTCGCGATGGAATTCGTCGAAGGGGTCAGCCTGCGCAAGCTCCTCTCGGAGCGGCGCCTTCCGCCGGAGGAGGCGTTCCAGATCGTACCGCAGCTCTGCGACGCGCTCGAATTCGCCCATGCCGCCGGCATCGTCCACCGCGACGTCAAGCCGGAGAACATCCTGATCGACCGCACCGGTACCGTGAAGATCGCGGACTTCGGCCTCGCGAAGATGGTCGACTCCGGCTCAAGCGGCTCGCTCACCATGACGAACGTCTCGATGGGCACGCCGCACTACATGGCCCCCGAGCAGTTTGAGAACTTCCGCGGCGTGGACCACCGCGCCGACATTTACTCGATGGGCGTCGTCTTCTACGAGATGCTGACGGGCGAACTGCCGATGGGCCGCTTCCACGTGCCCTCACGCAAGGCGCGCGTGAACAGCCGGCTCGACGAGATCGTCATGAAGACGCTGGAAAAGGAACCCGCGGAGCGCTACCAGCGCGCGCGTGAGGTAAAGAACGACCTCACCACGGCCAACGTCCAACTGCCCCCGCCGGAACGCATCGTCGTGCACGCGAAGGCGAACGGGCCGTGGTGGATCGTGCTGCTGGTCGTCGTCGTGCTCCTCGCAGTTTCGTGCGGGGGCACGGTGCTGCTGTGGTTCGTGACTATGGCACCAATGAAACACGAAATGCACGACGGCGCCCCCATCGCACCCGCGCCCGCTCCCATCGCTCCTCCCGCCGTCATCCCCGATGACGGCACGCGCGACGTCCTGGCGCTCAAGAAGCTCATCGCGGAAGACGGGACATTCAGGCTGTACGACGACGTGGAATTGCACGCGAAGAACGCGGTGCGACGCTGGCCGGATCGCTCCCACGAAATCTGCACCCTGTGGGAAGAGCACGAGAAGCGCTACGAAAGCACGGCGTCCGAACGCGCGGCAATCGTGAAGGAGCAAGCACGGGCACTCGTCGAGACCAAGAAGTTCGCCGAGGCGATCCGCTCGATCGACACGTTCCCGAAGGAACTGCGCCGCTCCGCCGCGTGGAAGGAGCTCACGACGCTTGCGGACGAAATCCAGCTGATGAAGAAGCGGTAGCGCCGGGCGCGGGTGTACAATCTCCACCCGCGCCGCATGAACGTCACGACCGTCGAAGGCGACCTCCTCGACCAGCGCACGGAAGCCATCGTCAACGCGTGGAACCGCAACATCATCCCGTGGTGGCTCCTGCTGCCGCAGGGGGTCTCGGGCGCGATCAAGAAACGCGGCGGCACCGCCCCGTTCAAGGAACTGCGACGCCACGGCGCAATCCCCCTCGGCCAGGCGGTTGCGACGTCAGCGGGTCGCCTCCCCTACAAGGCGATCATCCATGTCGCCGGCATCAACATGCTCTGGCGCGCGTCGAAGCAGTCGATTGAAAACTCCGTGCGCAACGCGATGCGTGTCGCCGGCGAACTCGGCGTGAAGTCGGTCGCCTTCCCCATCATCGGCGCCGGGTCCGGCGGGTTCGACGTTACCTCCGCCGGAGAGGTGATGCGCACGACTTTTGCGACGATCGACAGCCCGATCACGGTTACGCTGGTACGCTACCGGAGAGGATGAATGGGCGAGATCGTTATCCTGGACGCGCGCAACGTGGACGGATTCCTCGACGCCCCCGACGTCGGCGTGATCGGCCTGACATTCGGCTACCGCGTGACCCGGACCGTCGAGAAGGCGGCGACCCATTTTCCGGACACCCGCTTCGCGCTCTACGATATGCAACGCGGCGCGCCCGAGGTTCGCGTTTTCTTCCATTGGACGGGGACCGAACAGCTCCTCCTCGTGCGTCATCGCATCATTCTCGTGGAAGCCGACACGAACCTTGCGCCCGACACACTGGCGACCGCCCTCACGGAGGCGTCGGCCATCGATCCGGCGGACGCCGCGCGGCGCGCGAACTCCTGGCTCGGTGATCCCCCCGCGGACCACGACGCCTTCGCGCAAGGACTGGCCGGGCGCTACGCCCGCACCGACCTGGTCGATTTCTCGATGCACTTCTCGTCGTGCGGCGCGTGCGAAGACCGCCACGAGGCGGGCGGCTTCCAGGGCACCTCGTCGGACATCACAACCGGCACGTGGCGACGCGTCGACACGCACATCATCGAGCTTCGCTGGCGACACAATGAGCAGGACACGGAGGTCGGCTGGAGCCGCGACCGCAGCGAGCAGGCCGTCGACTCCACCGAGCGCGTCATCGTGGGCTGGTCCGACGGCCGCGTCGCAGAGGTGCGCAAGACGGTCGGCACGCTCCCGTCGCTCGTGCCGCCTCGCGATCGCTACGTGCGAAGCTGACGCAGCTTCTCCGCAACGCGCTGTGTCCCGACCTCGACGTTCTCGAAGAACGTCTGCGCCTCGCGATAGCAGAACGCCGCGATGCCCGCGCGGCTCATCGCGGCGGAGATGTCGCCGGCCGTCTCGGCCACTTCCCCCTTGATCCGCGTGCACAGCCGGCCCGGCCCGAGGTCGTCCAGCAGCTTGCGCGCCTCCTCGCAGCACCAGATGCCGTGCTCCTCCCGTCCCTGCTTGAGCGCGAGCTTCGCGCGCTTGTGCCACGCGACCGGAATCGCGTATCCGGAATCGACTTTGCGATAGCTCGCGATCGACCGCACGAAGAGCAGGTCCTCGCCGCGGACGAACGCGAGATCGATGCAGCAGCTCCCCGCGAGCAGATGCTCCGCCGATTGTTCGAGCAACTCGAGCGCGCGCGGCAGATCCCCCTCCTCCCGCGTGTCCTTCACGATCCACAGCAGCCACAGGCACTCGCCGAGCCTCCCGGGCTTCGACTGCAGCAGCGGGATCGCGCGTTCGAGCGGATCGCGCGCCCTCGCCCACGACCCCATGGTCATGCCGTGATTGCCGAGCGCGAGCAGAATCTCGCCCAGCAAGTCACCCTCGGCGACCGCCGCCGCCTCGTTCAGCAGTCTCTCGCGCTCCTCCGGCTGGTGCCGCGTCGCCAGCGCCCGATCGAACAGTTCCCGCGCGCCCGACATTCCGCTATTCGTACACGAACCGGATCGGCGCGTCGATGTCCGGATGCAGGCTCTTGTGGACGGGACATCCGCCCGCTGCGCGCTCGAGGATCGTCCGCGTCTCGGCGTCCAGCCGCGCCGGCAGCGTAATCGTCACCGGCAGGCGTCCGATCCGCCGCACCGGCTCTGTGATCATGTGCTTCTCGACGTGAAAGCGCGCCTCCCCCATGTCGATCCCGCGCCGCTGCGCGACGATCCCCATCGTCGTCACGATGCACGTCCCGAGCGCCGTGGCGACAAGATCCGTCGGCGAGAACTGCTCCCCCTTCCCCATGTTGTCCTTCGGCGCGTCGGTCGTGAGCTGCGACTTCGACGGCCCGTGCGTCGCCTCGCACCGCAGCGTCCCGAGATAGCGCCCGTCGATCGTGACCATGATGAGTTCCTCGAGGAAGAGTATAGTCGCGCTTCAGCGGCGGCGACGACGGCTCATCCACCATTCGCGGAAGGCCCTGAGCCGGGGCAGCGATTCCCGGTCCTTCACGCGGTTCGCCGCTTCCTTGCTGCGAATGATGTCGTCCAGGTGGCAGACCCGGATCCCTTTTACGGTTATCGCGCGCCTGTTCGCATCCGCGAACGTCTCGATACCGTCGGGCGCGAAGACGAGGTCGAGGTCGAACGGACCCTTGCGCAGTTGGACGAAGTCCTTCCCTCGCTCAATCTCGCCCTTCTCCTTCTGATTCAACTTGAACCCGAGCTCGGTTAACGCCGCGACGAGCGCTTTTCCATTCGCGGCCGACTTCTCAACGAACAGGTCGGCGTCCTGCGTGCTGTCGGCGTACCCCAGGATGATGGCGCCCGACTTCCCTATGAAGAGATAGCGGACCTTGCGCTTCCGAAACGCCGCGGCGATTTCGCGCGCCTGGCGATACTCAAAGGGTCCGGCCATATCCCAGCCAGGAAGGCACGTTCTTCTCGCACCAGCCGCGGTATTCCGCCATCGTGTCAAATGAGCGGTAGCGGCGGTCATCGATGACCGGCTTGTACGTCCGGATGAACGAGTAGCGCATGCGCTCCTCGAGCGTGCGCCGTGCCGCCGCCTCGAAGTCCACGATCCACTCGGCCGGAATCCGCCTTCGCATCACGCCCAGTGTATCAGGAACCCCTACGCGACGGCCCTCTTCGCCGTCTCCGCGACCATCACCCTGTTGCGCCCGGACTCCTTCGCCCTGTAGAGCGCCGCGTCCGCCGCCTGGACGAGCTGCTCGGGGGACATCGACCCCTCGAGTTGCGCCACCCCGAGGCTCGCCGTCACGGGAACGCCCGCGATGTCCTTCTCCTCGATCGCCGCCCGCACCCGCTCCGCGATCTGCGCCGCCTTCGCGAGCGTCACGCGCGGAAGCAGGATCGACAACTCCTCGCCGCCGTACCGGTAGCTGCTGTACGCCGCGTCCCCGGCCCGCGCACGAATGCTCCGACGCAACACGTCGGCCACGCCTTTCAGCACCTTGTCCCCCGTCAGGTGGCCGTGCTTGTCGTTGACCTTCTTAAAGTGATCGATGTCGATCATGACGAGCGACAGCATCGTGCCGTCGCGCTTCGCCGATTCGCACAGCGTGTCGATCTGCGTGAGGAAGTGGCGCTTCGTCGCCAGTCCCGTCAGGCCGTCCTGGATCGCGCGCGTGTAGAGGTCGGGCGTCTTGAGCGCAAGCGCGAGGAAGCCGGCGAGCTCGTCGCTGTGCAGCGTCAGTAGACGCGCCCGCTCTTCGCGCTCCTCGAAGTCCCCCTGCAGGTTCGCGCGCATGCGCACCGAGCCGATCTCGTCACCGTCGTAATGCAGCGGCAACTTGATGTCGAGCAGGTCGCTCCCGTCGATCTTCGCCCGCTTCGTGAGCCCGCGGTCGAACCACGCCTTCCCTTCCGCCCACACCGCGCGCAGCGACTCGCCGACGTGCACCTCGATCACCGACTCAGGACCGAGGAGACCGCCCATCACGCGAAGCGTGCGCTCGACGATCGCCTTGAAGTCGACGTCCTCGCGAACGATGAGCCCGATCTCGCGCTCGGCGCACAGGATCTCGATCTGCGTCTGCAGCGCCATCCGCTGCTTCCAGAGGTCGTGCTCGAGGCCCGCGACCGTCGATGCCATCGCCTTCACTTCAGTCGAGGTGCGCCACGTCAGCGCCATCAGCCCGATCGCGATCACGCTGTACGCGCACGCGATGAGCGAGAACATGTGCAGCCCCGGCAGCGTCGGCTCGAGTCGCAACAGCAGCCCCGCGGCCAGGGGCGGCAGACAGAAAATCAGAGCGCGACGGAGGCGTCGGAGCATCCGAAAGAATCATCGGCGGGCCTACTTCACCGACTTGAGCTCCATCGTGGAGACGGAGCCCCCCGTGTCGCTGACTTTCTTCACGATCCCGACGCCCTTCGCGAACCACTCCGTCGTCACGTTCTTCGTTCCGGCGATATCGCCCGTGTGCACGATCTTGATCGCCTTGTACTTCCCCGCCGGCACCGCGACCTCGTCCTCGCCCATATGCTCGTACTTCGTCACGCGGTCGCCGTCCTTGTGCTCCCACATGTCCCCCTTCTTCGCCCCCAACTTCACGATCGGGAACGGCGACTCTCGCGAATCGTCCGCCTCGTCCTCGTTCTCGAGGTTGCAGCCGTAGCAGAAGATTCCGTCGTCGGTCGCGGCGTAGTATTCGCGTCGCGTCGATGCGTTGTCCTGCACGTCGAACTTCAGCACCGTGTACTCGACGTCGTCGATCGTCTTCTTCCCCTCGACGACGACGACGTCCTCCTTTTTGTCCTCCCAGACGTAGGTCCACTTCGTCCCCTCCTTGAGCGGGAAGAAGTCCTTGTCGTCTGCCAACCCGAGCAGCACGACCAGCGCGAGCAGCTTTTTCATGACTTCACCACTCCTGCGATCATCCCCAGCGCCGGGGAATAGACGGCGAAGCGACGCGGATCGCTCGCCAGATACAGCACGGGTACTTCCATGCCTTCCGCGAGATCGACTTCGGCACGGCGTCCGACCGTCGTGAACTCGCCGATGCGGCCGTCCAGGAATGCGATGCGCGCCTGGACGTAGGCGGAGCCCTGCGGCTCCGACGACACCTTCACTGCCTCGACGCGACCGAGCATCGCCACGCCGTCGCGGTAGAGGCGTTTCGCGCGCCCCATCTGGACGAGCATCGCGACGCCGAAGAGCTCGACGAACGCGCCCAGGCCGAAGGCGAATCCGATCGACAGCGCGTCGATCGATCCGAATTTGAGCCACAGGCAGAACAGGACCACGGGGGGCAGGATCGCCCCGCCGGCGAACATCGCCGTCACGGTCGATCGGTTCTTCGCGAAGAGCCGCGCGGCGGCGCGCGGGTCGCGGGGACGGGGGGCCAGCAATTCAGCAGGCATCATGAGCAGGTCTCCTTTCACTTGAAGGAGAGACATCCGAGTCGCTCGCCGCGAGAAAAAGAGAAGCCAACACCGAGGAATCCGAGGGAACCGAGAAGACGCCATGGGGGATTTGATCTGTGCTTCCCATCCCCCCTTCGAAGTTCACCTCTGTTTCCTCGGAGATCTCGGTGTTGGTTCTTCCTTCGACTGCCCCGGGCTTCCGCTCCGTTCACTTTCCCGCGGCGGAACGAGCTAAACTTCTCTCATCACTACAGTGCAACCGGACGCCCCCGACCCCTCCGCGCCCCGCTTCGGCAAATACGTGATCGCCGGAAAGCTCGGCGCCGGCGGCATGGGCGAGGTTTGGAAGGCCTACGACACCCAGCTCGACCGCTGGATCGCCCTCAAGTTCCTCCTCGACGGCGTCGGCACGCAGGCCGCGCGCTTCAAACGAGAGGCGCAGATGGCCGCGCGCCTCACCCACCCGGGCATCGCCGCGGTGTACGAAGTCGGCGAAGAAGGCGGTCGTCATTACATCGCCATGCAGTTCGTCGCCGGCAAGACCCTTGCCCCCGGCGAACCGAGGCGCATCACCGTCGAGCGCCTGCGCGACGCCGCCCGCGCCGTGCAGTACGCGCACGACCACGGCGTGATCCACCGCGACCTGAAACCGGCCAACATCATGTGGGACGGCCAGCGCACCTACGTCATGGACTTCGGCCTCGCGCGCGAAGTCGATACCAAATCCAGCCTCTCCATGACGGGAATGATGGTGGGCACGCCCGCCTACATGTCCCCCGAACAGGCGCGCGGCGAGCACGCGGATGCGCGCAGCGACGTCTACGGCCTCGGCGTGACAATGTATGAAGTGATTGCGGGGCGCGCTGCGTTCGCGGGGGAGACGATCCTTGAGCTTCTCATGGCCGTCTCCGAGGAGGAGCCGGCGCCCATGGCGATCGACCGCGATCTCGACGCCATCGCCGCGAAGTGCCTCGAAAAGATTCCCGCGCGACGATACGCGACCGCAGGTGCGTTTGCCGACGATCTGCAGCGCTGGCTCGACGGCGAACCGATCGAGGCACGCCGCACATCGACGGTGCGTCGCGTCTTCCGCAAGGCCGGCCGAAACCGCGCGGCCGTAATCGCGACTGCGGGACTCGTGACGGTGGCGATCGCCGCCATCGTGGCGCTTTCCGTCCAAGGCGCGCGCGCAGGCCGACGGCAGCAGGCGCTGCAGCGACTCACGACCCTCGCGGCGACGATCGTCGAGCGCAAGCAGGAATTGCGACAGGGTCGGACAGCCGTGAGCGTGGCACGCGACGCGCTGCGGCAAGCGGTGCTGGCGATGGATTCGCACATCGCCGAGTATCCCAACGAGCCGCCCGGGTACTTCGTACGGGCGCGCGGGCGGTTCTACCTCGGCGATCGAGCCGGCGCCCAACTCGACCTCCGCGAAGCGCTGCGGCGCGTGCCGGACTTCAAGCCCGCCTGGTCGCTCCTCGGGGCGGTGCAGCTCGACGAGTACGAGCGGGCGCGGCGCGCCCTGGAGGGCCCGGCCGGCGAGCAGAGCGTCAGCGCGATCCTCGTCGAAGCGACGCGGTCGATTGAGAAGGGCGGCCAGGCCGAAACAGCCCAGTGGGGTCTGCCACACACGCGGGACGACGATGTCGCGCAACGCATCCTCCGGGCGCTGCACGCACGGCACGTTGCACGCGACGCCGATCGCGCGCTTCGCATCCTCGACGAAGCGCTCGCGGAATATCGCTCAGAGGAATACCTCAGCCTGCTCGGGAGCTGGACCGCGGATCCCGCCACGGCCCTGAAGCTCCAGTCGATGGCGATCGACTTCGCCCCGGGCTACGCCCGCGCGAGGGACCTGCGCGGCGACCTCCGACAGCAGGCCGGCGATCACGCGGGGGCCATCGAGGACTACACAGCCGCGATCGAGATCGTCCCGGACGATGCCTGGCCGCTGACGAAGCGCGGCACGTCCCGCAAGGAGCTGCGCGAGTTCAACGCCGCGATCGCCGATCACGACCGCGCGCTTGCCCTCCGTTCCGACTTCCCCGAGGCGCTGGTGAATCGCGCGCTGGCGAAGAAGCTGAAGGGGGACACGTCGGGCGCGATGGCCGATTACGATGCGGCGCTGGCGCTCCGCCCGAACCTGTCGGCGGCCTTCAACAATCGCGGGACGCTCAAGAATCTGCTCGGCGACTGCGCGGGGGCGATCGCCGACTACGATCGCGCGTTGGCGTCATGTCCGACGGCTGCGGACACCCTCGTCAACCGGTCCCTTGCGCGCCGCGAGTCGGGCGATGCGGCGGGCGCAATGCGGGACATCGAGCAGGCGATGGCGCTGCGCCCGGACTACGTCGATGCGCTCTTCGCGCGCGCCAATCTCAATGCCGACAGACGCCAGTACGAGCCCGCCCTCGCCGATCTCAATCGCGTGCTGGATCTGCGCCCGACGTATCCCGAAGCGCTCGTGAACCGCGGAAGCGCGAGGAAGGCGCTGGGCGACAAGTCGGGGGCGGTCGCGGATTTCACGCGTGCGATCGAGTTGCGCCCGGGCTACGCCGCGGCGTACTTCAATCGCGGCAACTCGAAGCGGGAGTCACGCGAGTACAAGGGGGCCGAGGCCGACTACACGCAGGCGATCGAAGCGAAGCCCGACTACCTCGAGGCGTACGCGAACCGCGGCCAGGCCAGGCGCTCGCTGGGCGATTCGGCAGGCGCGATCAGCGACTACGAGCACGTACTGCGCGAGTCGCCGCCGGACTGGCCGTGGCGCGGCAAGGTCGAGGGATGGCTGCGCGCAACGAAGGGCGAGTGAACGACGCTCCGGCCCTTAGCGCACGTCCGTCGTATTCCACATCCAGATCCGCGTCTGGCCGTCCTTCGCCCGACCGATCGTCAGTCGCGAGACCCTCTTTTCCCTTGCCCGCTCCCACCGGATGTCGAGCCTGTAAGTCACGTCCTTGGGGTCGCCCGCTTCCGTGCGCGAAGTCAGCTCCCACCCCTGTTCCTTCATCTTCTCTGTGTAGAACCCCTCGACCTTCTCACTCAACTGCTTCGTCACGTATTCCGCGCGCTCCTCGTTGGTCAACTTCGTGACACTCGACGAGTACTCGACGCGCACTGAGTCCGGCAGGCGCGGGCAGCCCTCGGGATCCCTCGCCCCTTTGTCCTCCGCGTTGCCCGCGGCCGGGTCCGTCACCGGCGGCGTCTTCCCCGTCTCCGGAGGCAGAGGCTGCTTCGAGGCCGGCGGCAGAGGCGCCTTCCCGATCTCCGGCGGCAGCGGTTGCCCCGAGCTTGTCGAAGGGGGCGGCGTAGGGGTTGTCGTCGACGCGCCCGCGGCATTGATCGTCATCCCCTCGCAGTAGAGCTCGATCTCGTGGAGGATGACGGTGCCGGCGTTGCCTTCCGCGGCGAAGCCGCTGCTCATCCGCACGATGCCCAGCCCCTTCAGGCCGATCGAGAGCACTACTTTGGCGACATCTCTCAATTCCAGCGTTCCGCTCTTCTCTTGGGCGTCGCCATTGTTCTGCTGCACGACGAACGAGTCGAACCAAGCCCTCCAGCCGGCGATGGCGCCGGGATGTTCGAAGATGGAGAGCACGATGTTCGAGATCTGCGGGGCGCTCCCCTGCCGGATCCGCACCGTGATCGAGCTGATCTTAACCACGTCTTTGGCGTCGAGGCCTTTTATCGCGAGCGCAAATTGATTTGTCCAGGCCTTCACGCGGACCTCGGACTTGGGCGCGACGCCGACCGTGGGGCCGGCGATCGCCGGGGTTTGCGCCAGGGCCTGGGCCGACGTGGGCGCGAACTTCAGCACGACATTGGCCTCCACGTCCAGCTCGTCGCCGGAGAGCGCCGGAATCACGAGCTCCGTGATCTTGGAGCTTTGAAATAGCGTCGACTTGGCCGCAGTGCCGTCGCGCTTGAGCATCACGAGATTGATGTCGCGCGCCGGCTGCTCGCCGTCCAACGCGCCGCGCAGCCATTCCTGGAGGACGGGCTCCAGCATCGCATTCATCGTGACGCGGACGTCCTCATACCGCGCAGGCCCGGGCTGTCGCTTGTTCCCCTGCTCGACGGTCGGTGCGCGCAAGTCGCCCCCTTCCCACGTCCTCGCTCTCCCGCCGTTCAGCGTCCCGATCCCCCACTGAAAGCCGTAGTTGCGTTCGTATTGATCCGCCCTGCTGCTTCCCTGCGCCGACGCGACAGCGCCGGCGGCGACGACGAACAGAACGGTGAGCGATTTCATAAGTCAAAACCTCCGAAGCGACTCGTGGTGTAACGACGCAGTATAGCCAATTGCTGAAGGCGCGAGCGCTCCGCAGCGAATCGCGACAGCCTTCCGGAATCAGCAATACGAAATCAGGAATCGGGATGCACAATGATCCCGTGAGGAAGTCGGATGAGTTCCGCGATCACGTGCTCGACCAGCTGCGCGGGCTGCCGGAGGTCGACGCGCGAGCGATGTTCGGCGGCCACGGCCTGTACGCCGGCCCCGCGTTCTTCGGGATCGTTTACAAGGGACGGCTCTATCTGAAAACGAGCGACGCGACGCGCGGCCGCTATGTCGATGCGAGGATGAAGCCGTTCCGTCCGAGCGCGCGTCAGACGCTGAAGACGTACTACGAGGTGCCCGCGGACGTGATCGAGCGTGCGGCGTCGCTCGCGAAGTGGGCGCGCGAGGCGGTGGCGGCGGCGCGGTAGCGGCGTTCGCCGCTTCCTGGCGGGCGCTCCCGGACCGCGTCACCACGCTGTTGCGAAGCCCGAGAGCGCTCCGGCATCCGACAACAGCGCGCATCGCGCGGTCGTCGAGGCGATCATCCGCCTCGTTCGGGAGCACGCGACGGTGTCGAGCGGGCGGTGACGGCTTCGGGAATCAGCGATCCGACTTACTTCGCCGGCGTGAACTCCGTCAGCTGGATGATGGACTTCGCCTCGCCGCCCGAGGACATCTCCATCTTCACGAGCCCGACCTTCGGCGCCCAGTACATGTTGACCGAGCGGCCGGCCATGTCGATGTGCACGTGGAGGCAGTCCTTGAATTCGCCGGCGGTGACCTTGACGTCGGCCGTCCCCATGTGCGTCGCCTTCGCATCCGGGGGGCCGTCCTTGCCGGCGGACGCGTTCCACGTGTCCCCCTTCTTCGAGCCGATCTTGTAGTAGCGGAGCTGGGGCTGCAGCTTGTCCTCCTTCAGCTCGCCCCAGACCAGGGCGCCGTCCACCGCCCACCAGACCATGGTTTCGATCTTGGGCTCCTCCTCGCCCTTGAACTCCTTGGACTCCATCTGGACCTTGCCCTCCTCGATCTTGAGGACCTTCAGCTCGATCCTCTTCTCCTTGTCGCCCTCCTTCTCGAGCAGCTTCCACGCGGTGCCGACGGGAAACTTGTAGAACTGCTCGCCCGTGTCGTCCTGAAGCAGGGCCGCGACGGCGAAGAGTGCGAGAAGGGGCATGGCGAGTCTCCTAAAAGTCCGCGCATTCTACATCACGAAAGCGCTTCCGCCGACAATCGGCCATGGCTACCGCGCAGTGACGGCGACTCACTCGACGAAGAAGAGCGCGACGGCGGCCACGGCCTGCAGCACGCCCCCGATGATGCCGATCCACGCCCAGTTGTCGCCGGAGAGGCGGCCCTCCATCTTCTTGATGTCCTCGAGCGCGATCTTCGCGACCCATACGGCGGTGAGGGCGACGAAGATCCACGAGAGGGTCGCCATCGCGGGGATCCCCAGGTTCTTCTCCTTTGAGTCTATCGTCATGCGCCATACGCCCGGGCCCACGGCGAGCATCATGATGAAGAAGCTGGCGTACGCCATTCCCGAGGCCGGCGCGGCAAGAATCGGTGAAGGCGACACCTTCAGCACGCGCACCTTGGGCGTCGGGTCGGGTGGAATCCGCGAGACTGCGATCGCCGGAGCTTCTGGCGGCGGCCCGGGCATCTTCAGCGGCGGTGCCTCGACTTCCAGCTCATCGATCGCAACGACGACGGCCGGCGGGGGTTCCGGCCGGGGTGCCTCGAC
This sequence comes from uncultured Planctomycetales bacterium, assembly GCA_964468745.1. Classification (GTDB taxonomy): domain Bacteria; phylum Planctomycetota; class MHYJ01; order MHYJ01; family JACPRB01; genus JACPRB01. The sequence continues at coordinate 5,188 of CAYXVY010000180.1, read as the reverse complement.
TGTCGGAGCGGGCGGCGCGCCGACGATCCCAATTTCGACCAGGACCAGCGCGTTCCTCATCTCGGCCGCGTCCGCATAGCGGTCCCCCGGCGCCAGCTGCGTCGCGCGCCCCACGATCGCGGCGATCCCTTCGGGCGATCGCGGCGACGACGTGTCCCACGGCATCTTCCCCGTCACCATCTCGTGAAGCACGAGCCCCAGCGAGAAGAGGTCCGCGCGCGCGTCGACAGGCCTGCCGAACTGCTGCTCGGGCGACATGTAGGACTTCGTCCCGACGACCGTCCCCGTCGACGTGTACTCCGACCCCTGCCGCTTCGGAATAACTTTCGCGAGGCCGAGGTCGACGATCATGACGTGACCGTTCGAGTCGATGACGATGTTCGCGGGCTTGATGTCGCGGTGCACGATCCCCTGCCCGTGCGCGTACGCCAGCGCGTCGCAGATCTGCTTGGCGATCGTGACCGCCTCGCGCACCGTGAGCGGGCCGCGCTCAAGCCGCGACTGGAGCGACTCGCCGGCGACGCGGTCCATCACGAGGTAGCAGCGGCCGTCGCCCTGGGTCACATCCCACTCTTCGATGTGGACCTCGAGGACGCGCACGATGTTGCCGTGCCGGAGCCTCGCCGCGATCTGCGCCTCGCGGAGGAAGCGGCGGCGGTAGTCCTCGTTCATCGCGTGATCCGCGTCGAGGATCTTGATCGCGACGGCGGTGCCGAGCTGGTTGTCCCTGGCGAAGTAGACGGTTCCCATGCCCCCCTTGTCGAGCGCCTCGATGATCGTGTATCGGCCGATCACCTCGCCGACGCGCGGGGCTCCGGTGGGCGTCGACCGGACGGTCGTGCCGACGCACTTCGCGCACTTGCCGTCTGCGGGCGTGGGCGCGTTGCACCGGGGGCAGCTCAGTTCAGGGACCATTGAAACGGCGATTTTAGCCAACGCGGCGCCGTCTCGGGAACAGGTTGTGCGCGAAGTTGCGCGCCCAGGACGCGTCCGCCGGCTTGCCCGCGACCTGAAGCACGGGGAGCGACATGGCTGCGTCCTCGCGGGCGTTCTATACTCCTTCCGGATGCAGCTCGGCCCTTATCGCCTCGACAGCCTTCTCGGCAAGGGCGGTTTCGGCGAGGTGTGGAAGGCCTTCGACACCGCGCTCAACCGCTTCGTCGCCGTCAAGCTCCTCTCCCATGCCGAGCCGGAGGAGCTCGCCCGCTTCATTCGCGAGGCGCAGACGGCCGCGTCGCTCGTCCACCCCAACATCGCCGCGATCCACCACGCCGGCGAGATCGAGAAAAGACCGTTCATCGCGATGCAGCTCATCGACGGGCCGACGCTGGCCAAGCTCAACCGTCGTCCGCAGCGCGACATGGCGCGCATCCTCCGCGACGTCGCCCGCGCCGTCGCCTTTGCGCACTCCAAGGGGATCGTTCATCGCGATCTCAAGCCGCAGAATATCATGATTGATGGCGAGGGGCGCGTTTTCGTCCTCGACTTCGGTCTCGCGCGACGCACCGACGTCACCAGTTCGTTGACCGCCTCGGGTGTGCTCGTCGGCACGCCGGCCTACATGTCCCCCGAGCAGGCGCGAGGCTACAAGGTGGATGCGCGCTCCGACGTGTGGTCCCTCGGCGCCACCCTCTACGAGATGCTGGCCGGGCGACCCCCCTTCGTCGCACCGGACATCATCGATCTCCTGATGCGCGTGGTCGCCGAGGATCCCGCGCCGATCGCCGGCGACCTCGGCACCGTCACCCTCAAGTGTCTCGAGAAGGACCCGGCGCGCCGCTATCCCACCGCACAGGCGTTCGCCGATGATCTCGACCGGTGGCTCGCCGGCGATCCGATCTCCGCGCGACGTCCGTCGATCGCGCAGCATGTGCGCAAGCACCTGCGCAAGCGTCCCCTCCCCTTCGCGGCGGCCGCCGCGGCGATCGTCGCCTGCGTCGCGCTCCTGGGGGTCCAGAGCATCCGGGCCCGCAGCGACTCCAGGAGCCACGCGGCCGAAGCGGAGCGTCTGCTCGCCGTCGGCACGCTGGAGGCGCTCGTCGAAGCCGACAACCATGCGCGTCTCGCCGATCCCGCCCTTCGCGCGCGCGTCCGCGAGAAGCTCGGCCGGCTCGCCCTGAGCAGCGGCGACTTCGCGCTCGCCCGCATCGCCGGCGTGCCCGTCGCGCAGGTCGAGGCGGCGGAGCAGGCGCAGTCGAAGCATCGCGCGACGCAGATCCGCGCCGCGATGGACGACATCGGCAAGGACCTGCCGGGAGACCGCACGCTCGAGGACTACGTCTTCGAGTGCGTCCGCTACGACGACGAGCAGACGGTGAAAATGTTGGCCGAGGCGATCCGCTCCACGGAGGGTCGCACGAACGAGGAGCGTCAGGTCCTCACGTTCTGCTTCCGGGTCCTCGGGCGGCTCGATCGCGACTCGGTCGTCGCGCCGCTGGCGGAGGCGCTGAGGCGTCTCACCGACGAGGATCTCGCGATCGAATGCGGCGTTGCCCTTGCCAACACGCGCCGCGCCGGGGCGAACGACGCGCTCTTCGTCGCACGGAACCGGTTGGGCGTCAACTCGCGCTTCTGGGTCCAGGTCCGCCGGCTCGCCTCCCGGGTGCCGGATGCGGTCGGAGGCGTCGAACCGTCCACGCCCATCGACCTCCGCAACCGCGCCCTGACGCGTCACGAGAAGGGGGATCTCGACGGCGCCATCGCGGACAACACCCGCGCCCTCGAGATCAATGACCGGGACATTATTGCGCTCAACCACCGCGGCCTGGCCCGCCGCGACAAGGGAGATCTGGACGGCGCGATGGCAGATTTCGCGCGCGCCCTCGAGATCGACCCCCGATTTGCGACCGCCTACACCAACCGCGGCATGGTGCGCCACTCCAAAGGCGATTTCGACGGCGCCATCGACGACTTCACCCGCACCATCGAACTCGATCACGGCAACGGCACGGCCCACAGCAACCGCGGCAGCGCCCGAATTGCCCGGCGCGATCTCGACGGCGCCATCGCCGACTTCACGCGCGCGATCGAGCTCGACCCCAAGAGCGCCCTGGCGCATTGCAACCGCGGTAACGCGCGTCGCGAGAAGCTCGACGTCGACGGCGCCATCGCCGACTTCACCCGTGCGATCCAGATCGATCCGAAGGACGCGAACGCCCCCTACAGCCGTGGCCTCGCGCGTCTCGAAAAGCGCGATGTGGACGGCGCCCTCGAGGACTTCACGCGCGCCATTGAACTCGATCCCAAGGCGGTCGGCGCGTACCACCAGCGCGGCGCCGTGCGCCTCGAGAAGCGCGACTGGGACGGCGCCATGGCCGATTGGACCCGCGTGATCGCGCTCGACCCCGGCAACATAGAGCCGCACATCAATCGCGGCCTCATCCGCCACAAGACGGGGAACGTGGACGGCGCGATCGAAGACTGGGAGCGAGCGCTCGTGATCGGCCCGAACCACGAGGCGGCGGCGAATCTGCGCAAGGCGATTGCGGAGGCGCGCAAAGGCCGCGAGAAATAAAACCCCCGGGCCGCCTTTCGACGACCCGGGGGAAAAGGAGATCACCATGTTCAAACCGAGTCTGATTGAATCGCCGGGGCGCCCCGGGCCCTGAACGAGCGGCCCGAGGCGCGTCCGCCGCTTGACTACGCCGCTTCCTTCACCTCCCCTTCCGTCTTCGTGCGACCGTTCGCGGTGCGACGGAAGTAGCTTTCGACCGTCATGCGGTCGTCCGCATACAGCCGCGTCAGTTCGCCGAACACCGTGCGGTAGGACTTACGCCACCGCACGCGTTCGGTCACCTCGGCGATCTGCAGGTCGTCGTGCGCCGCGTTGGCGGCGTTCCACGCGACCACCGTCTTCTCGAATTCCATCCGCGCCGCACCCAGGTGCTTGGCATGGACGAGAACGGAGAAGCCGGCCGGACTCCGCGCGAGCGTCGCTTCGACACGGATCACATCCTGGATCTTGTCGATGATCGGCGCGCGCGTGATCCCCGTCAGGCCCTTCGGAAGGAAGGACCGATAGAGATTGCTCGTGTTGTCGCCGTTCGCGGCGGTCAGCACGGAGCGATGAACGTCCCCGAGCACCCGATCGAGCGCAAACTCAGCCCGATCGCGGGTGGCCCGGGTGATCTGCAGCGTGCGGTACGCCGCGCGCTGCTTCAGGTTGGCCTCGTTCAGCGAATGCTGCGCCGCCGTGATGATCGTCACGATGGCGCCGGCGGTGACATCACCGCTCAGGCGAGACTCGAGATACAGACCGAAGTAGTCGAGCAACCGTTCGCTCGACGCGTCTCCGTTCGGCATCTTCATAACGAAACCCTCCATTGAAAGATGGGTGAAACGTCGGCGCAAAACCCACATGGATTCCGCAAAGAACCGCGTTGCACCCCCGAAGTGGAACTCCGAAGAGTTCGGGAAGCGCGGCACACCGCCGCGCACGGCGTCTGAGGAACGGTCGACGCGCAAAACAGCCGCGTGTCGAGCGTCCTTAACTGCGCCGTACGCGACGGTACCGGCTGCGGACGGGACCCTCCCGTTGCGGGAGAGGCGATGCGCGCCCGTGGCGAGCACCGCGAATCGGTCGGACGGCTCGGACATCGCCGAATTGCTCGTCCCACCGTTCTCCGGCGTCTTTTGCACGGCCTGGCCGCGCTTCCCGTATTCTTCGTTTGTATCCATGCCTTAACTGTTAGTCCCGGTCGCAAACGGGCCGGGAAATCGGCATGGAAATCGAATAAACTCCGGAATTCCGGAGCGAAGGGAGAAAGCGGGCGGGGGGGGCTTACAGGTACTCGAAGAGGTCGCGGAGCTCGTCCGCGAGTTCTGACTTGGAGCTGACGCCCTGGCGGAGCCTGCGTTCGACGTGGGCCCGGAGACGCTCCATGGAGCGGATGAGGAAGTTTTTAACGGCGCCGTCGCTCATGTCGAGGATGCGCGCGATTTCCTCGTAGCTGGGGCACTTGGCTGACTGCATCGCGTGGAGCGCGACGATCTCGTAGTGCTTCTCCTTGCCGGTGCGGACGAAGTCCTTTTTGAGGTCGTCGAGGGCGGTGTGGATGATCGCCTTGGCCCAGGCGCGTTTGGCGGCGAGGTCGGGGGTGACGGCGTCGTCGGGCTCGTTGTAGATGTGGTCGGCCTCTTCGGCGTCCATGGAGATGACGGGGGCGTGGCCGATGCGTTCGGCCTCGAC
>CAYXVY010000179.1:0-9674 GCA_964468745.1 uncultured Planctomycetales bacterium | reverse complement strand
GCGGGGCAGGCGGCGGCAGCACGCCGGAAAACCTCGCCTATGACGAGTTCTCTCCTGCACCGGACGTACTCCAGGCGATCCCGCGAACGGGATACACGACGCTCGCGCTTTACCCCACGGGGGCCACGGTTGCCGGCCAAGCGGTCGTCATCAAGCCGGGATCGGGGTCACGTGACGACATGGTGATCGCGAAGTCGGCGTATCTGAAAATCCAGATGCAAGCTACGACGCAGGCGAAGGAGCAGCTGCGCCGCGACATTGAAGCCGCCAAGAAGGCGCTCGACGCATCGCGGAAGCCGGCGCAGCCCGCGCCTCAGCCCTCCCAGCCCCCGCCGACTCCGCAGCCCGCGCCACCGACTCCGCCCGCGCCGCCGACTCCGCCCACCAAACTCGACGAGAAGATCGAAATCTGGCTCAAACATCTCAAGGGAGAGCTGCCGACGGTCGTCGAGATGCAGACGGCGGCCGACATTCTGCACTATCGCCAGGTGTGCAAGGCCTATGACACCCTGAAGCCTCCGACGGCGTTCGTGCTGCCGCTCGATGCGTATCGGGCGGCCGACGCACTCGCGGGCGCCACAGTGATCGTCGCGCCTGAGCTCACCTTCCTGCCCACAACCCGAACGAGAGTAAACGTTGCCGCAGAACTCGCGCGCGCCGGCGCCACCGTCGCACTCGCGCCGGCGACAGACGCCCTCGCATCGCTTGATGCGATGCTCTACAAAACGGCGGAGTTGGTGCGCAATGGGCTCGACCGCGACGCAGCACTGAAGGGCCTGACGATCGTGCCGGCACAAATCATCGGTCTCGACAAACGCGTCGGAAGCCTCGAGGCGGGGAAGGATGCCGACATCCTCCTGCTCGATGGTGATCCGCTTGCAGCCACAACGAAGGTCCTTCTCGTGTTTATCAACGGGCAGGAGGTGCATCCTCAATGACCTTCTTGCTGGCAATCGTCACGTTCAGCCTTGTCCAGGATCCTCCGAAGCCGAAGGAGGAAAAGAAGCCCACCTATGTCGCCCTCGTCGGCGGAGATCTCTACACGGTCACCGAAGGGGTGCTGAAGGGCGCAACGGTGATCTTCAAGGACGGTAAGATCAGCAAGATTGGCCATGACCTTGAGATTCCGGAAGGAGCGACACGCCACGACTGTCGCGGCAAGCGCGTCATCCCCGGGCTCGTCGTCGCGCAGGCGCGCGGCCTCGGGATCCCGGGGGGCTCGTCGAGCGCACGACTTGCCGACTCGCTGGACCCTTATCAGGAGTCGATCAAGATCGCACTGGCATCAGGCATTACTACGGTCTACATCGATCCTCCCGGCGCCGGTGGAATGTTCGGGGGGCGCGCCGACGGCGTGCAGGCGGGCGGCGCCGTCATCAAGATGACGTATGGCGACCTGGACGCGATGCTCGTGCTCGAACCGGCCGCCGTGAATTTGTCCAGTTGGCTGACGGGAAGCCCATCTCAGCGGCAGCAACTCCGCGAGCAGTTCCAGAAGGCGTCCGAGCAGGCTGCGAAGATTCGCGATTACGACAAGCGCCGCGCTGAAAACAAACTCAATCCGAACGAGCAACCGCCCGCGGCCACCGACCCGCTCGTGCGGCTCATGCGCGGAGACATGACCGCCAGAATCAGCGCGCAGTCCGCAGATCAGATCCGGTCCGCGTGCAAGCTGGTCGAGGAGTTCCGCTTTTCGTGCGTGCTCACCGATGTCGAGGAGGGCTGGACGGTGCCAGACATCATCGGGCGCGCGCGATGCGGCTGCATCATCACGCCGCGCGCCAAGCGGCCCGCGGACAAGAATGTGAGCCGCCCTACCGGATGGTCGATCGAGCAGGCGGCCATCCTGGGCAAGGCCGGCGTCACGCTGGCCATCACGGCGCTACAGCCGTCCATCAGCACGGGCGGCATGGCTGGGCGTGATCTGATGAACCTGCCCATGGAGGCGGGCTTCGCGATCCGCGGCGGACTGGATGAGGAGAGCGCGCTCGCGGCGATCACCATCGGCGCCGCACGGCTGCTCGGAGTGGATGCGCGGGTGGGGTCGATCGAGGTGGGCAAAGACGCTGATCTGCTGGTCCTGGACGGCGACCCTTTCGACTACCGCACGTTCGTCGAGCTGACCTTCATCGAGGGGAAGCTCTTGTATGACAAGCACGCCTCCCCCTACTTCAGTCACATCAAGCGCAAGCGTTGAGCCCGCGCTGCCCGCTTGGGCGCGTTTCGAGCTCCCCGCGGCGATTTTCATCGTCACGTTCGTCGTTTTCGCGGCGTCACTGTTTGGCGAATTCCTCAGCTACGACGATGAGCCAAACTTCGTCCTGAACCCCGATTACAGGGGACTCGGCTGGAACCAGCTTCGGTGGATGTTCACCACGACGCACGCGGGGCACTACCAACCGCTCTCGTGGCTGACGTTGGGCATGGACTACGCCTTCTGGGAAATGAATCCGCTGGGGTACCATTTCACGAACGTCCTGCTGCATGCGATCACGGGAACCCTGGTGTATTTCGTACTGCTGGCCCTGCTTCGCAAGGCGGATCGACGCGCAGTTTGGGCCGCGGCGGCCGGCGCGCTTTTCTTCTCTCTGCATCCGCTGCGCGTCGAATCGGTGGCGTGGATAACCGAGAGGAGGGACGTGCTCAGCGGCGCCCTCCTCCTTGCGAGCGTTCTCGCCTATTTGCGCGATCGTCGAGCGCTGTCTCTATCACTCTACGCATGCTCCCTGCTTTCGAAGGCGTCGGGGATGTCCCTCGCAGTCGCGCTGTTCACGGTCGATCTATTGCTCCTGGGAAAGGACTGGCGCCGCGCAGCACTTCAGAAGCTCCCGTACCTCGCACTCGGACTCGGTGCGGCGGGAATGGCGGCATACGCGCAAGTTTCGCAGGGCGCGACTGCTTCTGTGGCGGACCACGGCTTGGGCGAGCGTGTGCTGCAGGCCGGATTCGGCCTCGCCTTCTACGCGTGGAAGACAGTACTGCCGTTGAATCTCTCCCCCTTGGTCCCGAGACCGGACATGCTGCGGTGGAGCGATCCGACCTATGTGCTGCCGCTTGCCGTCGCCCTGATCGTCACGCTCGGGCTCTTCATCGTGCGAAAACGGCAGCCTCTCCTCCTCGCCGCATGGCTGTGGTACGCCATAATGGTCTCGCCCGTGCTCGGGCTGCTCCAGAGCGGGCCGCAACTCGTGGCCGATCGCTACAGCTATCTACCGTCTCTTGCCTTTTCAGGCCTCGTGGCGGCTGCGGTCTGCAAATGGTCCGTGCCCGTATTTCGCGTGGGCACAGCTTGCGCCCTCGCGTTGATCGCGACGCTGACCGTGATGCAGTGCTCTGTCTGGAACGATTCGATGTCGATGTGGGATCAGGCCGTCCGAGTGGACGGAGCCAATCCGATCGCCCTCAGAGGGCGAGCCGCCGCATTGATCGCCAAGGGCGATTTCGGCAGCGCCTTGGCTGACCTCGATTGCGCAATCCAGGCAAGCCCTGAGTATCCCGACGCTCGAACGCTTCGCGGATTTGTACGCGCTCAGCACCTCCAGGATGCCAAGGGAGCGTTGGTCGACTGGAGCATTGCCATAGCGGTGATGGAGCGAACCGGCCGTCGCGTTCCTGAGGCGTACGGTTATCGAGGATCGATCCTGCTCCAGATGGGAGACGCGCGAGCCGCCGTCCCCGATCTCGCAAAAGCACTCGATCTCGCACCCGCGGCCTGGCCGCCGCGTGCCACCGTGGAGCGCGATTTGAAGCGGGCCAGGGAGTTGAGCGGACCGTAGCGAAGAGCGACAATGAGCCCCATGGACGAAGTCAGGGAGACAACCTCGCCAGGGTGGCTCAGGGCCGAAATGCCCGCCGCGATCTTCGTGATTGTCTTCGCCCTCTTCATCCCGACGCTCTTCGCCGACTGGATGGCCTACGACGACGAGATGAATTTCCTGCGCAGACCGCACTATCGCGGACTCGCCCCGGAAAACCTGAAGTGGATGTGGACCAATCGGGAAGGGCTCTGGATTCCGCTTACGTGGATGAGCCTCGGGCTGGACCACCTGATCTGGGACACCCGACAACCGGATCGAAAGGACTGGCAGCGGGACGTCTTGAAAGCGAGCGGCTACCATCTAACGAACAACGTTCTCCACGCCCTTAACGCGACGCTTTTCTACCTGGTGTTGCTCGCGCTCATCGGTTCCACCACGCGGCGCGCCGGCTGGGCCGCGGCGGCCGGGGCGCTTTTCTTCGCGCTGCATCCTTTGCGCGTTGAATCCGTCGCCTGGATCACCGAGCGCCGGGACGTGCTGTCCGGGTTCTTCTTCCTGCTCACGATGCTGGCCTACATCGGGATGGCACGCGATTCAGACGTGGGACGACGACGGAAGCTCTATGTGGCATCGCTTGTCTGCTTCGCCCTGTCGATGATGTCGAAGGCAGCCGCCATGGCGCTGCCCGTCGTGCTGCTGATACTCGACATTTATCCGCTGCGCAGGTTTGAGCGCGGAGAGCGCCTGCGACGCGTCCTGGAGAAACTCCCCTTCCTGGCGATCACGATCGCCGTCGCCGCCATGGCGGTGTACGCCCAGTTGAGCGTCAAGGCCACGCTGTCGCTGGAACGCCATAGTATCTTCGAGCGCTTTGTGCAGTCGTCGTATGGGCTGAGTGCTTACGTAGGCAAGACCATCCTGCCGATTTATCTGTCTCCGATTTACCTGATCAAGACGCGCCTGACATTCGCGCTGTATTGGCCGTACGTCGCCATCGCATTCGCGCTCAATGCTGGCTTTATCGCGCTTGCCTGCTGGAAGCGCTGGTACGCCCCCCTGGTGGCGTGGCTGTCGTTTGGAATCCTGGTGTCCCCTGTCCTTGGCTTTATGCAGAGCGGCCCGCACATGGCGGCTGACCGTTACACGTACATCCCGTGCCTGTCATGGGCCGCCCTCTTTGCGGCGGCGGTCTTCGCGCTCTTGCGATCCGAGGTCGCGCCTCGCATCCGGCAGGCGACGCTCGTCATCGCCGCCGTGTGGATCGGCGCCCTCGGGCTCAAGTCCATCCAGCAGACGAACGTGTGGCACGACTCTATGGCGTTCTGGAGCGAAGTCATCCGTCAGGACCCCGGGAACGTCGTTGCGTACCAGGGACGAGGCCTCGTACATCTCAAGAACAGCGACCGAACCCGGGCGATCCAGGACTTCGCCAAGGCGATCGAAATCAACGGCAACTACGGCGACTCGTGGAACGCGCGTGGTTACGTCCGGATGATCGAAGCGCAGGAAGCGGAGCGCGACGGCAAATTCGATGTTGCCGCGGAGAAATATCGGGAGGCCCTGCCTGACCTCGATCGGGCCATCCAGCTGATGGAAGCGAAGGACCATGAGGGGAACAAGAGTGTCGAGCCTTACTGGTACCGGGCCGGCACACGTGCCGGCCTCGGAGACATCCGCGGCGCCATTCAGGACTGGCAGCGGACGCTGGAGATCGCACCGGCCGACTGGCCCTCTCGTGGCGACATCGAGAACAAGATCCGAGTCGGGCTGAGCAAACTGGGCGAACGCTAGGCACCCTTCTATAATCGCGTCAGTGAACATCCTCAAGAAGGTCTTCTTCACCATCGAGGGATACGACCTCATCCGCAAGGACGAGACGATCGTGGTTGCGCTCTCCGGTGGACCCGACTCGGTGGCGCTTCTGCACATCCTCAAGGACATCAACGAGCTCCAGCAGCTCAACTGGAAGCTGCACGTGGCGCACTTCAATCACGGGCTGCGCGGAAAGCAGGCCGACGAGGACGAGGATTTCGCGCGACAGCTTGCGGGGAAACACGGGCTTCCGTTTCACGTGGAGAAGCAGGACGTAAAGGCCCTGAAGGAGGGCAAGGCCTCGCTCGAAGCTGTGAGCCGAGACGCGCGGCACGCCTTCCTCGGCGCGGTCGGGATGCGCCTGGGCGCACAGAAGATCGCGCTCGGCCACAATCTCGACGATCAGGCTGAGACCATCCTGCATCGCATCATCCGCGGCACGGGACTGCGCGGACTCAAGGGGATGGCGCCGATCCGTGTGATTTCGAAAAAGCACGATCTCTTCCTCGTGCGCCCCTTGCTCGAAATCGAGCGATACGAGATCGAGGCCTTCCTTCGCGAGCGCGGCATCGGCTACAAGACCGACCTTACGAACATGGATGTTTCGATCACGCGCAACCGGTTGCGACACCGCCTCATTCCGCTGATCGAAAGCGAGTTCAATCCGCGAGTGAAGACGGCCTTCGTCAAGCTCGGGCAGACCGCAGGGTCGTTCTATCTGTTGTTGAGGGAAATCGCAGGGGAAGTGTACGAGAACACGAAGATGCTGTCCGGCGAGGGGGAGGTCTGTCTCAGCGTCGACGAATTCTCCAAGCTGCCGCCGGCCATCCAGACGCTTATCATCGACAAGGCGGTAAAATCGGTGCTCGGGGTCATGCCCCACCTCAATTTCGAGCATTACCTCGAGATCATCGGGCTGTGCAGCGAGCACGGGTACTCGAAGGCCGTACGCCTTCCCAAAGGACTCGAGGCGCGCCGCGAATCGTATGTCCTGAAGATCTACAAGCCACAGGCCGCGCCTCCGCCGCTGAACTTCTCCAGACGCAAACTCAAGATCCCGGGATCCACGGTCATCAGGAAGCTCAGCATCGAGATTGACGCCGAGGTCCTCGACGGAAAGGTCACCGGCCTGCGAGACTACGTCCGAACCAAGGACTTCAGCGAGGAGATGATCGATTTCGAGAAGATTGCCGGTCCGCTGGAGGTGCGGCTGCGCAAGAAGGGGGACACGTTCAATCCCCTCGGCGCACGCGGTTCATGCAAGCTGAAAAAGTTCTTCATCGACAGCAAGGTGCCTCGAACGATTCGCGACCGAGTTCCGATCGTCTGGGACGGAAGCAAGATCGTCTGGGTGGTCGGTTACCGCATCGGCGATGATGTCAAGATCACGGACGAGACGAAGCATGTCCTGAAACTTCGCATCCGCCGGCTCGGGGAGGGACCGACCAACGCCCAATGAATCTGAATTTCACCGACTGCGGGATCGCATGGTAACGGCGCAACTCGAGGAGCGCGGCATCACGGACGATCGCATCCTCCGCGCATCGCGGCGCATCGACCGCCGTGATTTCGTGCCGTTCGAGGCGGAGGCAGCAGCGTACGACGACAGGCCGCTCTCGATCGGTTGCGGACAGACCATTTCGCAACCGTACATCGTCGCCTACATGACGGAACAGCTCTGCGTTGAGCGGGGACACAAGGTCCTCGAAATCGGCACCGGATCCGGGTATCAGACGGCCATGCTCGCGTCGCTCGGGGCTCGCATCTACACGATGGAGCGAATTCCCGAGCTACAGACCGCTGCGCGTTTGCGCCTCGACCGGCTCGGATACGCAGGGGCATCCTATCGCGCCGGCGACGGGACTGAAGGCTGGCCCGAGGAGGCGCCGTTTGACCGCATTATCGTAACTGCTTGCGCGCCCACCGTGCCTGCGCCGCTGGTCGACCAACTCGGAGTGGGCGGACGACTCATCATCCCTTCAGGTCTGAGCGAGCCGCAGGATCTCATTCTCGTCGAGCGCGGCCCCAGCGGCACAAAACAGTCTAGGCTTTGCGGGGTGATGTTCGTCAAACTCGTGGGGCGCTACGGCTGGGGGACACCCTCGTAAGCCAACTTCGCTGAACAGAAGATCCATCATGAGAAGCCAACGTGCACTAGCGATCACCATCGCGATCGTCGCGACGGTCGTGCCGGGATGTCCGGGCGGCGCTCCGCCGATACCGGACGTCGATCTGTCAAGAGCCCGTGAGTGGGTGCGCCAAGGAAACGTCCTGGCCGCGACACAGGCCTATTTGGATACCTGGACGCATCCGGACTTCCCGAAGAGAACTGATGAAAAGGCGGAGCAGGCTCGCGCGCTCATGCTGACGGACCTGTACCGCCTGAATGCGCCTCAGGCCGTGGCCTCCGCCCCCGAGGACCTGCGCGCCAAACTCATCGCCGCAATGCCAAGCCTACGGGACGCCAGCGGAAGTGCGCTCCTGTGCGACACGATGGCCGCGCTCTCGCGCCACTTGTCAACGAGCATCGATCCCAATGCTCACATCTTCTGCTCGACGTCCCTGGCACAGTACCTCGACCTGAAGATCCGACGCCCTGCGCTGAGGAGATCGCAACTTCCGACCGACGCGTGGCCGGAGCTGCTTTATCGCCGCTTGCTTCGCACGTGTGTCTCGGACTACGAGCTCTTCGCGCTTGCGCGCCAGCCTAAGGCTCCACGCGACGGATCGCGCGCGGCCGACGCCCTCGAGGCTCTGGCGGCAATTCTAGCCGAGCTGTCCGCGCATCCTGAGTCGAACGCAACCGCTGCCGAATATTGGTCCGTGAAATCCGCTGCCGCGACCGCCGCGGCCAACGTCGCGCGCCGTAAGCCGGACGCTATCAAACTCACGGCCGAAACTCGGGAATTCGTGGAGTCCGACCTCAACCGTCAGCTTCAAATCGCAACACGCATGCACGATATTGCGGTCAAAAGGGCCACGAACGGAGACGCGCCGGCGCTCATCATCGAGTCCTTCGAGGATGCGCTCAAGCACGCGCTCTTCGCGCTTGAGTCGATCGCGGAGCCAACGGACACACAGGCGGCCACGTTTACGACTGCGCGCGTCGATTACGACTCGTTGAAGCGCGCGACCCACCGCTAGCGCGTCGAATGAACCTGCAGGGTGCGATGACGCTAATCCAGCTTGGAACAGCCGATTGATCCCGGCGTAGCCGGATACGTTGTGGCGCTATCGAGGCCAACATTCCCCGTTCCCGTGAAGACGCTGCTGGAATCCGCGGTGCTGATGGCCGTAAACGTGCACACATATCCGCCCGGAAGATTGTACTTCCAGATCGAATTGTCCTCGTTCACGATGAAGAGCAATTTGCCGGCGGATATCGATTCCGGCGCAGCGACAAATGCAAAGCGATTGCGATCGTGCACCGGGCCGTACAGCCCTGCGCCATCCGTGTCGCCGCGCAGAGTTGTTGCGCCGGAACCTTCGTCCTCACTCGCAAAACTACGGTACAGATACCCCGCCTTCGTATTGCCGCTTACGATCGACGCCGCGAAAGTGACGTTTCCGTACGATGCGCTCAACGAGGCCCCGTCCGCACCTGCGATGGAGGGCTCGATCAGCTTGAGAATGGTTCCGATGGCCGTGGAATCGACAGGAATCGTTGTCGCGCTGCCGTCCGGAGGAATCAGGCCGTAAAGCCCGAAAACATCGCCCGTCCAGAAGTCTCGCAAACCATTATTGTCCCGATCGTTCGAGCGAAAATCCGACTCTGCGATTGTGATCGTGCGCAGAGAGGCGCTGGCGTTGCGTTCATTCGAGGCCCGCTGTGCCGCCAGCAGGCCAGGGATGGCGATAGCCGCGATAATCGCGATGATCGCGATCACAATCATCAACTCAATGAGCGTAAAGCCGGCGCGACCTGTTCGAGCCATCCCTTTTCCGTCTCCCTGGTTACAAGGGTGCCCCGGCCCTTTCGGGCCGGGGCACCTGTTACATGCTTTGTGAGACCGTTAGTCCATCTTCGAGAATCCGAGCGAGCCGGGGGATGCAGGGAAGGTCCCCGCATCGTTGATCGTGGCCTGGCCCGAGCCTGAGATCGAA
>CAYXVY010000178.1:0-13581 GCA_964468745.1 uncultured Planctomycetales bacterium | reverse complement strand
GTGGTCTTCATCGGGATCATCTTCTCGCTGTGCACGACCTTCATGATCTCGCGCAGCTCGTCCGCCCGTCGCGCGGCCTCGAGCATGATCGACGTCGGATTCGCCTCGAGTATGGCGTCCGCAAGCGGTGAATCCGACTTGATCGCCGGAGCGCCCTCGAGGAACTCGAATTGCGCGTCGTGCCAGGTGAAGAGGTCGTAGATCTCCTCCTCGACCTGCTCGCGCAGGGCGCGGTCGATGTCCTTCTTCTGGACGAGCCCGAGCTTGCCGACGATCTCGCCGAGCTTCTTGCCGGTGCGCTTTTGCTCGTCGAGAAACTGGTCGAGCTGGGTGCGCGTGATCTTCTTCGTGCGGATCAGGATTTCACCGAGGGAACTCGTGCGCCGCGTCGTCGTGTGCATCAGTCGCAGGCCGTTGGGGCTGATGTAGATGGACTTTTTCTGCTCGTCCCCGGACGAGAGGGTGAGCATCCCTTCCTTCGAGTTTCCCGCGAGGAACTGAAGAAGGTCGGCGATCCCGATGACGCTGACATCGCCCGCGATCTTGCCCACGAGAATCCCTTATACCATGCCGAAAGATGCCCAAATCGCAGATAGCGGATAACAGATCGGCCGCCGCTCCGCGGATTCTGTCATGGGCTGTCCGTTATGGGCGACTCGTCAGGGCGTGACGGCTTTCGTGATGCGCGTCCCGCGGCCGCCGCTCGTGCGCAGGTAGCCGAGCTGGATCATCGCGTAAATTGCGCGCATCGTCAGGAACCTCGGGTAGACGGATGCGGCCACGATCTCGCGCACGGTTCTCCTGCCGTTGAGCAGCGGCAGGATCGCCTGCGCGCATTCCTTGTCTTCGGCCAGGGGAGACGCCTTCATCGGCGTGCCGGTCAGCACCGGCACCATCTCGTCGTCGTTCACGATCTCGCGGATCTGGAGCAGCTCGTCCTGCCGCCGCGCCGCCTCCAGGATGATTTGTGTCAGGTTCGTGTCGATCGTCAGCTCCGCGAGGGGATTGTTCGATTTCTCCCGGGGTGCGCCGTCGGCGAACTCGAAGGCCGCGGCCTGCCACATGAAGAGATCGAAGATCTCCTCCTGCACCTGCTCGTGGAGTGCCGTCTCGAGGTCCTGCTGGGAGATCTTTCCCGTGTTGACCGCGATCTGTCCGAGCTTCCAGCCGACGAGCTTCTGCTCCTCGAGGAGGCCTTTCAAATCGTCCGCCGTGATTTTGTGGAGGCGTACGAGGATCTTGCCCAGCTTGTTGACGCGCTTCATCGTCGTCGAGAGGAGGCGGATGCCGTGGGGACCGAAGTAGATGGTCTTGCGGTCCATGTCGCGGTAAAGGGTGAGGACGCCCTCGCGACCGTTCATCGCAAGGGTCTGCAGCAGCGTTCCCAGGCCCAGGATTTCTACGTCGCCTTTGAGGACGCCCACGTCGTCTTTCCTTCCACGAGCCGGCGGACCGCTTCGGGGTAGGCGATGCACTCCTCCGCGAAGACGCGGTCCGCGAGAGTCTCTGGAGTATCCTTCGGCAGCACGGGGATTTTCCTTTGCAGGATGACCCCCCCGTGGTCGTACTGGTTGTCTGCGAAATGCACGGTGCAGCCGGTCTCCTTCTCGCCGGCGGCGATGACCTCCTCGTGCACGTGATGGCCGTACATCCCGCGGCCGCCGAACTTCGGGAGCAGAGCGGGGTGGATGTTGATCACGCGGCCGAGGTACCTGTCGGGGATACGGTAGAGACTGAGGAATCCTGCCAGCAATACGAGGTCGACCGCGTGCCGGTCCAGCACCCCGCTTATGTCATTGCTGAACATCTCGACGTCCTTGTACTTCTTTCGCGGCACGATTTCGACCGGCAGCGCGTGCCGCCTCGCCCGTTCGATCCCGTAGGCGTCTTCGCGACTGGAGACGACGACCGCGATCTGGATCGGCAACTCGCCCCGACCGATGAGGTCGATGAAGTTCTGCAGCGAACGACCACTACCCGAGATCAGGATCCCTACCTTCAGCGCAGGCGCCATCGGTAATTCTACACCGCACCGGCGATCGCGGCCACGCAGCGCGCGCACAGCGTCGGGTGGGTCGGATGTTTTCCGACCGTCGGCCGCAACGCCCAGCACCGCTCGCACTTGGCGTGCGGCGACTTTTCTGCCTTCACGCTGAGTCCCTTCAGCTCGCCCTCGGCACCGACCGGCGCGGCCGCGACTTTCGCCTCGCTCACGATGAGCAACGACTCCAGGTCGGCCGACGCGAGCGCCGCCTGAAGTTGAGCATCCGTCGTGTGCACGTCGACGCGTGCCTCGAGCGACTTCCCGATCGTCTTCGCGGCCCGTAGGCCTTCGAGCTGGCGGTTCACTTCGTTGCGCGCCTTGATGAGGAGCTGGTATTTCGCGAGGAGCGACGCATCGGCGGGGGGCGGCGCCGGCCACGACGCGAGGTGCACGCTGTCGGCATCCTTCTTGCCCGGGATGAAGCCCCACACCTCCTCGCACGTGTGCGCGAGGATCGGGGCGAACATCTTCACGAGCGCCGAAAGGAGCGCATGCAGCGCGGTCTGGGCGCTGCGACGCTCGCGCGAGCCCTTCGCGGATGTGTACAGCCGGTCCTTCAGGATGTCGAAGTAGACCGCACTCAGGTCGACGACGCAGAAGTCGTAGAGACGGTGATACGCCCGGAAGAACTCGTAGTTCTCGTAGAACTTCGTCACGTCGGCGATCGCCGTCGCGAGATTCGCCAGCGCCCAGCGGTCGACTTCGACGAGGTCCGTGACCGCGTCGCGTGTCGGGTCGAAGTCCGCGAGGTTGCCGAGCATGTAGCGGAACGTGTTGCGGATCTTGAAGTACGGCTCCGCGCGTCCCTGCAGGATCTCCTTCGAGAATGGGATGTCGTCCGTGAAGTCGATCGAGCAGATCCAGAGGCGCAGCAGGTCGGCGCCGTACTTCTCCGTGACTTCGTCGGCGCTGATGAGGAAGCCGGACTTCGAGATCTTCTCCTTCGTGCGCGCATCCATCAGGAAGCCGTGCGTGACGACCTCCTTGAACGGCGCCTGGCCGTTCGAGAGGAGGCTTGCGAGGAGCGAGACCTGGAACCAACCGCGATGCTGGTCGGTGCCTTCGAGGTAGAGCTCCGGCGGGAACTTCAGCTCAGGGTGCTTCATGCAGACGCCTCGATGGCTGGCGCCCGACTCGAACCACACGTCGAAGATGTCTTCCTCTTTGCGGAAGCTCGTCCCGCCGCACGGGCACTTCGTGCCGGCCGGCAGGATTTCCCTCACGTCGGTCGTGAACCACGCGTTCGCACCCCCCTTGCGGAAGAGCGCCTTGACCGCGTCGAAGTGGAACTGCTCCTTGTTGCACGTTTCGCAGTAGAACGCGGGAATCGGCACGCCCCACGCGCGCTGGCGCGAGATGCACCAGTCCGGACGCTGCTCCAGCATCGACGAGATGCGCGTCTCGCCCCACGCGGGGAACCACTTCGTCTTCTTCACCGCCTCGAGCGCGCGCGTGCGACCGTCGTTCTTGTCGACGGCGATGAACCACTGTTCGGTCGCTCGGAAGATGACGGGATTCTTGCAGCGCCAGCAGTGCGCGTATTCGTGGTCGAAGTCCGATGCCTTGAGCAGCGTTCCCTTCGACTTGAGCAATTCGACGATCTTGGGATTGGCATCGAAGACGCGCTGGCCTTTCCACTCCCGCGCCTCGTCGGTGTAGAAGCCGCCCGCGTCCACCGGCGACAGGATCGGCAGCTTGTACTTCATGCCGGTCTCGAAGTCCTCCTCGCCGTGTCCCGGCGCGGTGTGAACGAGGCCGGTGCCGTCGGTCGTCGTGACGTAGTCGACCGTGACGACTGGGCACGCGTGACCGAAGAGCGGGTGCTTGTACTTCAGGCGCACCAGGTCGGCGCCCTTCTTGGTGTCGAGCACGTTGCCGAGCTTGAGTTCGTCCTTCTTCGTTTCGTAGAGCGCCTTCGCGATGATCGCGCGGCGACCGTCCCGCTCCACGGTGACGTACTCGACCGTCGGGTGGACCGCGACAGCGACGTTGCCGGGCAGCGTCCACGGAGTCGTCGTCCAGATCAGCAGATCGAGATTCGCGTCGTCGACCGTCTCGAACGCGACATAGATCGCGGGATCGCGGCGCGTCTTGTATTCGACTTCCGCCTCGGCGAGCGCGGTGCGGTCGAAGATGCACCACTTGATCGACTTGAGGCCGCGATAGATGTGCCCCTTCTTGTGCAGCTCCTCGAAGACCTCGACGATCCCCGTTTCGTAGTCCTTGTCGAGCGTGAGGTAAGGGCGTTCCCAGTCGCCAAGAACGCCGAGCGATTTGAACTGGCGGCGCTGGATGTCGATGTACTTGCGCGCGAACTCCTCGGAGAGACGGCGGATCTCCGGCTTGGGGGTCGTCTTGGCCTTGTCGCCGAGCTCCTTCATGACCTTCTGCTCGATCGGCAGGCCGTGGCAGTCCCAGCCCGGGACGTAGGGGGAGTAGTACCCCTGCATCGTGCGGAATTTGACGACGACGTCCTTCAGGATTTTGTTCTGGCCGGTGCCGACGTGGACGTCGCCGTTCGCGTACGGCGGGCCGTCGTGGAGGATCCACTTGCCCTTGGGCGAGCCGCGGCGCGCCGCGACGATCTTCTCGTAGAGCTTTTCCTTCTCCCACCGCTCGCGGATGAGCGGCTCCATCTTGGTGAGGTTGGCCTGCTGAGGAAAGTCGGTTTTCGGGAGATTGAGCGTGTCTTTGTAGTTGGGCATTGGTCGACCGCGAAAATGGGGCAGAGAAATAACGGGAACGCTGGGCGTGGCCTACCGGCTAATTCGCATCCCGTTATTCATGGCGTGGTGGCAGATCGTATAGGAGTGCTTCAGGGCTGTCAACGCCGCTACAATGCGCCGCGATGCAGCCCGTCGAACTCTCTAACAGCGTCGTATACGGCCCGGTTCAGTCCCGCCGGCTCGGCAAGTCGTTGGGGATCAACATCCTGCCGTTCGGCGTAAAGGTCTGCTCGTTCAACTGCAACTACTGCCAGCTCGGGTGGACGTACGACATCACCGACGATGCCTCGCTGGCCAAGTACACGTGGCCGTCCGCGGAGGAGATCGCGAAGGCCGTCGAGGAGAAGCTGACGGTGATGAAGAAGGCGGGCGAGCCGCTCGATTGCGCGACGTTTTCCGGCAATGGCGAGCCGACGCTGCACCCGGACTTTGACGGCGTCGTCACCGAGGTGCTCGCGGCGCGCGACCGTGCGTGGCCGGGACTGACCGTCGACATCCTGTCGAACGGCGCGAACAACGACAATTCGCGCGTCGTCGGCGGCCTGAACCTGCTCGACGAGCGATACATGAAGCTCGACGCGGGGACGGACGAGACGTTCCTCGAGATGAATTCGCCGGTCGTACCGATCGGCGTGTGGGACATCATCGAAGGGCTGAAGCGGCTGCGCGACTGCGTCGTGCAGGCGATGTTCACGCAGGGGCGGCGCGACAACAGCGGCGATGGCGCGGTTCGGATGTGGTGCAACGCGATCTCGCAGGTCGTGCCGAAGCGGGTCCAGATCTACTCGATTTCGCGCACGCCGGCCGACGTCAAGCTTCTCGAAGTCCCGCGCCAGCGGCTCGAGGAGATCGCGCGCGAGCTGGAGCGGATGACGGGGATAACAGGGGAAGTGTTCTAGGACGTGAGTAACGCGCCCCCCGCGCGTCGAATCGAACGTGAGCGACGTGATGCTGCGAGCCTACAACCGCGTGCGTGAGTCTCTCGATGCCGCGACCCGTACGCCGGACGAGGCGCGTCTCTTCGGCTGGCGCATCGGAATGGCCCTCGCGTGCGCGGTCGAGTTCACGGTCTTCATGCTCACGATCCGCGTCGCGGGCAAGGTCGCGCGGGTCGCCGGGACCCCCCCGGGCGCGATGGCCTGGTTCGGCCGCCACTACTGGGTGACGATCGCCCTCTGGCTGGTGGTGGTGGCGGTCCTCTGGCGGCTCATGCGCATCGACGGAAATGAGCGCGCCGGGCTGTTCGTGGCGATCTTCATTCACCTGCTCGCGATCGCGGCGGCGGCGATCAGCATCGTACTCTGACGCCCGCATTCATACTTGCACGCCACCCCCGCACTCCCTTGCGATTCGGCGCGCCTCCCGCTATATTGATCGCGCGTTGGGTTACCGCTTCAGCACACCGAAGAGGCACAGATGAGCCCAGAGTCTGCCACCGCAGTCCCCGCAAAGAAAAAGCAGGTCCTCGAATCGGTCGTCATCCGCTTCGCCGGCGACTCCGGCGACGGCGTCCAGCAGGCCGGCATGCAGTTCACGAACACGACCGCCACGCTGGGGAACGACCTCTCGACCTTCCCCGACTTCCCGGCCGAGATCCGTGCCCCCGCCGGCACGCTGCCGGGCGTCTCGGGGTACCAGATCCAGTTCTCCTCGGCGGACATCCACACGCCGGGCGATCAGCCCGACGTGCTCGTCGTCTTCAATCCGGCGGCCCTGATGGTCAACATCAAGGATATGCCGAACAACTCCGTCATCATCGTCAACACGGACTCATTCGGCGAGATCGACCTCAAGAAGGCTCAGTGCAAGACCAACCCACTCGAGGACGGCACGCTTAACGCCTTTCAGACGTTTCGCGTCCCGATCACGACGCTCACGATGAAGGCCGTCGAGCCCGTCGAGATCGGTCGCATGGAGAAGGAACGCTGCAAGAACTTCTTCGTCCTCGGCCTGCTCTACTACCTCTACAGCCGTCCGCTGGAGACGACGCTCAACTGGTTCCAGGAGAAGTACGGCACCGGCAAGAAGGCCGACCCGAAGATTGTCGAAATCAATTCGCTCGCGCTCAAGGCGGGCTATGCGTACGGCGAGGCGACGGAGCTCTTCCGTTCGCAGTACGTCGTGCCGCCCGCAAAGTACGCGCCGGGGACCTACCGCAATATCAGCGGCAACGAGGCGGCCGCGTACGGGCTGATCGCCGCTTCGAAGCTGTCCGGCCGGCCCCTCTTCTACGGCAGCTATCCCATCACGCCCGCGAGTTCGATCCTCGAGGAGCTGTCGCGCCACAAGAATTTCGGCGTCATCACGTTCCAGGCCGAGGATGAGATCGCGGCCGTAACGTCAGCGATCGGCGCGTCGTACGCCGGCGCGCTCGGCGTCACGGGCACGAGCGGCCCCGGGGTTGCCCTCAAGAGCGAGGGGATCAACCTGGCGCTCATGACCGAACTCCCCCTTGTCATCGTCGATGTGCAGCGAGGCGGCCCTTCAACGGGCCTCCCGACGAAAACCGAACAGGCCGACCTGCTGCAGGCGATGTTCGGGCGCAACAGCGAGTCGCCGTGCGCGATCGTCGCGCCGGCCACGCCGGCGGAGTGCTTCGACGTCGCGATCCTCGCCGTTCGACTCGCGGTGAAGTACATGTGCCCCGTCTTCTTCCTGACCGACGGCTACCTCGCCAACGGCGCCGAGCCGTGGAAGCTGCCCAAGGTGGACGAGCTGCAGAAGATCGAGGTCAAGTTCCACACCGATCCGTCCACGTTCGCGCCGTACCTGCGCAACGAGGTGACGCTGTCGCGCCCGTGGGCGATCCCCGGCACGCCGGGCCTCGAGCACCGCATCGGCGGGATCGAGAAGAGCCACATCTCCGGGAATATCAACTACGACGCTGAGAACCACGACTTCATGTGCCGCACGCGCGCGGCCAAGATCCAGCGCATGACGGCCGACGTCCCCCTCGCGAAAGTCGAGGGCGACGAGAATGCGGAGATCCTGCTCGTCGGGTGGGGCAGCACATACGGTTCGATCCGCGCCGCCCGCGAAGAGGCGCAGAACCGCGGTCTGAAGGTGGGCCACGTTCACGTGCGCTCGCTGAACCCGTTCCCTGCGAATTTCGGAAAACTGCTCGCCGGTCGGAAGCGCGTCCTGGTCCCCGAGCTCAACCTCGGCCAGCTGCTCTTCCTGATCCGCTCGAAGTTCCTCGTCGACGCCCGCGGCGTCAACAAGGTACAGGGCAAGCCGTTCAAGGTGAATGAACTCGTCGAGGTCATCGAACAGGAAGCGAAGAATCTATGAGCCCGACTACACCGACGCCTCCGACTCCTGCCGCCGCCGCTCCCGCGACGCAGGCGCTCAAGTACACGAAGAAGGACTTCCAGACGGACCAGGAAGTCCGCTGGTGCCCCGGTTGCGGCGACTACGCGATCTTGAACGCCGTGCAGCAAGTATTCCCGCAGCTCGGCATCCCGCGCGAGAAGATCGTTTTCATCTCAGGGATCGGCTGCTCGAGCCGCTTCCCCTACTACATGAACACGTTCGGATTCCACACGATCCACGGCCGCGCGCCGGCGCTGGCGTCCGGCGTGAAGCTGGCGAACCCCGACCTGTCGGTCTGGGTGGTGACGGGCGACGGCGATGGGCTCTCTATTGGCGGCAACCACTTCATCCATTCGCTGCGGCGCAATCTCGACCTCAAGATCCTGCTCTTCAACAACCGGATCTACGGCCTGACGAAGGGGCAGTACTCTCCCACGACGCCGACGGGACAGACGAACAAGAGTTCGCCGTTCGGCACCGTGGAGCGCCCGATCAATCCGGTGACGGTGGCGCTGGCCTCCGAGGCGACGTGGGTCGGGCGCTCTGTCGACATCTATCCGAAGCACCTGATGGAGATCATCAAGAAGATGGCGGCCCACAAGGGCTCGGCCATGCTCGAGATCTACCAGAACTGCAATGTGTTCAATGACGAGGCGTTCGACTCTGTGACCGTGAAGGACGTGCGTGACGATCGCAACGTGCAACTCGAGCACGGCAAGCCGCTCATCTTCGGCAAGAATCGCGAGTGGGGCATCCGCTTGAACGGGCTGACGCCGCAGGTCGTAAAACTGGGCGAGAACGGCATCACCGAGAAGGATCTTCTCGTTCACGACGAAACGTCGCAGGCCCTCGCCTTCCTGCTGTCGCGCCTGGAACCGGTCGCGGGTCCCATGGACTCGACGCCGGCCCCCGAAGTGCCGTTGCCGATCGGCGTCTTCCACTCGGTCACGCGGCCGACGATGGAAGTGCGCACGCAGGAGCAGATCGAGTTCGCGAAGAAAAAGCTCGGCGACGGCAGCCTCGACAAGCTGCTCAAGGCGGGCGACACCTGGACGGTGAACTAGTCGATCGGCCGGCGACGTGCTGAGAAAACCGACAGGTCGATGCTCTGCCCGCAGTGTGGCAGGCGCGATTGCGTCTTTCCGGCGATGCGATCGGCCACCAGCTCGCCGATGACGGGCCCCGACTTGAACCACGCGCCGCTCGTGCCGATCGCGACGAAGTAGCCGCCGACGTCCGTTGCGTCGATGATCGGGTAGCTGTCGGCGACGGTCCAGTCGTACAGGGCGGGGCGGACCACGACTCGCCGCAGCCGCAGGCCCGGGATGCGCTTCGTCGCGGCGGCGATCCGTTCGTCCATGAATCGTTCCAGCGACTTGCGATCCGGCTTTGCGTCGGCCGACGTCGCGAAATCGACGTGATCGCGGGGCAAGACGGCTCCGATCTTGAAGACGCGCGCGTCGGGGCGCAGGTAGAAGCCGAGCGCGAGATCGGCCGTCGCGGGCATCGGAACGTCGGAGGGCGCCTCCAGCTCTGCTTCGACGATCGGCTGGTGGAGGGGCGCCGTCGTGAGCGGCAGCGGGCAGCGCGCAAGCACGTTCACCTCGTGCGACCACGGGCCTGCGGCGTTGACGACCACGTCCGCTCCGAAGAGCTTCCAGGCTTGAACACCGGCGACACGTCGCGAATCCGTCCCGCTCGTCTCGATCGCCGTCACGCGCGTGCCGAACTCGAATCGTACGCCGCGCTTCTTCGCGGCTTCGACGAGATCCTCGACCGCTTCGGCAGGATACGCGACGTAGCCCGAGTCGGGTTCGTAGAGTCCCTCTTCGTCCGCAAACGCGTAGAAGGGGAAGCGCCGCGCCAACTCCCGACCGCGCAGCAGTTCGCAGCCGACGCCGAGTTTGTTCTCAAGCGCAACCATCCGCCTCACGTAGCCGGGGGCGACTTCCGCCTTGACGCCGAGTCCCAGGGTCGGCTTCGCGCCCGTCGCCTTCGCGAACAGGAAGAGCACACCGGAAGCCACGTAGCGCGCGCGCGGCCGGCGGATGCCGAGCCACTCGCCCCAGCGCTGCCACACGTGGCGACCTTCGTGTGCGAGCTTGATCGCCTCGACGTGCGTATAGTGGCAGCGGATGACGCTCGACGACCGCGCCGTCGATCCGCGCCCGGGGCCGGCGGCCCGATCGATCACCGTTACGCGCCAGCCGCGGCGGGCGAGGGCAAGAGCGGCGCTTGCGCCGACGATCCCGCACCCGATGACAACCGCTCGCATCTAGTCGGGCTTCGAGCAACCGAGCGCGCCCGGCGCCGCCGGGAAGATCTCGGCGTTGTCGAACTCGGCCTTGCCCGTCTTGAAGTCGCTCGACGCGTCCGCCTCAGGCGTGATGGCCGTGAATTTCATCGCGTACTTCTCGTCGAGCTTGAAACTCCAGAGGGTGTTGTCGGCATTGATCAGGTAGAAGAGCTTGCCGGAGGCGAGCTTTTCAGGGGCGGCGAGGAAGGCGAAGCGATTACGGTCGTGGACCTTGCCGTAGAATTCTTTGCCGTCGGTGTCCTTGCGCAGGTCGGTGGCACCGGTGCCGTCATCCTGCTTCAGGAACGCGCGGAAGATGTGGCCGCGGTATGCCTGGCCCTTGCCGGCTTTCAATGCGTTCTTGACGGTGAGCTTCGCGTATCCGCCGGTGAGCGACTGGCCGTCCGCTGCCGCCACGTGCTCCTGAATCAGGCGGATGGTCTCGTTCTGGTCCTCGGTGTCGGCGGGGAGCTGCGTGGCGCCCCCGGTGATGGGGCGAAGGGCGTACAAGCCGTACACGTCGGCCGTCCAGAAGTCGTTCACGAGATTGCCGTCGCGATCGTTGGAGCGGAAGTCGGCCTCGGCGGTGCAGAGGGATTTCATGGCCGCCGTCACTGCGTCGGCCGTGTCGGCATCCTGGGCGGCGACGGTCCAAGGGATTGCCAGTGCGGTGACGGCAAGCGTGAGAAGCGCGACGGCGGCGACGTTCGCTCTGTGCGTCATCCCGACGAGTTTACCTAGTCGGGCACGCCGAAGTCGAGCGCGGTGCGGCTCGCGACCACGTCGAACCTCGTGATCTCCTTCGGGGGATTCGACACGTCGTACAGCCGCTCGACTTTAACGTTGACCGGGCTGCGCGGGGCGCCGAGGCGCTGGAAGACGACCGTCACCAGCTTGATGGGTCCTTTCGCGGGGACGGCGCGCATCTGGTAGCCGGTGATACGCGTGGCGCCGGAGTCGAACGTGCCGGGATCGAAGCTGGGCGCGCCGGCGAAGTTCGCGTCGCGCGCGGGACCCACATGAACGATCTTCGCTTCCGCGGCGTCGTGTACGATGACAATCTGGTACGCGCCGACGGGAACGCCCTTCGTGTCGATTTCGACGTTGAGGGTGATGCGCGTGCCGGGCCCGGCGTCGGGCGTCATCGGCTTGGGCCCGCCGCCGGTTGCGCACGCGGCGAGCGAGAGGGGGAGCAGGATCGTGATGAGCGTCCTCATGGATTGCGCTCCATCGTCTGCAGCATCGCGAGCACGTCGCCGCAATCCACCCTGCCGTCTCCTGTGAGGTCCGCGACGGCGGGGTCCTGCGTGCGGCCCGCGATGATCTGACCGTTCAGGTAGGCGACGTCCTGGGTGTCCACTTTGCCATTCTTGTTGAAGTCGCCGCGGACGATCGCGCGTTCCGGCTCGCGCTTCGGCGGCTCGACCTTCGGTACGTCGGTGATCGCCGGCGTGGTGGTCTTCGTGCGCGGCGATTCCGGGATGGGTGGCGTCTCCGTCTTCGGTGGCGCCGGTGTTTCCGTCTTCGGGGGCGCGGGCGTCTCCGTTTTAGGCGGAGCGATCGGGTTCTCGGTCTTCGGCGCGGGCGGATTCTCGACGGTGACCGGCGGCTTGGGAGTCTCACTCTTTGGCGGAACCGGCGTCGAAATATCGGTCTTGGGCGGCTGCGGCGTCGTATCGCCCGTCTTCACGATGTTGTCCGCGGGCTTCTCCTGCCCTCCGCGCGTGGCCGCCCAGACGATGATGCCGATGACGAGGGACGCGGCGACGGCGATGGACGACGCCCAGAAGATGCGCTTGCGATGGACGCTCGGGGCCGCCTGCTGCACGAGCTTGTCGAGATTTCCCAGCACGGCGGCGTCGAGCTGGTCGCTGAGCGCCTTGTGCACCGGCGCCTGCATCGTCGTGCGCACGCCCGCCGCGATGAGCTTCACTTCTTCGTAGCGCACGCGGCAGCCGCGGCACTTGTTGAGATGCTGATCGATCGCCGCGCGCTCGTCTCCCTTGGAGAGGCGTTCGCCGTAATCAACCAGGAGGTCGTTCGTGACTCCCTTGCAGTCCATCAGTAGTCTCAGCGCGTTGTGTGCGGCGGAGTTCTCACATTCGTCGGAAATTCCGACGGTTCATTCGATCAGCTTTTTCCGCTTCATGATCTGACGGAGAAAATTGAACCCCGCGTGGAGCCGCGACTTCACCGTCCCCAGCGGAGCGCCCGTGATCGAGGCAATATCCTCGTACGCAAGCCCTTGCGTCAAGCGCAGGAGCACGACTTCGCGATACGGCTCAGGGACCTCCTCGAGCGCTTTTTTGACGTGCGCCTCAACTTCCTCATTCTCCAGCTTCGATTCCTGCGCACGCCCCTCGTCGGGCACATCGATTTCCGTGTCGAGCTGCTGAAGATTCCAGCGGCGCCGGCGGCGAAGGATGTCGATGCAGAGATTCCGCGCGATGCGATAGAGGTACGTGGTGAACTTGGCCGACGGCTCGTACGTGACCGCATGGAGGAAGAGGTAGCGGAATGCCTCCTGGAAGACGTCGGCTGCGTCCTCATAATTGCGCAGCATCTGGTAGCAGAAGTTGATCAGGCCGTTCTGGTGGCGGCGGTAGAGGACCGTGAACGCGTCCTTGTTGCCCCCCTTGACCGAGAGCATCAGCTCTTCATCGGTGCGGAGAGCGGATTCGACCATATGGGGATTCTACGATCAACACGCCGCGGAGGGTGACAACGACTTACATGAAGTACATCCGCCGGCGCCGCCGAAGTCTCAAGAAATCCGCTCCGGAGTCCTCTGGCGTTCTGCAAATGCCGTCGCTAGAATTCACCCCCCATGCAGTCCGAAGCGAAGACCCTGGCCGGCCAGTCCATCGGCGAGCACGTTCGAGCGATCCTCGCGCTCCTCGGCGAGGATGCGGATCGCGAGGGGCTGCGCCGCACGCCGGAGCGCGTCGAGAAGTCGTACCGCTACCTGACGCGCGGCTACCAGCAGAATGCCGAGGAAATCCTGAACGGCGCGGTCTTCTCCGAAGACTACGACGAGATGGTGATCGTGCGGGACATCGACTTCTACTCGCTGTGCGAGCACCATCTGCTGCCGTTCTACGGAAAGTGCCACGTCGCCTATCTTCCCGACAAGAAGATCGTCGGGCTCTCGAAGATCCCGCGACTGGTGGACGTCTTCAGCCGCCGCCTCCAGGTGCAGGAGC
>CAYXVY010000177.1:0-16950 GCA_964468745.1 uncultured Planctomycetales bacterium | reverse complement strand
CTTCGGGTCCGTCCGCATGCCGTCTCTACCCCCTTTGGAGCCCTTCGCGGGTGACGTTTGGGGCACCCGTGGAATGCAACTCCGACGGCGTCGCCCACCGACCTGCCTTCCCACGCCCGTTCAAATGGCTTATCCCCCGATCAAGGTCACTATACTGCCAAGTTCTGGTACAAATGGAAAAAGACAGATAAGACTCGCAAGGGCCGAACGTACACGGTTGATGTTCCTGATTGGGACTATGTTGATATTGATTGTGTCACTGACGCAGATTGTAAGGAGCCATGCGAGCAGCGAGCAGCGAAGAAGAAAGAACTCATGTCAAAGCAAACCAAGCCAAATTCGGACTTGAGCGGCGGCGGACCCTCAGAGGTTCCACACTGGCTGGGTAATAAGTGCGAGCGATGACTCGACATATGCAGAGAATACAATCGCGAGGCCCGATTCACCTTTCATTCGGCTTGTAGCGTGGAGGTGAAATGCCACTCCTTTTAACACTAGCGAGTTTCGTACTCCTTCAGGGTCTAGCGCTAGCCCAAGTAGGTGATACCTCAGGTGGTAGCTTCGTGGATCAGCGCTTTGCAGAGGTGCCGGAAGGCGCAACTGTCTCCCACATCACTTTCTGCTTCTCAGGGCCTGAGGTTGCCTTCGTCATTAGCAAGGACGGAAAGCAATCTGTGATGCGCTGCAACAGCAAGGAGGAGGCGTTTGATGAAGCCGGGGCCTTGCGCTTCAGCCCTGATGGGAAAACTCTAGCGTACGTGGCGAAAGCCGAAAGTAAGACGTATGTCGTGGTCAACGGAAAGAGAAGTACTGCTTACGACAAGGTGTTCAATTTTCCGAGATTTGACTCGCGTCGTAACATTCTTGCTTTCCCGGCAGGCAGCATTGACGCTCAGTTTATGGTTGTAGCCGGCGTAGAAGGCGCAAGATACGAGTGCGTTGGCATTCCGACATTTGGCTCTGACGGGTCCGTCGCGTACTCCGCTTGGCGCGGTGATCAGTGGTTCATGGTCCATGGCGCGCGCACGAGTGCCGCTATGGATTTTGTCGGAGATCCCGTTTTCAGCCCGGATGGCACGGTGCTCGCATATCCTGCGAGGAAGAGTTCTCGCTGGTTTATGGTGGTCGGTGAGGAAAATACTGGAGACGGTAAGTTCGATCTCATGAGCAATGCTTCCTTTAGTCCAAATAGTAAGGTTGTCGCTTACCGCGTAATACAAGGCGAAAAGCAGTACATCGTAATGGGTGGAAGGAAGGGCGCGGAGTTCGATGCAGTAGGGCAGCCAGTCGTTGGACCTGACAACAAGACGGTCGCGCATCGCGCAGAAACGGCGGGCAAGAAATTCATCGTAGTGGGGTCTCACAAGGGCAGAGCGTACACGCATGTAGAAAACCCGGTCTTTAGTCCGGACGGAAGCAAGATTGCCTATGTTGCAGCTGATGATTCGTCGCACTTCCTAGTCATTGATGAGAATGTTTCAGATGGATTTGAGCGTGTTCTGATATCAAGCAGCCTGTTTAGCAGTGATGGCACAGTTGTTACTTATCGCGCCAGAAGTGATGGTAAGTGGTTCGTGGTTGCCGGGCAGAAAAGGGGCGAAGGATTTGACACTGTCGGTGAGCCGATTGTCAGCTCAACTGGCCATGTTGCATATTCGGCACGAAGTGGGCGACGTTGGTATGTGGTAGTCGATGGCGATATGGGGCCACCCTATGATTTCGCCTCACAGCCGACCTTTAGTCCAGATGGCAAGAAGCTGGCATTCGGGACGCACAACGGCAACGAGTTCCGATGGCGCGTAATCGACGTTCATAAGTAGGTTGTAGCGGCGCAGCGAGCAGGTCAAGTCTGAAAAGTTCCAGTCGTCTGAATTCTAGACTTCGCCGACCGGGCGCAAATGCATCATAACCCCCGCTATCGGCCCCGGGTCCGTTCGAAGGTCGCTTCTGCTCCCAGTGAATCCTCGCATGGGCGGGTCCAATACGCCCGCACAGCTCATCTCCCGCGTATGAGCCTGTCACCCCTTCCATCTCACGCCCGTTCAAATGGACTATCCCCGGGATTGGGGATCGCCACTCACGGCAGCGTCAACCGCGCCCACCGGAGATTGATCAGGCGCACCATGACCCCGGCAACGATGAGGCAGATGGGGACGACGCCCATGACGACGAACACCGGCGGAGTGCGCGGGGTCAGGAACGGCGTCATCAGAATTGCGCCTACGCCGATCGATGCCGAGAACGAGCCGATCAAGTTCAGCCGCCACGACGCGCGCCACTCGTCGTCGGTAATCAGCGGCGCGATGCGCCGGAAGCTGTACGCGATGTGGAGCCCCACGAGGAGCATGAAGACGACGATCAGGATGGCGACGACGACGCGCGTACTCGTCGGAATCGGGATGCGCAGGAAGGTCTGCCCGAACCCGACCACGAACGGCACGAGGGGCGGCGTCGTCCACAGAACGAGGCGTCTCTCGCCGGAAAGCATCCGCATAGCATAGCAGCCGGCGATGCTTCACCCCCGCCGACGGCCCCCGGGTCGACGCTGCGCCACCTCCGCGCCCTGGGCTCGATCGTGCTCGACGAGCGCTCCGCGCACGCCGACGTACGTCCCGTATATGTTGAGCAGCGTCTCACTCGAGGCGTTGATGCGAGGCATACGCATGGATGAATGTCCAAACAGGTTGTTTTGAAAACAGAAGCAGTTCACACACGGAAAAACGGGGGAGCGGCGTCCTAAGCCGTGCCGCACCCACTCCCAAACGGGGGAGTGCGTGCTGCACGGGTGCGGAAGGGTCTGCGCAAAAGGGGAGACCCCCACTCCACGCGTGTCCCCCCCGCTCCCCCGTTGGGGAGCCATCACAACACGCGTGATGCACACGTTCCCCCTTCGGGGAGCGCCATCTGCATCGATGCAGGTGGGGTCTCCCCAGCGGGGGAGGCCTGCGCGCACCGCTGCATGCAGCGCTGCGAAAAAGGGGAGCGCCTCCCACACCGCTGTGGGAGCCGTTCCCCCGTTTCGCGTCCGACTCTTCGTCCTCATACCCATTAACCCGTAAGAAACCCGAAAAGGGGGGAGAGGAATCGGACGAATCGCGACAGATATATCAAGTAGTTGCCGGGGTGGCTCGTTGACCGCCCCCTGCGCGCACGCCTGCCGGCGTAAGGATCTACCGTGCCCCGCCGTGCGCCAACGCCGCCAGTCCGTACAGTCCGCACAGCGCGACGATCCCGAGGATCCAAAAGACGATCCCCACATATCCGAGCGTGCGGCCCGCGCTCCCCGGCCTGCCGTACTTGATCGCGAGAAACGAGAGAATGACGCACGTGATGAGACCCACAATCCCGAAGACGAGCGACAAGTTGTCGTCGTAATCGTCGTGCCGGCGCGCCGCCTCTCCCGGCGGCAACCGCTGACGCAGCCGCTTCCGAGCCTTCGTCAGCTCCACCCCCTGACGCGTGTCGTAAATCTTGCCGCACGAGCCGCACTCGGTCTGCGTCGTCGTCTCGTCCACCATCCCGAGTGCGCGGCACGCCGGACACTTGACCCTGATCTCACGCGCCGGCGGCTCCTCCGCGGGCGGCGGCGCCGCCCCCGTCAGCACGAATCCGCAGCGCTGACAATTGCTCCGGTTAGGCTCGACCTCCCCCTTGCACTCCTCACAGATCCGCGGCGGCACGGCCGCCGGCACCGCATACCCGCAATGCGGACACGCGCGCGCGGTCGTGGACAGCGCCCCCTTGCACTCCGGACACTCGATCAGCGCCACGCCGCTACCCCTTGCCACCACTTGAAGAAAAACGCGAGACCGGTGACCGCCGCCGCCGCCAGGATCAGCATCGCGAGCCCCACGTATCCCGACCGCTCCTCGCCGGCGCGCTGCGCCTCCCGCTGCGCTGCCTGCTGCCGCAGCATATCGACCGACACCGGCATCGAGGGCGGCAGCGGTCTCGAAGGGGCGGCGACGGGTGGAGCCCCGGGACCCGGCAACGGCGGGCTCACGACGACGGTGCGCTCGTATCCGCAATGCGGACAGTTCGGCGCGGACGTCGACAGCATCCCGTGGCACTCGGGACACGTTCCCAGCGTCATGCCCCGCGAGTATACCGCCCGGCGCTAGCGCGCCAGCGATTTCGTGGCCAGCCCCTTCGCCCGGTACTTCGCCTCGTGCTTCTCGAGCGGCTCCCACGCGCCGCCCACCATCCACCCCGCGTGCGCCCCCGCGCCGGCCGACGACTCGAACCTGCCATCGCGCGCCGCGAAGAGCCACTCGCCGTCGCTGAACGCGTAGAGCGTCCCGAGCGACGCCCCGTCCTTCGTGCTCCAGAACCGCACGCTTCCGTCCGCCCCCGCGGACGCCACCCAGGCCCCGAGCGGATCGAACGCCACCGCGCGCACCTCGCGAGCCGGCATCGACTGGCGCTTCTTCCCCGTCGCCACCTCCCACAGCGTGACCCCGTCGCCGCCTCCGCTCGCCGCATGACGCCCGTCGCGGCTGACTGACACGCACCTCGCACCGTTCCCTCCCGTAGGCGGCGCCTCTGGCTCGTCGCCCATGCCGGCGTCCCCCCCCACGCGCGCCCCGGTCGCGATGTCCCACGCGTAGAACTGCCCGCCGTTCGTCACAGCCACCACGCGCTTCTCGTCCGACGTGATCGCCACCGCCGACGCGTCGAGCGACTCCGCCATGTCGAGCTTCTTCTCACGCCCGGTTCCCAAGTCGAAGAGCTTCAGCGCATCCACGATCGAAAACTGGCGGCCGTCCGTCGGCGCGTTGTCCTCGAAGCTCCCGCACGCCGCGGCGACGAAGCGTCCGCTCGGGCTGATCGCCACCGACGCGGGCATACGATCGAGTGCCATCGCCGCGCGCGCCTCTTTCCCCGTCGCGACGCTCCAGAAGCGGAGTGTCTTGTCCGCGCCCACCGACGCGAGAATCTTGCCGTCGCGCGTGAGGTCGATCGCGCGCACCTCATTCTTGTGGCCCACCATCGCGCGGATTTCCTTCGACGTCGCGACGTCCCACGACTTGATCGTGCCGTCCTCCGAACCCGCGATCACGACTTTCCCCACCGGCGCGAACGAGATCGCGCGAATCCCTTTCGCATGTTCGCCGGCAATCGATGCCGTGCCCGCCGTCGTCCAGACGCGCACGCGGCGGTCTGCTCCGCCTACGGCGACGGACTTGCCGTCGAGCGACACCGCGAGCGCATCGAGTCGCGTCGCTCCGCCCGTGAACGTGCGCACCTCCTTGCCCGTCGCCAGTTCCCACATCGCGACGGCCGTTCCCGCGACGACGCCGAGCACGTGCTCCCCCGCGATCACCACGCGCGGGAATCCCTCCGTGGGGGCCGCCAGCGAGCGCAGCTCTTTCCCTTCGGAGTCCCAGATGCGGATCGTCTTGTCGAAGGACGCCGACACGATCGACTCTCCCTTCGCAGTGACGGCGACCGATCGCACCTCGTTCTCGTGCCCGTCGATCGAGCGCACGAGCTCCCCCTTTGCGAAGTCCCAGACCTTGACGGTTTTGTCGCGGCTGCCCGAGACGAGCGTCGCGCCGTCGGCCGTCATCACGAGCGCGAAGACGCCTGCGGTGTGCCCCGAGAGCGTGCGCACGGGCTTGCCGCTCGCGAGCTCCCAGACGCGGATGCCGCCGCCGACGCCGCCGCTGACGACGTGCCGTCCGTCCGGCGTCATGGTGAGCGCTACGACTTCGTTCGGGTCCGCCTGGACGGTGATCGCCTCGCGTCCCGATGCCGTGTCCCATACACGCAGCTTGCCGTCGAGCATCCCGCCGGCCACGTGCCTGCCGTTGGGACTGAACGCGACGACGAACGCGAACGCGGCGGGCGGGTCGTCGGGCGACGGAGGCGTGCCGAGCTTGCGCAGCTCGGTGCCCGCGGCGACGTCGATGAGGCGGACCGTGCAGTCGCCGCTGCCGAGCGCGAGCACCTTGCCGTCGGCGCTGAGCGCGGCGCACATGATCTGGTGCGAGCGTTCGGCGATCGTCCGCAGCATGCGTCCCGTGGCCAGATCCCAGAGCTTCACGGCGCCATCGGGGCTTGCGGTGACGAGCTGTTTGCCGTCGGGCGTGACGAGGATGTCGACGGGGGCCTGCGCGTGACCCTGTTGGACGGCGAGCTTGGGTTCTTGGAGGGCGACGAGCGCGACGACGACGAGATGAAACATGGCAACTTTATTCCGGGGTTCGCGTCCGCTCCAACAAGCTAGTACAGGAAATGTTCCTGCCCTACTTGGGGATCTCGAATTTCTCCTTCGCGATCTCGGCATCGAGCTTGAAGTTCGACAGGATCTCCGTGATCTTCATATTCTCGCCGAAGTCCATCTTGCCGCTGTCCGGCACCAGGAGCTTGGTCGGCAGGCCGGTCTTCTCGTCAATCCACACCGTCGCCTTTACCTTGTCGTCCTGCCCCTCGCGCGAAATCTCGAAGTCGACGGCCTGCGTGTCCCCCTCCTTCGCCCCGAGCTTGAGGCCGGTCGCCGCCACGCCCGCGTCTTTGTCCCCCTCGAGCTTGTCCACGTGATTGAGCCACGCATCCAGACATCGACGGCATGGCGCTCGACAAGGACCGGTTCGAGCGCGAAAAGAAGGACGGCAAGAAGGTCATCGCATGCTGCACGATCTTCGATGCGACGGGCAAGATAGTGGTGAAGGGTGCGCTGACGCACGAGGAGGTCGGCGAGTGGGTCGACAAGCTCCTCGCGAAGGCGCCCGGACTGGCGGTTGACGTC
The DNA here is from genome assembly GCA_964468745.1 of uncultured Planctomycetales bacterium. Lineage (GTDB taxonomy): Bacteria > Planctomycetota > MHYJ01 > MHYJ01 > JACPRB01 > JACPRB01. The sequence goes on along the minus strand of CAYXVY010000177.1, from coordinate 10,199 downwards.
GGCGCGTACAAGGAGCTGACCGATCTCGCCAAGTCCGTCGCCGCCGGAAAGGGCCTTGCGGACGCGGCAAAGCGACTCGAGAAGGACGAGCGTGACGAGGCGAAACGATTGCTCGCGGCGATCCGTCGCTGGATGACGGACAAGGAGGCGAGCGCGATGGCGGCGCTGGCGAAGGATATCGCGGTCGCCGAAATGCGCTTCAAGGAGGTCGGGGCGAAGCCTGAGGCCGACGCGGTCAAGGCCGCGCGCGAGCTCGAGAGGGTGCGCGAAGAGCTGCTCAAGACGCCGTGTTGCAAGAAATGCGCGTCGCTCGGCGCGCGGTTCGTCTGTACGAGCTGCGCCGCCTGCCGCGAGGACCAGAAGGAGCCGCTGGCGGGCCTTAAGGCGCGGCTGGAGAAGCTTCTCGCGGTGGAAGCATTGGCGGCCGAAGCGAAGGCGCTGCTGATCGGTTGGAATTCGAAGTAAACACTTCAGATCGGTTACGCAATAGGGGGGTGGATGCGCATTCTGGGCATGGCTCTTATGCTCTCGCTGCTGGCGCACGCGCAGCAGGCGAAGGCGCCGGGCCGTTTCCAGCCCGACCCAAAGCTCCCGCCTGAACTCGGCGTGCCGTACGTCGTAATCACCACCGACGCGCTCGCGCCGTCGTTCCAGCGGCTCGTCGAATGGAAGCGCTCAACCGGCATGCCCGCGCAGATCGTCACCATCGAATGGCTCTCGAAGAATCCTTTCTACGCGGGCGCCGACGTCGCCGAGCGGATGTACGCCCTCCTCAAGGACCTCCGCCAGAACTGGAAGACGCGCTGGGTCCTTCTCGGCGGCGACACCGACCTCGTGCCGACGCAACGCGTCCGCGCGTACCAGGGGGAGCACGGCGGCGATCAGCTCGCGTGCGATGTCTTCTTCAGCGACGTCCTCCCCGCCGACGCGACTGACCCGGACGCCGTCACGAGCTACGGCTGGAACGGCGACGGAGATCGCTTCATGGGCGAGGTCGGCAAGGATGGCTTCGACATGGCGCCGGAACTCTACGTCGGGCGCATCCCGGTCGAGACGCCCAAGGAAGCCGAGACCTTTTTCGAAAAGTACTTCGAGTACGTCGATGCGACCGACAAGGACGTCGCGTGGCTCAACCGCTCGCTCGTCGTCAGCGCGAACCAGTTCAAGAACCAGCAGGAGAAGCTCGTCGAACTGCTCAAGGAACTCGGCGGGCGCGACTACGTCGTGAAACTCCTCGCCGAGGAGAAGCCCGATCCGATCAAGCCGATCGTGGACGAGTTGCAGACCGGCTATGCGCTCTTCGACTTCTTCGGGCACGGGTGCCCGTCGCACTTCTGGGCGACCGACGACCGCACGAGCTTCCGGATGGATCACGTCAAGCAGCTCAAGAACACGGGCAAGTATCCGATCGTCTTCGGCAACAGCTGCAATACGCTCGAGTTCGAGCGCGACGACTGCTTCGGCGAGTCGTGGCTGCTGCAGCCCAAGGGCGGCGGCATCGCGTACATGGGCTACACGTCGGTCAGCTTCCAGTCGCCCGTCAACTACGACATCTATCGCCTCCTCTTCGGCGGCGATTGCCCTCAGCTCGGTCGCGCGTTCACCGAGGCGAAGGTGAAGTTCAAGCAGGACGAGTGGGTGGGCGAGATCCTCGGCCTGCTCGGCGACCCGGAGATGTGGGTGCGCACGGCGGCGCCGCGCAAGCTCGCCGTGAAGGACGAACATTTCGCGATGAACGCGCCGTCGCGAGTGACAGTGACCGACGCGGACGGCAAGCCGCTCAAGTCGGCGCGCGTGCTTCTTGACGCGCCCGGCGTCTACTGCGTCGCTACGAGCGATGCCGACGGCGTGGCGCGGCTTGGGCAGCCCGGCAAGGGGGGAAGCGCGCGGTTGAGCGTCCTTGCGCAGAACGGGCACCGTTTCGACAAGAAGGTGACAATCGACGGCAAGGCGGTCGGCATCGCGCGGCCGACGATGGGCATCGATGCAAAAGAGCTGCGCCCGGGCGCTGAGGCGAAACTGAACTTCGCGTGGGCGCAGCCGGTGGCGAAGGGGACGTTGACTCTGTCGTTCGAGGACGACCGCTTCGTAAAGTGCGAGGCGGCGTCGCAGGAGTTTGAAGGCACGTCGGCATCGTTCGCCATGAAGATCGATCCGCGCGTCCCGTGCGGGCACCAGGTGTGGGCGACGCTCAAGTACGGCGAGTGGTCGTGGACATTCCGCGCGCCGGTCGAGGGCGCGTCGGTCAGTCTGGGCGCGTGCACGGTGGACGATGTCGACGGCAACAACGACAAGCGCGTCGGCTGGGAAGACGCGGGCAAGAGAATCCGCTTCACCGTCGGGCTCTTCAACGGCGGGACGCAGCCGTCGACGGGGCTGAAGCTGTCGATCACGACGGCGGATCCTGCTGTGACGCTGACGAAGGGGTCGATCACGTTCGGCACGCTCGGCTTGCAGGACCTCGTGCAGCCGAAAGACCGGCCGTTCGAGTTTCAGCTCGCCGCCGACTACGATGGACATGCGATCGAGTTCGTGCTGTCGATGGAAGACGACGGGAAGAACCGTTGGACGGCGAAGATGCTCTTCACGGTGCCGCCCGCGCCGCCGCTGCTGGTGCGCGGGGAGTCGCGGCTGAAGTCCGCGGTGCTCTCGTGGACGCCCGGGGGGAGCGCCGGAGTCATCGGCTATCACGTCTATCGCGCGACGAGCGAGAAGGGGAATTACGAGCGCGTCACCGAGCTGCCGGTGCGCAATGCGACGCGCTATCCGGATTCGGGTCTGAAGCCCGCGACTGCGTACTGGTACGTCGTACGCGCTGTGACGGCTGACGGCCTGGAGAGTCGGGGCTCGATCCCCGTGCGCGCGCACACGCTCACGCCGCTGCCGAAGGGCGCGGAGAAGCCGGCGGGTGAGAGATGATTGCGCTCCTCGTTGCCACTCTCGCCCAGATCGAATGGAAGGCCACATTCGAGGACGCGAAGAAGGTTGCCGCCGACAAGAAGCCGATCGTCGTCTTCCTGACGCAGAAGGGTTGTCCGCTAAGCAGCGAGATGATCAAGGGGTTGATGAAGGACGATCGCCTGCCCGAGGTTGCGAAGGAGTTCGCATGGCTGGCGATCACAGTCGGCACCGACGAGTACAAGAAGTGGTTCTGCGTGAAGTGCGGCGCGTCGGTCGAAGGCACGCCGGCGCTGATCTTCCTCAATCCCAAGGGCGATCCCGCCGACCCCGAGTACGCGGGGCTGCCGACGGTGACGAGCGCCGACACCGACGAGATCTTCGTGGCCTTCCGTCAGGTGCTCGGTCGCGCGAAGAAGGAAATTCCGGCGGCGCAGAAGAAGAAGGTCGACGACGCGCTCGAGAGGGCAAAGGCGGCGGCCACGCCGGGCGAATCGATTGCGTTGTATCGCGTGGGCCTCCGCATCGGCGAGGGCTGGCGCGCGCTCGAGGCGTCGATGCTCGACGCGCGGACGGCCGTCGAGAAGCTGCTTCAAGAAGGGTGCGCCGAGATCCTGAAAGTTCAGCAGTCGGTACGCGACGCCGTCGCGGCGAAGAAGGCGTACGAGGAGTTGAAGACGAAGTACGTGGGGACGGTCGTCGCGGATCTTGCTGCCGAGGAGCTGAAACGCCTTCGGTAGTGATCTATTTCCTTTTCGGGTCGAAGACGACGATCGTTTCACTTTCAATTCGCACGTCCATCCCCCTCGGAAGCGTGAGGGCGGCCAGCACGGAACGCATCGTGATATCCTTGCACACCAGCATCACGGCCGTGTCCTCGGCGATGCCCGATAGCTTGATGGCGATGCCCGAAACCTCCTGAAGAAACTGCATCACGTCCGCGATCGGCGTCCCTTCGAAGTTGAGTACGAGACGAACGGCGCGGACCTTGTCGCCGATGTCCACCTCCTTCTCGCCGAGCACCGATGTCTCCCACAGGTTGGCCGACGGCACCTCGCCCTGCCCCCAGACGATTTCGAGCGCCTCGCTCCAGTCCGCCGTGCCATCGGCGAATTCACTGAAGGCGGACGCGAGGAGCGAGGGTCCCAATCGGGTCAGATCGAGACGCGCCCGATGCCGGTCCGCAAGCTTCGTATTCCATCCGTGGATTCTCGCGATGAGCCGGAAGGCCGACGCCTGCTGTTCCGACGTCAGCGGTGCGGCGAATGAGGCCTTGGGAGCCCCCCACACGCGGGCGGGCGTGCTGATCCAGACGCTGTCGTAGCGCCAGTCGAAGTCCAGGTCGAGTTTGGACGTGACCGCCCTCAGCACGTCCAGCGCCGCCGCGTCCTGCATGTCCACGTCGCAGCGTCGCGACGCGTCGACGGCGGGATCGATCAGGAGATCGACCTCCGCGGTCGTGCGGATCAGCGCGGCGGCCTCCTGCAGGGTTGACTTGCCCAGGGTGATCCGGCTGTGCTGAAGCCTATAGGCGGTCCGTCGTGCGGCGACATCGCGCTTCATCGGCAGGCGCAAGTGCAGCATGAGCTTTTCGATCGTGGGAAGACGCGGCGAGTCCTTGTGCTTCAGCCGCGCCACCGCGAGGAGGGGAAGCGCCTGCGGACCCGAGGCCTCGAGCTTTGCGATCGCCTCCGCCGACGCCTTGTCATCCCCGTCGAGTGCGGTCTTGATCAAATCGCTCCCGGCGGGATCCTGGGCGAGAAGGATGCAGAGCAGCGCGATGTTCATGGCATTTCCTCCGAGGGAGTGGGAGAGGTCATTCGTGCGGACGGGCAGCTTACCGCACAAGCTCGCCGGCCGGATGATCAAATGTCCTCCACGCATCGCACCTGTCTCCCGCGTTCGCGCGTCGCTTTTCAGCCGCGGAGTGAGAGCGGCGGCGAAGGATACCTCTACTTGCCGAGCGTGAGCTTGTAGATCAGCGTCTCATTGGGCCAGAGGCGCACGGACTTGTTGTCCTTGTCGTACCCGAAGATCGGCTGCTCCATGATCCAGAGCGCGCCGTCGTGGGCGGCGATTGACCGGATGGGATAGTTGACGGCGACCTTGCGCGTGACCTTGCCCGACTCGGGATCCATGAAGACGATGTGCGTGCGGCCGCCGCAGATGTACTGCTTGCCGTCGAACGCGAGGCAGGACAGCCACGGTTCCTTCGTTTCGATCGTGCGAGCGATATCCCCCGTCTTCGGATCGACCTCGCAGATCTGACCCTTCATGCCCTCAAGCAGGGCGAGTTTTCCGTCGCGCCAGGCGATGCCCTTCGTGCCCATCGACTTGTTCTTCGCGTTGGCGGCGGTGACGATCTCGCGCGTCGCCTTGCCCGTTTCCGGGTCGAGCTCGTAGATCGGTTTCCCCGCGGTCCAGCCGTAGTGCGCGCCCCAGAGAGTCTTCCCGTCCGTGGTCAGGCCGACGATCGCGTCGGGCAGGTTCACGGTCTTCCTCGATCCGCCGGTCTTGAGATCGATGCGATCCATCCGTCCGCCCTGCGCGACGAGGAGGTCGCCGCCAAGGAGGGTAAGCCCGCCAGGGACTTCGTCGGTTTGCGCCTTGATTGTCTCGATCGTGCCTTCGTCGCAGAATTTCTCGGGGCGCGTGTCCGGAGTGTCCCACTCCTTGCCGTCCTTGTAGAGCGCGTAGCGTTTGAGCCCCTCCTCGAGTTGCGCGACGAACGGCTTCGGTTCCTGGAAGCCGCTCCAGCGGTGGACTTTCTCCTGCTTCGCACCGAGCACGATCAGCGACGGGTACGCGGAGACGTTCAACTTCTTCGGCAGCTCCGGCGTCTTGTCGCGATCGACGAGGACCCACACGAACTTCCTGCTGAGCGCCACGACCGCGGCGTCGGGGTAGGTCTTCTCTTCGAGGACCTTGCACCAGTGTCAGGTTTCGAAGGTGAGGTAGGCGATGACGGGACGGCCGTCCTTCGCGGACTGCGCCATCGCGGCGTCGAGGTCCTTCGCCCAGTCGATCTTCTCGTCCTGTACGAGGAGTGCGAGTGTCAGCAGCGCCGCGAGCATGCCTATACGTACACGCTACACGTTGATCGGGCGCGTGAAGATCCGGCGGATGAGGAACCCACCCAGCACAGCAAGCGCGATGAGCAGGAGCACGGTCCCCGCCATGCTGAGCTTGCTGAACGCTTCGTTCCCGAGCTCGATATTGCTCACGCACAAGTCGAGGCGTGACGGGTCATACCAGACGGTGATGGGCGTTCCGTGTTCGAGTCCGTCGAGCGAGGGTACGTGGCGGGAGTAGGCGGTCTGCGCCGCTCCGGTGCGGGGATAGTACAGGTATGAAATCTTGTGCGTCCGGCTCCCAAATCTTCCCTTGTCCGTCCACGCCTGGGTAACGGCGCCGTTGGTCTGGGTGCCGCGCTCCACGAGGCCGCGGCGGGAGCGATCGGTCCGGCAGTCCTGGACGAGGAAGAAGAGCGCGATCGCGCAGCCGGCGATGAGCGCAATGGAACGCAGAACATCCATGCAGCCCCGCGTCTCGGGGTCCTGGTCGAATCTGCGCCACCAGAAGAGCACGGGTCCAGTTTCGCGGCGCGCCGCGAAGACGTCAAGCCGCTAAACGCCGACAGACTCGTGCGTGGGGGCGGTCACGCGGCGTTGCGTGCGTGCGCGCAGGACGCCGAAGGTGGCGAGCGTCATGAGCGTGACCCAGAGGAGCGCCAGCCCGAGGAGCACCGCCGGGCGGAATCCCATATCGAAGCACGCGACCTCCGGCTCGGTGATGCAGTGCGACGGGACATTCGGATCGAACCACACCGTGATCGGATGCGCACGGCCCGCCTTCTCGAGTCCTTCCACAGGGCGGTCAATGATCTTGATGGACTTGCCGTTCGCGGTGAAGAGATAGGAGAGGAGCGGACGCCCCTTGCGGATCTCGAAATCGAGGATGGAGCCTTCGACCTTCGTCCCCCACTCGGGGAGCTTCTGCCGCGCGCGCAGCTCGGCGTAGTCGCTCCCCATATAGGCGAGGATGGGGAGGCCGATGACGGCGACGCCGATCAGCCGGAGCATCGTGAAGTCGCGCAGCGTTTCTCTATCCATGCCCATTGGACGCCGGGGGTGTTCCCATCGCACGCAGTTCCTCGAAGAGGCGTCGCTCCTTCTCGCCGAGCGAGCTGGGGATCTTCACTTCGAGGGTGACCAGCAAGTCGCCTTGCCGCGTGCCGTCCGAGAGACCCTGCCCCGCGAGGCGGAATTGCTGGCCGGGCTGCGTGCCCGCGGGGATCGTCATCTCCACCTTTCCTTCGAGGAGGGGGACGGTCGCCTTGCCCCCGAGAACCGCGGTGAGAAGATCCACGGAGACTTCGCGCTTGAGATTGAGCCCGTCGCGTTCGAAGGGGCCTCCCGGCTGGATGCGAATGTGGATGCGAAGATCTCCCGGAGGGCCGCCTTGGCGGCCGGGGGCGCCCATTTGCCGGAGTCTCAGAATCGTCCCGTCGGTCACGGCCGCGGGGATGGTCACCTCGATCGTGCGGTCACGGGTTGCGACCCCGCGACCGCCGCAGCGGGGGCACACCGAGGCCGGGTCCACTCCGCTCCCCTGGCAGCCCGGGCAGGCCGTCGATACGGAGAAGAACCCTCCCGAGCCGCGCGCCCGCTGGCTGACGTAGCGGCTGCCGTGACAGGTCGGGCACGGATGAGGCCGACCGTCGGACGAGCCGGTCCCGCGGCAGGCTTCGCACGCGCCGGGGACGTTCGTGGAGAATTTTTTCTTCCCCCCGCGGGCCGCCTCCTCGAAGGGGATCGCCAGCTCGAGATCGTAGTCTTCCCCGTGGTGCGCCGCGGCCTCCTGCCGCACGCGTTCCCCGAAGAGGTCGCCGAAGATGTCTCCGAAATGACGGAAGACGTCCTCCGTCCTGTCGAAGCCGCGGAAGCCCGTATCGGCCTCGACTTCGGCCTGACCGCCGCGGTCGAACGCGGCCCTCGCCTTGGAGTCGTTGAGAACGTTGTAGGCTTCGGCGAGCCTCTTGAATTTCTCCTCCGCCGCTTTGTCGCCGGGATTCCGGTCCGGGTGGTGCTGTGCGGCCAGCTTGCGGAAGGCGCGGCGGATGTCGTCGGAGGATGCGTCGCGCGCGACGCCGAGCTCGGCATAGTAATCGCGGGCGGCCATGCTTACCTGGCTTCCAGACGCTTGAGCCGGAGCAGCAGGACGCCGTCCTCGTAGCTGGATTTCATGAGCTCGACCGCGCACGGAAGGGGGACGTCGCGGAGCAGGATTCCCCGTTTGATCTCGCAGTGCAGCGAGAGGCCGCGGGCAGCGGGGCGCTGGGCGCGGATGACGATCCGGCTTCCTTCGAGCGTGATGTCGATGTCGGTCTCGATGACGCCGGGGAGGGCGACCTCGAGCAGGAGAAGGCCCCCTTCTTCCAGAAGGTCGAAGGCGAGATCGAAAAATGGATCGGACATACCCTAGAGTAACAACGCGTTCGTGCTTCGACGAGGTCGAGATCCCGGCATATGATGGGGGGATGATGCATCCAGAGATCGGACGGTCGTTCAACCTCGGGTTCGAGGCGGCGAAGCGCGACTGGCTGACGCACGTCGGAATTATTCTCGTCATCATCCTGCTCGGCATGCTCACGTTTCACTTCATGACGCCCGCGCTGTTCGGGGCCTACATCGTGATGTGCGGGGCGTCTTCGCGAGGCGAAGCCATCTCGTTGTCGGGGGTCTTCGACCGGGCGCGGGGCAACTACCTGCGGTGCTGGGGCTCGGCGCTGCTGCTCGGCCTGATCATCTACGGGCTCATGTTCGCGATCCTGGGGGTGGGCGGACTCCTGATCGCGGGCGCGCTGTTCGCCGGACAGGAGATGCGCATGGATCAGGACGTGATACCGTGCATCGCCATCGGCCTGGGGGCGCCGTTCATGCTGGGGTACATCCTGGTTCAGATCTGGCTCTTCACGCGCTGGATGTTCATCTTCCCGATCATGGTGGGGACGGGCGCGACGTTCAGCGATGCGCGCGCGACGAGCGTGCGCTGGGTGACGCAGGGGGGTGGCGTGCTGAGCCACTTTATCTTCTCGTTCGTCGCCAATCTTGTCGCGCAGGTGGGCCAGCTGCTCTGCTGCGTCGGGATGTTCTTCACGATCCCGATCGGTATGGTGATGAGGGGCTCGCTCTACCAGGATCACCTTGAGGCGGACGGCGGCGGCAAGCGGTAGTCTACGGCGGCGGGAGATTCATCAGGACCAACACCGAGAAATCCGAGGCAACCGAGAAGGCTTGGATGGGAGTGCAAGCTCCCCCATGTTCCCTCGGTTTCCTCGGATACCTCGGTGTTGATTGGGAGCCGTCTCCGGCGCCTCCGATCGCTCGGAATTCGCGTCTCGCTATGGCGTGCCGATGACCGGGTCCATCAGCGTTTCTTTTTCCGGTGCGGCGCCGCGAGGTTCGGACGTTTCGTCAGATCGGGCGCGAGCGGTTTCTGCTTCTTGAGCAGGTCGAGCGTCGTCTCGATCCCCTTGTCGAGTTGCGGGTCGCGATTTGCGGCGTAGTCGTGCGGCCAGATATCCACCTCGACATCCGGATCGGTGCCATAGTTCTCCACGCCGAAGTGCACGTCCTTGAACCAGAATGAAAATTCCGGCTGCGTCGTGACGGAGCCGTCGGCCATGAGATGCCGCGGCCAGATCCCGATCACGCCGCCCCACGTACGCTTGCCGATGAGCGGCCCCAGCTTGAAGAGCTTGAAGCAGTGGCTGAAGATGTCGCCATCGGAGCCCGCGCCTTCGTTCGTGAGCGCGACGAGCGGACCCGCGGGCGAGTCGCCGGGATACGGCAGCGACTTTCCGTAGCGCGGGACGTCGTATCCGACTCGCTCGCGGCGCAGTTTCTCCAGCAGCAGCTGCGAGACGTGGCCGCCGCCGTTGTTGCGGACGTCGATGATGAGCGCGTCGCGATCCACCTCGGCCAGATACGCGCGGAAAAATTCCGCATAGCCGGCCGCGCTCATGTCGGGGACGTGGATGTAGCCGACGCGGCCCTTCGTCGCATCGTGTACGCGCCGGCGGTTGTGCTCGACCCAGTCGCGATAACGTGCGCGCGTCTCGTCGCGCATAGCTTTCACGGCGACTTTCCGACCGTTCGCCAGCGTGAGCAAGATCTCGGAGTCGGCGCGGTGCAGCAGCAATTCCTGCGGCGTGACGCGACGGCTGGCCGGCCGGCCGTTGATGCCCGCGATGACGTCGCCGATCTTGAGGCCGACGCCGGGCGCCGTGAGCGGTGACG
>CAYXVY010000176.1:0-14246 GCA_964468745.1 uncultured Planctomycetales bacterium | reverse complement strand
CGGCTCCGGCTTGCGCACGGGCGGAGGGGGAGGCGGCGGCTCCTCGTAGACCGGTTCCGGTTCAGGCGGAGGCGGCTCATAGACGGGCTCGGGCGGCGGAGGGGGCGGCGGCGCCGGTCTCGGCATCGACCGCGTCTCCTTCTTCGTCTTCGGGGGTTCAACGACCGCGGGCTCGCTCCTTGCGAGCTTCTGGTCTTCGAGCTTCTTCGGTTCCTGCTTGAAGTCCATCCGGCCGGCGCTGATGCCGCCGGGACCTTGGGGCTTCTCGATCCGCCGCGTACCCTTTTCGACGCGCCCGATCGAGCGGCCCATGTTGAACTTCTTGCCGTCGTCTTCGCTCACGCGCGTGCGCGCCTTCGTCTCCTCCATCGCGTCGACGAGTGCGCCGCGGGCGACCGTGCGCAGCGGGTCGCGCGCGAGCCGGATCTCCTTGATGTCGATGGGGAACGGGATCCGCTGAAATTCGTCGCGGAAGATGTCCACGAATCCCTTCACCATCGACGTGCCGCCCGCGAGAACCAGCGGGACGGGGTCCGGGAAGCTCGGCATGTTCTGCGCCTGCTCGAAGCGGGCGCGGATCGTGTCGAGCGAGTACCGGATGAGCTCGCGGTAATAGATGACGATGGCGTCCTCGACGCGATCGCGCGGGCGCATCAGGTCGATGCCCGACTCCTTGACCGCGCACACCTGGCTGCCCGGAAGGCCGAGGGCGTGCGAGACGTTGTTGTCGATCCAGTCGCCGCCGCGCGACGTCGAGAAGGCGAGCGCGGGGACCGTCTTGTAGCCGATGCAGATGTTGAACATGCCGGCGCCGCACGAGATGCCGACGCCGGTGAAATCGTCGGAGTCCATTTCTCCCATCACGACCGAGTGTCCTTCGACCATCGCCTTCGGCTCGTAGCCGAGGCGGCGCAGCACGCTCTCGAGCGCGCCGCGGTGGTAGACGACGTTGCGTTCGGCGTCGATCGGGTCTGCGGGCACGCTGAACGAGCACAGCTCGCCCTGCTTTTGCGGCGGGCCGAGCAGCTGCCCGATGATGAGGCTCACGATGAGCAGCGCCTCGTTCTCGGACGGCGAGATCATGCCGTCCTTCATGGGGCGCCGCGTGTTCTTCTCGAAGATGTTGGCGAGCTCGAACGCGGGGTCGCCGATGACGTATCCCTTCTCCCCCTGCACGACGTGATCGACGCCGAGCTTGAGGAGCATCTTCTTCACGTACGTGTTGTTGCCGATCTCGATGAACGCGTTGCGCGCGATGTTGTAGAGCGTCTTGCCGTCGGCGGTGTGCGCGCTGGCGACGATGTTCGACGTGCCGACGTCGAGGCCGCGCCCGAGTTCGAGCGAGTACTTGCGGAAGTCGACGATCGAGCGTTCCGCGGCGTCGGCGGCGTCGACCTTCCCGACCGCGAAGTTCCGGACGCGCTCGAGGAGTTCAGCGGACGCGCCGTCGCGTTCGAGGGTGTCCTTGGCCTCGAAGAAGAAGTCCCAGTACTTGTTGGCTTCCTTGTCGCTCGACGTCTTCTCCGCGTTGCGCACGAGGCGGGCGAGTTCCTTCACCCACGGCACGTCCAGCGTGCAGGAGACGGCGATCTCGGCGACCTGCTTCTGGCGCGCGGCGGAGTTGATCTTCGAGATCTCGACGAGGGCGCCCTCCTGGAGCTTGCCCTCAACGCCGAGTTCCATGACCTCCTCGGTGAGGCGCTGGAGCGCGAGCGCCTTGTAGATCTGGGCGCGGGACAGGCCTTTCCCCTGGAGCCGCTGGAACAGCTGCTCTCCGAATCCGCGCGGTGCGTCGGCCATCCTACGCCGTCCTCCGGGCAGAGGCGGGAACGCCTACCGATGTGCGGACTGCCGCATGAGTGCGATCCATCGGTGACTACGTCTCCTTTGCGCTGGCCAGCCTAGCTCGAGGCGCTCGCCGTTTCGAGCAGCGCGGCGGTCAGCGCGCCCTTGGCCGTGCAATTGAACGGGTCTTCGGCCATGCGCAGCCCCTTCACAGGGATGGGGAATTCCTTCTCCATGTCCTTGAAGACCGCGCGCACCAGCTCGATGAAGTTGCCGGCCATCGAGGTGCCGCCGGCGAACACGAGCGAGATCGGGTCCGGGAAGCTCGGCATGTTCTCGGCCGCCAGGAAGCGCTCCTTGATGTTCGTGAGCGAGTACACGATGAGGTTCTTGTAGTAGATGGCGATCGCATCCTCTTCGCGCGTCTTCGGGTGCATGAGGTCGACGCCCTTCTCCTTGATCATCGAAGCCTTCGCGGGCTTGATGCCGAGGACGTTGGCGACGTTGTTGTCGATCCAGTCGCCCGAGCGGGAGGTCGAGAAGAAGAGGGCCGGCATCGACTTGTAGGCGACGCAGATGTTGAACATGCCGCCGCCGCACGAGATGCCGATCCCTGTGAAGTCCTCTTCGCCGAGGGTCGCGAATACGATCGCGTGGCCCTCGATGATGTGCGAGGGCTTGTAGCCCAGCGCGCGGAGGACCGCGTCGAACAGGTCCTTGTGGTAGACGACCGACAACTCGCTGTCGATCGGGTCGCCCGGCACCGAGTAGTAGCAGACTTCGTCCTTGATGCGCGGGTCGCCGAGGATGGAGCCGATGAGGAGCTTCATGACCGGCAGGGCGTCGGCTTCCTTCGGCGAGATGAGGCCGTCCTTCATCGGGCGGCGGGTGTTGCGGTTGAGCACGTTGGCGAGCTCGAACGCGTGGTCGCCGAGGACGTACATCTTTTTGCCCTGGACGACGTACGGCACGTTGAGCCGCGTCAGCATGTTCTTGGTGTAGTTGTCGATCGGCACGTCGATGAACGCGTTGCGCTTCGGACGAAGGACGATTTCGCCCTTCTCGTTTTCCTCAGCGGCTACCAAGTTGCACGTCCCGACGTCGAGTCCCTTACCGTAGCGGATACCCACCGTGTGCCTCCTCTAGTGCGAAAATTGTTCTCTTGCGAGTCGTCCCCAGCCCCGTGATTGTGCGAACTCTATCGCGTTCTGACTACTTTTTCTCTTCCGGCGGTTTCGGCTTGTCGCCCCCGCCGCGCATCGCTTTCAGGCGTTCGAGGGCGTTGCCCAGCTTGCCGGCGGTCTTGCCTTCCGTCGGCTCCATCGCCTTGAGGTTGCTCTCGAGCTCGGTCCCGAGCATGTGAGCGATGACGTCGGAGCTCTGGCGGAACGCTTCCTCGCCGGGGCCGCCCCCGCCGCCTCCACCCCCACCCCCGCCGCCACCCGCGAGGGAGCGCAGCTTGAGGTCCGTGAGCTTCTTGGCGATGCCCTCGATCGACTTCGTGAAGAGGGCTTCCATCTTTTTTGCGACTTCGTCGTCGCGGACGCGCATGTCTTCCAGGGTTTTGGCGAGACGCTCGGAGAGCACGCCGTTCTTCTGCATCTCGACCATCATCTTCTGGCCGAACTCGACTTCCTTCTGCTGGCCGACCTGCACGGCGACTTCCTGAGTGCGCCGCTCCAGCTCGACGATCTTGTCGTCCTTGCGTCGGATTTCGTCGTCCTTGCGGCGCAGATCTTCCTTGGCCTTGTCGAGCTGCTGGCGGACCTCGCCGCCGCCCTCGCGCTTGGCCATGTCAATTTCCTGGTCCTTGAGCTCAAGCCGCTTCTGCAGCATCTCGATTTCCTGCTTGGCGAACGATTTGCCCTGGTCGAGGGCCTGCTTGCCGAGCTGGTCGCCGAGCTGCCGCTGAACCTGGAGGGCCTTCTGAAGGCTTTCGACCTCCTGCGCCAGCTTGTCCTTGTCGTGCGTGAGGAGTTCCGACTTGTCCTTGCTGGTATTGAAGTCCTTGATGAGCTTGTCCAACTCGCCGCGGGAGGCGGCGACGAGCTTGTCGCGGTCGGCCTCCGAGAGGAGGTTCGTCTTGGCGCCGAGGATGTGCTGGACCGCGTCGTGGATGAGCTTGTTGATCATCTGCTCATCGAGGACCTTGACGCGGTGGATGCCCCTCTTGGCGAGCTCCTGGAGCGTGGTCTTGGCCGCGCTCTGTTCAATGACTTTCCGTACGTCGAAGGGCTGATCCGCCATCTTTCGGCTCCCAGTAACCCTGGCAGGAAATTACGTCACGCTCCAACGGTCGATTATAGCACAGGGTGGGACCAAGTAAAGAAGCACAAAAAGCCGGGACCCATGCGATGCAGATCCCGATCCAGACGTGCCCCGCCGCCGCCGTTAAGCCATCGCCAAATCCTGAGGCTCGGCGAAGGCGGGTCCCGAGCACGACGCTGCGAAACTAGTCGACGTCGTTCGCGCCTGCGCTCCGAAGCCCTCCCTGGGAATCCTGCGCGCTGTCCGGCGGTGACGGAGGGGCTTCGACCGTGTCGTGCGCCTTGCGGAAGCGCTCCAGCTTCCACACCGCGAACTTGGGCACGCGGACGCGCATGCGCACGTGCGAATCGTCGTACTCCTGCTCGACGACGACTGAGTGCGAGGCGATCTCCGACAGCAGCTTGCCCTCGGCGGCGGGGATCACGAGCTCCATCTCCAGCAGGCGCGCCTCGAGCACGCGCGCGACGGTCTGGTCGAGTTCCTCCATGCCCTGGCCGCTCCGCGCGGAGATGCAGATGCAGTCGTGGTGGCGGTGACGGAGGATCGACAGTTCGACATCATCGCGGAAGCGATCCACCTTGTTGAAGACCACGAGTGTCGGCTTGTCGGCGCACTTGAGCTCCTTGAGCACGTCGTTCACCGCCGCGATCTGCGCCTCCGATTCCGGGTGGCTCGCGTCGACCACGTGCAGGAGCAGATCCGCCTGGGCGACCTCCTCGAGCGTCGCATGAAAGCTCGCGACCAGCGAATGCGGCAGCTTGCGGATGAAGCCGACCGTGTCGGACAGCAGCGCCTTCGCGCCCGCCTTCAGGTGCCACAGGCGCGTGCGCGTGTCGAGCGTCGAGAACATGCGGTCCTCGACGAGCACGCCCGCGTTCGTCAGCGCGTTCATCAGCGTCGACTTGCCCGCGTTGGTGTAGCCGACGATGCTCACGCAGTAATTTTCAGTCGCGCGGGCGGCGACCTCGCGCTGCTTGCGCTGCTCGATCTCGCGGATCTCCTTGCGGAGGTTCTGGATCTTCTTGCGCGCGTGGCGGCGATCCTCTTCCAGCTGCTTTTCACCGGGACCGCGCATGCCGACGCCGGCGCCGCCGCCCGTCTGCTGCTCGCTCGTGAGGTGCAAGCCCCAAGCCCGCAGCCGCGGGATCGAGTAGTCGAGCTGCGCGAGCTCGACCTGCAGTTTCGCCTGCTGCGTGCGTGCGTGCGCCGCGAAAATGTCGAGGATGAGTTCGGTGCGGTCGATGACCCGCTTCTTCAGCTCGTTCTCGAGGTTGCGCACCTGCCCGGGCGAGAGCTCGTCGTCGAAGATCACGACGTCCGCCTTGTGCTCGTGGATCAGGTGTGACAGCTCGGTCACCTTGCCGCTGCCGATGTAGTAGTGAGGGCTCGGACGCTCGCGCTTCTGCCCGAGGCGTGCGACCACATTGCATCGGGCCGACTCGGCGAGGCTGGCGAGCTCCTCGAACGGTTCGTCACGCGAATCGGCGTCCGGATCGAGCGCGCCGACGAGGATCGCGCGTTCCTGGTTGACGGTCGGATGAGAGCTCTTCAAGGCTGGGCTTGCGGCTTCCTAAAGGGGTCGCCCTCATTATAGAGGAAAGGGGACAGAAGATAGAAGAGCGAGCGTCCGACCGCTATACTTGGCCCGCGGGATGGAGTTTTCAGCGTTTACTGGGGTGCTGAAGCCGGGGGCCGTGCTGCCGCCGGTGATCCTCTTCTACGGTTCACAGGCGCTGCTGCGTGACCGGGGGGTCGAGCTCGTCAAGGGCACCGGAGAGGACCTGAGGCAGAACGCCGTGCGGATGTCCACCGGCGGCGCCGAGTGGTCCTCGATCGCGGGGGAACTGTATACCCCGAACATGTTCGGGGGGCGGAAGCTCGTGGTGCTGGCCGACGAGGGAAACTTCGTCCACAACCACGCGAAGGAAATCAAGGAGTACGCCGACTCGCCGTCGCCGACGTCGGTGCTCGTCGCGGTGGTGCCGTCGGAGAAGCTTACGGGATTCACCGACGGCGCGAAGACGCGACTCGTCGAGTGCAAGTCGATGCGGCCGGCCGACCGCGCGCGCTGGGTGCAGTCGGAATTCCAGCGCCGGGGGAAGTCGGCCGACGCCCGCGCGGCGGACGAGCTGTGCCGGCGCGGCGGGGAGGACCTCGCGGCGCTCGCGGGACACATGGACAATCTTTCGCTCTTTGTCGGCAATCGCACGCGCGTGACGGTCGACGACATTGAACAGCTCGTCGCGGGCCGCGCGGAACGCGAAGTGTACGAGCTCGCGCTGGCGACGGCGCGGAAGCGCTCGAAGGAGGCGCTTGAGATCGCGCACGCGCTGCTGTCGAGCGGCGAGGCGGCGCAGGTGCTTCTGTGGCGGCTCGCGTGGCAGTACCGGAAGCTCGTCGAGGCGAAGAAACTGCTGCTGGCCGGAAAGCGTCGCTTCGAGGTGACGTCGATGCTTCAGATCACCTTCTATCCCGACGAGTTTCTCGGGCTGGTCGACGCGCACTCGCTGGACGAGCTGCTGTCGAAACACGGCTACATCCTCAGCGCGGATATATCATTGAAGACCAGCGGCGGGCACGAACGCGCTATTATGGAAACCCTTGTCTTGAGACTGGCAGCGTAAGGAGACCTGGCAATGGTGGAATTCTGCGGAGGCTGTGGAACGAGTCTTCCCAAGGGCGACCTCACGATCAAGAAGGGAAAGCTCTTCACGAGCGCGGACTACACGTGTCCGAGCTGCCACAAGCCCGCGAATCCGGTCGCGGCGCAGAAGGTCGAGGCCGAGCTGGAGGCCGATCCCGACAAGGACATCGTGATCAAAAAGGGCAAGGCGAGCCGCGAGTAGGAGACGTCATGGCCATCGAAAAGCGTCCGGTCCGGCAGGCGACGGGAGCACAGAAGCGGCCGACGGGGTCGCAGCGCGTGCTCGCTCAGCCGTCGTCGGGCGGGACGCGCCAGTCACGCGCGGCCGCCCCCGCGGCGAAGAACAACCAGGCGCTCATCATCGGCGGGGCCGTTGGCGGCGTCGTGGTGCTCGCGCTCATCGGGATGTTCGTGATGGGCGGCGGAGACACGGGGAAGGTCTCCGAGAAAAAGCCCGCAGGGAAGACGGAGCCGGAGAAGCGGCCGGTGGACGTGCGCGAACTCGTGCGTACCGGAACGCTGAAGGCCGATGAAGGGTACGGAATCATCCAGGGATGCAAGTCGGACTTGGAGAATGCGGATCGACTCGGCGACGCGCAGAAGGATTCGCTCAAGAAGAAGCTGCAGCAGGGGGTCGATCTCATCAAGACGGGCATGAGCATGCTCGACGAGGCCACGACCAAGTCGGGCGAGCCGCAGGGAAACGTGCGCAGGGAATGGGTGGAAGCCAGGAAACTGGCCAACAATTTCATGGCGAATCTCGGAAGGTAAGCGAGGAGCAGCATGACACTCACGAAGGTATTCGCGGCAATCATCACGACCGCCGTGTTCGCGCAGGACGCGTCGAACGTCCCGTGGATGAACGAGAAAGAGGGGGCGTGGTACCGGACGAAGTCGGCGATGAGCAGCATGGAGATGTTCATCGACCAGGGCCTCAAGGAGAAGGGGGCGGACTATTTCGTTCTCGTCTCCGTGACGCACATGACGGGCGTGCCGCCGACCGAGCAGGCGACGAAGGTCCCGCTGCAGGGGGCTGCGATCCAGCCGACGGGCAGCGAGGAGGTCGAGGTCGACGGTGCGAAGTACGCGTGCGACATCTACGAGACCGAAACGGCCGGCGCGAAAACGAAGACATGGGTCGTGAAGGACGGCGACTACAAGGGCCAGGCCGCCAAGATGGAGTCGGACACAGTCAAGATGCAGGCGAAGAAGTTCTCGAAGGAGACGGTCACGGTGAAGGACCGCAGTTTCGACTGCGTGGTGGTCGAGACGGCGATGGAGGCGATGGGCACGAAGATGGCGTCGAAGGTCTGGATGTGCGCCACGTGCCCCGTGCCGCTGCGCTCCGAGACCGCGGGGAGCACGATGTCGCTCGTCGATTTCGGCGACGACTGGTCGAAGCGCCCCGAGGCGCCGTTGGCCGCGCCGCCGCCGCCTCCTCCCCCCCCGCCGCCTCCGGCGACGACTGAGGCGCAACCGCCCCCGCCCCCGAAGGACGACCTCGCGGCCGTGAAGGCGGCGAAAGTCAGGAAGTCGATGGACGAGGCGGACGCTCTTGTGAAGGATGTCGTGCCTGCTTACAAGGAGCTGGCGGGCTCGATGCAGACGCTGCCGGCGAATCTGGCGATGTTGCGCGAGTTGCTCAAGAAGGTGGAGGCCGTCGAGAAGAAGCTTTATGACGCGCAGCTCAAGTACACGCTGATCAAGAGCGACGCGCCGGATCCGCAGATGGTGGACGCGCGCATCCGGTCGCTCGACAAGCTGATCGGAAAAACCCAGGAGTGGCAGAGGGCGATCAAGAACGCGATGAAGTAGGAGCGAACAGCGAGACAGACCATGAAATTCTTTCTGGATACGGCGAACGTCGGTGAGATCAAGGAAGCCATGAAGCTCGGCTTCTGCGACGGTGTCACGACGAATCCCACGCTGATCGCGAAGGAGAAGAAGAAGTTCGACGACGCGATCCGCGAGATCTGCGACATCTGCCCCGGGCCGGTGAGCGCCGAGTGCATCACGGAGAAGTTCGACGACCTGATGCCGGAGGCGCGGCGGCTGGCGAAGCTGGCGCGCAACGTGGTCGTCAAGATCCCGCTGACTCGCGAGGGGCTGAAGGCGGTTCGTGCGTGCTCGATGCAGGACATCAAGATCAACGTGACGCTCTGCTTCAGCGCGAATCAGGCGCTGCTCGCGGCGAAGGCGGGCGCGACGTATATCAGCCCGTTCATCGGACGGCTCGACGACGCGGGGCATGACGGGATGCAGGTGATCCGCGACATCTGCCTGATCTACAAGAACTACGCCTACAAAACCGAGGTGCTGACCGCCAGCATTCGCCATCCCCTTCACGTGCTCGACGCCGCGAAGGCGGGCTCGCACGTCGCGACCATGCCGTTCAGCGTCCTTGACAAGCTGATCTCGCACCCGCTGACGGACATCGGCGTGCAGAAGTTTCTCGAGGATGCGCGGAAAATACCGAACTAGCCAGGGAGCTACAGAGCGCACGGAGCGTGCGGGGACGCAGCGCTTTATCCGGGGGGCTCGGTGGACGGAGACAAGCTGAGAACTTGGACTATCTGATCGTCTTGTATAATGAGGATCAGGAGGAATCATGGCGAAGACCTGTGTCAACCACCAGACGGCCCCAGCCATCACGATGTGCACGCAGTGCCATAAGCCCATCTGCCAGTCGTGCACGATGGTCACCGCCGCCGGACGTTTCTGCTCGTCGGAATGCTCCATCCTCCACAAGGAATTCACGACGAAGCTCGGCGCACCCGGCAGGAGGAAGGGCGGCGGCGGCGCGATGAAGCTCGTTTTCTTCCTGCTGCTCGTGGTGGCTGCGGTCTTCGGCGTTCACTTCGCCGCACGCAGCAACGAAGCCCTCAAGAGATTCGACCTTCTTGGCCGATTCATGGATCAGGAGAAGAAGTAGGTCGGGATCCATCTTCGAGAGGGGGTCGACGTGCGTAGCCTTGCAGCAGCGCTCCTCGTCTGTCTCGCCGCGTGCTCCTCAACGCCGCCGACGCCGCCGCGCGAAGTATCGCTCGAGCGCGCCGATACCGAATTCCTCGCCGGCAACTACAGCCGGGCGGGGCATCTGTACGAGGAGGCGCTCCCGATGCTCCCACCCGAGCGGCGCGCGACGACGCTCGTGCAGGTGGGGAAGTGCCGGCTCGGATCGGGGGATGCGGACGGTGCGATCCAGTCGTTCGGCGAGGCGCTGACGTCGACCTCGGCACCCGAGCTTCGCTGCGAGATTCACTACCGCCGCGCGGCCGCGTACAGCGCCGGCTGGCGTCCGCTCGAGGCGCTTGCCGAGCTCTGCCGCGTGCGTGACGCGGGCGAATCGACGCGCGCGAACGTCGTGCGCACGGAGGAGTACCTTTATCGATTGGGCGTGACGACCCTCCGGACCGGCGACTGGAAGAATGGCAAGGCAGTGCTGGCTGAGCTCATCCAGAAATTCCCGGCTTCCCGCGAGGCCGCGGATGCGCGGGACCGCGCCGTCATGAGCGACTTCCGAGTGCAGATCGGGCGTGTGCGCGAGCCCAAGGTGGATGCGTTGCGCTCGGCGTCGGGCGACTGGATCGTCTGCTCGGGACGCTTCGTGCGGTTCGCCGACGCGGTGCGCGAGATGGAGCGGTTGCGCAAGTCGGGATATCCGGACGCGTTCGTCATCCCGTAAAGCGGCGGAGCCCGTCCGCGTCGACCACGTCGCCGTGGAACGTTTGTTCCATATCGACGAATTGCTTCAAGTTCGTCGAGCCGTCGCCGATGGCGGGCCAGGACGGCGGCGGATGCCTCCAGGCGCCCGACGCGTCGCGCATGTGGGAGCGGTCGGAGGCAAAGCGCCCGACGAAGAGCGCGGCCGCCACGACGCGGAAGCGAGGCGCCGTCAACGGCGGCTGGACGGGGAACGATGCCGCGAGCCACGCGTCGAGGGAAAGCGGCGCGCCGAGTCGACAGTCGAGATCCCATATGTCGCGACCTGCAAGCAGGACGGCGTGATAGTCCCAGACGACCGCCTCGCCGGGAGTTGCTGCTGCGCGCTGCGCGTGCATCGGGAACGCGCGCCCGACGTTCGAGATGAAGATCGCAAAGTTCCGCGTGGCCGCCACGCGTTCATCCTGGCAGAGGTGCCAGACGTTTTCCTCGCAATAGAAGGGCTGGTAGCGCACCGTCTCAGGGTACGCCCTTCCGCGCAGATCTGCCAAGACCCGGACGGCCCGGCGCGTGTATAAAAGGCGTGGTGCGTCTTGCGTTGGCGGTGCTCTTCGCGCCGGCGTTGTTGCAATCGGCGCCGACGCCGGTATCGCGGTCGGTCGACGTGACGACCGACATCGTCATCCTCGTGAACGATGCGATCGCAGATTCGGTTGCGATCGGCGCCTACTATGCGCAGCGGCGCGGCATTCCGGCCACCCAGATCTGCCACGTTACGACGACGACCGCGGAGACATGCACGTGGACCCAGTTGCGGAATGAGATCCTGACGCCGCTCACGACGTTTCTGTCCACACGGCCGTCCGTGCTGTACATCGTCCCCGTGTACGGCATTCCGCTGAGAACGAGCGAGGAGGATCCCTCGGACGACATCGGCGGAGACTTCCTGACCAATCGCGACTACTGCGCCGTCGATCGGGAGATCGAGCTGATCAAGATCGCGCACGGCATCGAGGGATGGCGCGCGTCGGCGGTGTTCAACGCGAACCGTCACATCGCGTTGTCGGACAACATCTACATGGTCTGCAGGCTCGACGGCCCGGATGCCGCGTCGGTGTCGGCGCTCGTCGATCATGCGCTGCAGGGCGAGGCGCAGGGCGTTCCCGGGAATTCGCTGCTCGACACACGCGGCCTGAACAACCCGGGCGACGGCTACACCGAGATCGATATCGAGATGAAGCAGATCGCGCCGACGTGGGCGCTTTTCAGCATTCCGTACACGCACGACGATCTTGCGCCGGTCGTCGATCTGGCGACGCGGCCGGACCAGACACATTACTGGGGCTGGTACACGGGGAGCGTCGTGTGTTCGGATCCGGCGTGGCGATTCCGTGCCGGCGCCGTCGGCGCACACCTGCATTCGTTCAGCGCGACGACCGTTCGCAGCACGACGTCGCGGTGGGTCGGGCCGCTCGTCCATCACGGCATCACGGGGACGTGCGGGACCGTTTACGAGCCGTACTCGGTGGGTTTCCCGTACGGGACGATATTCATGGACCGCTTCCTGCGCGGCTACACGTTCGGCGAGTCGATGCAGATGGCGAATGCGTACACGTCGTGGATGGCCGTTTTCGTGGGCGACCCGCTCTACGCGCCGTACGCCTCGAACGTCGTCGCGGCCCGCACGGCGCCCGTCTCTGGAGGCGGGGGCGGTGGAGGGGGCGGATGCGGAGCCGGGCCCGGGCACTCAGGTCTGGCGCCGCTGGTCATCGCTCTGCTGGCGCTGATGCTGCGTCGACGACACATCGCCTGATTCCAATCGCGCGCGCAAGTCGTTATCCTGCAGTTGGGGCAGCCGCAGTACGGGAGATCGAGATTGATGACGCGCGCACTTCTCATCGCCTGCGCACTGGCCGCGAATCCGGTGCAGGACCCTGCTTTGCCGAGCGTCGATGCGCAGTGTGTTCTTGCGGGCTTCGCAGGGCAGGACCGGAAGGACGACAGCGGCGTGCTTTGGGCGGAGAACTTCGAGGAGGCGGTCGCCGAGGCGAGCATTCGCAACGTGCCGATCATCTTCTGCATCCACGGTGACAACGTGATCAACGCCGACGCATTCGTCGACGAGACGCGCGGCGGCGCGTACATCTCAGGCTCGCGGGCCTTCGTCAATCTTGTCAGCTGCAAGAGCACGTCGCACGGCGAGGACGAAACCGTGGTGAAGGGCGAGTCGATAAAACGCTGCAAGCGGTACGGGCGCATTCCGTGCCGCTCCCACGTCGACGCCGAGGCTCTTTTCGGCAAGATCCTCAACATGGAGTACCCGAACGTCACGCCGCCGGTCGTCTGGATCCTCGGGCCATCGGGCACGCTCCTCTTCGAGCGCAAGCCCGCGGGTGCCGCGCCGAGCCCGGTGCCGATCCCGGGCGCAGACATCCTCAAGGACGCGCAGGAGCAGATGAAGAAGCTCGGCGGCGAGCACATGAGCTACGACACGTGGCAGCAGCTCGGGCAGGCGCGCCGCGACTGGAAGCAGGGCTGGGCCAAGCAAGAGTGGACGCGCGCGATGAAGGCCGCGACGCTGCTACGCCAATCCAAGTGCCGGCTCCTCAAGTATGAGGGGCGCCAGGCGCTCAACAGGATGTCGGACAAGGGAGACGAGCTCCTCGAGGAAGCGAAGGATATGCTCGAGTCGAAGCCGGCCGGCGCAAAACTGCTGCTCACAGAGGTTGCGGTGGGGTTCGATCCTCTCGCCGCCTCGCGCCGCGCGAAGGAACTGCTGGCGACGATGAAGTGACGCCGCGGGGCTATCGGACGACGGCTTGCACGAGCTTGAGCCCCAGATCCTGCAATCTGCGATCGTAGGTGTCGGCCAGATCGCGGCGCACCATCCAGAGAATCCCGTACTGCTGGTTGATCCATGTGACGCGGGATACGTAGTTGCGCTGCAGGTATGGATTTTCGAGATAGGGCCATGTCCACAGGTGATGGCGGCTCCACTTGTGGAGGGTGCTTGTAGTGAAGTCCGGCGGCGGATTCAGCATCTGCTTGCTGCCTTCGTTCACGGTGTCCAGCCAGATCAGGTCCGGCCGTTCGCGCTCCCAGACGCCGGGGTCGAGCCGCTTGTCCCACGGCATGACCTGATTCAGATTTTTCGGCCCGAGTGCGACATCGCGATTCACGAACCCCTGCACCTCGACGGGGGTGCCGCTGAAGAAGTAGAAGGTCGAGGCGAGCTCAAGGGAGGCGAGCGTGGTCGCAGCTTCGCTGCGCGTGAGCCGCGAGAAGAACCGGCCCGTGAACGCGTGATTGTTGATGCGGCTTGCCACCATGTGCGTGGCGCCGCGGTATTCCCACGTGGCCATCCTCGGCGACGTGCCCACGACTTGCAGCCCTTCACGGACGCCCAGCCCGCCGTTGTAGATGAGCCAGCCGCAGCCCCCCACGAGCGCGATCGCCGCGGCCGGCGCGAGCGCCATGTCGACCCAGCCCTGCCTCTGTTTCGTTCTCAGGCGGCGTGCGGTGTCGGCAATCCATGCCACGCAGACGGGCAGGCCCTGCGCCGCACCCATGACGGCCGCGACCGCGAAACTGATGTGGTAGCGACGGCCGGGGACGTAGTCGCCTCCGCCCGCCAGGACGATGAAGATGTGCGCCAGCCCGGGGATCCACCACACGAGCAGCGGATGCCACGCGACGCCTGGAAGCCGCCGAAACGTGAGCGTGACGATCAGGAAGAAGACCCAGAGGTCGCGCGCAAATCGCTCGAGATGGTACTTCCACAGCTCCATTCGAAGGAACAGCCCCGCCTTCATGGAGATGCATGTCGGCACGAGGTGCCCGTAGACGAGCCCCCACAAGACAAGGACGAGCGCGATGCCCGACAGGC
>CAYXVY010000175.1:0-3536 GCA_964468745.1 uncultured Planctomycetales bacterium | reverse complement strand
GCACGCCGAGGGGTACGCGAAGAACTTGGTCGGCGGAAGCGGGATTCCCGGCGAATCCGTCTTCAGGCAGGGCGCGAAAAAGAAATGGTTCCTCAAGCCGGATCTCTCCAAGGCCCAGGTGCTGGGCGACGGCGCCGCGGTGATCGTTCCGTGTGAAATTTGGGCGTGGGAAAAGGACAAGGCGGTCGACAAGATCGATCTGCTCCTCGTGAGAGCCGAAATCAAGGTCGAGGACAAGCCGAAGACGGTCTATCGTGCGCTGGGCGGGGGCGAGACGCTCGCCCAGGTCGAGGCGCTCGCGAACCGGTTTCTCAAGAAGGAAACGCTGGAGCCGCCCCAGGAGGAGAAGTAGACGGCTCGCGGTGCTCGAAGCCGCCGTCTTCGAGCGATTGCGTCCGCGCGTGTGAGACGACGATCGAGGGGACCCTGTCGGCGCTTACTGCCATGGCCTGCCTTCCCACGCCCGTTCAAGAAACCGTATCCGCTCACGTCTCTTGAAAAGTCCCGCTGGACGATGTTCAATCCACGTCAGGATAATTTTCAGGAGCTTGAAATGGCCAAGGGCAACAACAGTCAGAAGCGCGAGACGAAGAAGCCGAAGAAGGAGAAGCCGAAGGCACCCCCTCCTCGCTAGAGATTCCGGGCGGATCGAATATGAGTCCGTGGGCGAGCGTGCAGGACAGACAGGGCTCGGCCACCGCGAGCGATCAGTGTGAGGACGGTGTTGTGCATCGGCTCACTCCGATCTGCCGCTCTTTCCAGTCGTCAGAATTCTGAATCTCGCCGACGGGCGTGAACGGAACAGGCTCGCCCCTGTCGGCTTCGTTCCGCCTGCACCGCCCGATTGATGCGCAGGCCTTTCCGTCGTAGGATTGTCGATGCCCAGCGCCGGCAAGAATGGGCATGATATCCGGCGAAGAAGGGAATGGCCGACGAGAGGATCCGCAGGCAGATCACGCTGCGCGCCGCGCAGCTGATGTACGAGCGCACGGAGACCGAGTACTTCACCGCGAAGCGCAAGGCGGCACGGGAGATCGGAGTCGATCCCCGGTACCGACCTCACGACCTCCCCTCGAACCGCGAAATCCGCGACGAAATCCAGAAGCTCGCGGAACTCTACGAGGGGGACCGACGGCACCGCAGGCTGCGCGACATGCGCGTGGAAGCCCTCCGCCTCATGCGCCTCCTCGCGCGCTTCGAGCCCCGACTCATCGGGAGCGTCTGGACGGGGCACGTCCGCAAGGGCTCCGACATTGACCTGCACATTTTCGGCGACAGTCTTTGCGCGGTCACCGACGTGCTGGACGAGCAGGGCGTTCCGTACGAGGTGGAGCACAAGCGGATCGTGAAGTTCGGCGAGGAGCGGTCCTTCACGCACGTCCACGTCTTCGATCGATTCAAGTTCGAGCTCACGCTCTACCCCACGGACAAGATCGGCTACGCCTTCAGGAGTTCGATCACGGGACACGCCATCGAGAAGGCGACGGTTGCCGCGCTTGAGCGCGTGCTGCGCGAGGAACGTCCCGGTGCCGACCTCGAGTCCGAGGTGGAGCGTCTCGAGGATCACATCGATCGCTTCGAGCTGTATCGGATGCTCCTCTTTCCCCTCGAGGCGGTGAGGCAGGATCCGCGCTGGCACCCTGAGGGGGATGCTCTTTATCACAGCCTCCAGGTATTCGAGCGAGCGCGCGAACTGCGGCCGTGGGACGAGGAATTCCTGCTGGCCGCGCTCCTGCACGACGTGGGGAAGGGGATCGATCCCGCCGATCACACGGCCGCGGGTCTCGCGGCGCTCGAGGGGACCGTCACGGAGCGGACGACGTGGCTGATCGCGGGCCACATGCACGCTCTGGCGTACAAGGACGGCACGCTCGACAGCGAAGGCCGCAAGGAGTTGGAACTCTCCGAGAATTTCGACGACCTCATGCTGCTGCGCGACTGCGACGATCGGGGGCGCGAGGTCGGGATCGAGACGATTACGGTCGAGGGGGCGTTGGAGTACGTGCGCTCGCTGGCAGACGAATCGTATCTCGACGGGATTGTGGGATAAGCGAGCGTGCATTTCGAGTTCGTCTACCGGCACTTCAAGGGGCGGGGGAGTATCAGCGCGCGGACCGTGAGGGGTCCCGTTCCCGTTCCATGTCGGTCCTGCACTCCTGGATCCGATCGGGGTTGCTTGCGAGGGGGAAGTCGGGCACCGGCCAGACGACGCCATGGCCCGCGATGAGGGCGACCGTCATTCGTTGAAGGCGCGCGGCCGCTCGGCGCTTTCGCAGAACTCCTGCTCCGTCCGCGAAACCGCGCCTGCGGCGCCGGGGAGCGCGTCGAGGAATAGGACGAAGTCGAGCTCCTGTCCCGGCGTGCCCCGCTCGCGCACGTACTTCCGCGCGATCTCGACGGCGGGCAGCGTCTGCCGTCCCATGATCTTCACGAGCGGGAAGTGCAGCGTCCCCTCGTACGAGCGGTAGACGAGCTCCGTGCAGACGATCTTGTCGGAGCTCGCGAAGTCGAATTCGAAGTCGTACGGCTTGCCCTGGTGGCTGAAGGCGGTGACGATCGCGCGCGCCTTCGCCTTGTCGTCGCGCCTCGGCCGAAGCACCGCGACGTAGTCCGCGCGCGTCGCCTCGCCGAGCGATGAGAAGCTGACGCCTTCGCTGATCGACTCGAGCACAACCCGCGCGCCGCCGTCGTGCGCCTTAGCCGTGTATTCCTTCCACCGCGGCTGCACCGCGGGATCCTGGTCGATCCCGAGGCGCTTCAGGTCGTCTGGTGTGCCGACGTAGAGCGCGCCGTGCGGCCAGAAGCCGGGCAGGAACGCGTTCGAGAGGTACCAGTTGCGGCGCTCGAGAATGATATCGCCCGGCTGGAGACTCCCACGCATCTCCTCGACCTGCTCGTGCGAGATCGCCGGCGGCCGCGTGACGAGTCGCGTGTCGCCGACCCACGTGCTCACCGCCGACTGGACAACGTAGACGGGTGTGTAGGCGTCCTGCTGCACCTTGCGCATCAGCACTTCCCACGGCAGGCCCTTGCCGAAGAGCTTGCTGGTCCGCACGGCGGACGCGGCGTGCTCGATCGTCTTCTCGAGCCAGCCCGACTCCTCGGGCGGGAAGCCGCACTCGCGCCACTCGCGTCGGTGCACCTCGAAGTACGCCGACATCTCGGTGAAGAGGTCGACGTGTTTCTCGAGCGCGACGCTCTCGTGGATGCGGTCGAACATCCCGGCGGGAATCCCCCAGCGCGGTTCGGCCTCGTTGAGCTTGGCGCGGACGGTCTCGTCGGATTGACAGGCCTCGATGACGGAAAGGCTCACGCTGAAACAGACGGCGCCCGCGGTGTAGCCGACGAGGAAGCAGCGGGCGCGCAGCGCCGGGTCGCGCACCGCCTGGAAGCCGTGGTAGAAGGCGACCATCCGCAGGAGCGCCGAGCGGTACGACAGGTATGTGAAGAAGAGCGAGCGGATCTGGTCGTCCTCCTCGGGGCGGAAGACGCGATTTTCCGCGAGGACCCGCGCGATCATGCCGGTGCGCAGCTCG
>CAYXVY010000174.1:0-27706 GCA_964468745.1 uncultured Planctomycetales bacterium | reverse complement strand
AGGTGTTGAAGATGCGGACGATGCGGGTCGCCACGCCGTGCGTCTGGTGGTACGCGACCGTCAGCGCCTCCGCGAAGCGTTTTCCCTCGTCGTACACGCCGCGGGGGCCGACGGGATTCACATTGCCCCAGTACGTCTCCGGCTGCGGATGCACGAGCGGGTCTCCGTAGACTTCGCTCGTCGACGCGAGCAGGAAGCGAGCCCCTTTTGCCTTCGCGAGGCCGAGCGCGTTGAGCGTGCCGATCGAGCCGACCTTGAGCGTCTGGATTTTGAGCCGCAGGTAGTCCACGGGGCTAGCCGGCGATGCGAAGTGGAGGATCGCGTCCACCGTCCCCTTCACCTCGATCGGAAGCGTGACGTTGTGCTCGATGAACTCGTAGCGGGGATTGCCTGAAAGGTGCGCGATGTTGCGGCGATCGCCCGTCGCGAAATTGTCGAGGGCCACAACGGAGGCGCCGCGCGCGAGGAAAAGGTCGGTGAGATGAGAGCCGAGGAAGCCGGCGCCGCCGGTGATCGCCACGCGCACGTGTCCTCCCTAGCGTGTCCAACTCTCCTGGGCCGACAGAAGATCGGCGAAGGAGGATGGGCGGATCATAGCAAAGTTGACATGTTCGCACCCGCGACCTACAAGAGGGCCGTATGCACCGCTGCATTGGGGCCGTCCTGCTTGCGTGCGTGTCCGGGTGCGCGGAGCCGCGGCCGCTGCTGCCAGCGGAGCCGGCGGAGATCGCGCGCTTGCAGGCGATCGAGGATGCCCGCGATCCCGCGGTCCCCGATCTCGCCGACCTCGCGAGTTCGCCCCAACCGGATGTGCGCGCGCGCGCGGCCCTCGCCATGGGGCGCATGACGAAGGAGCCGTTGCTCGGGAAGCTGCTCGCGCTGGCCGCCGACCAGAATGCTGTCGTGCGACGCACGGCCGTGCAGGGTCTGGGACAGTACGGCTTTGCCAGGCCGCCCTCACCGCAGGAGAAGGCGATCATCGAGCGCGTGCGATCGCTCATTGCGGATCCGGAGGAAAGCGTGCGCGCGGCGGTTGCCGATGCGCTCGGCAAGCTCGGTGGACGCGAGGCGCCCGCGCTCGTGCGCCCGCTGTTCGCCGACCTCTCCCCGCTCGTGCGCGGTGAGGCGGCGCTCGCGTGCCTCCGCTGGCGTCGCGTGTTGCGCATGCGTGACGTGAAGGGGGATCTCGGGGGGCTGCCGGCGGAGACGCTCGAGGGCCTGTTCGCTTTGGCAGGGGATCGCGATGCGGAGGTCCGCTGGCGCGCGGCGTACGTCCTGATCTACCCGGAAGCCGCCGTCGTCCTGCGCAAGATGCTCGCTGACGAGAACATGTGGGCGCGGACCTTCGCGGTGCGGAATCTGAAGACCGCCCTCCTCGAGCAGCTGAAGCGCCACAAGCTGGAGCTCGCGGTCAGCATGGAAGGGCTACCTCAGCACACCGTCCGGATGTTCGAGGAACAGCTCGCCGCGACATTCCGGCTGACGGTGGCGGAGGACGCGGAAGCGATCGCCGAGCGCCAGTCGGATCTGATGTACTTCGTGCGCGTCGAGGCCGTGAACGCGCTCGCGGAACTCGATCGCAAGGAGCTCATCCGGCTGGACCCGCGGAATGAACCGTCGTTCCACGTGCGCGTGGCGCTGGCAAGCGCGGGATGCTCGCTGGACGGACTCGCGAAGGACAAGTCTCCGTCCGTGCGCGCGGCCGTTCTCAGGAGTTGCGTGCGTGCGGCCCCGGCGGCACAGAGGAAAGACCTTCTGCTCAAGGGAATCGCGTCGGACGAGTGGATCGTCCGCGAGGCGGCGCTCGAAGAGGCGGCGGCTCTGAAGGGCGACGCGCTTGAACTTCTGAAGCGTGGGATCAAGGATGCACAGGAGCTCGTCGTCGCGGCCGCGATCGGTGCGGCCGGTCAGATCGAAGGCGCCGAGGCGTTTCAAATCGTCAAGGATGCCCTGGCGAATCCGAAACTGACGCTGCGAGGGACGGCGGTCGACGCGCTCGGCAGCCGCGCTGAGCCCGAGGTCACTGCGCTCGCGATGAAGGCATTCGATTCCTGCGAGGGCGAAGATTGGGTCGAAGTGCGCGAGTCGATCATCGACGTGGTCGCGAAGAAGGAAGGGGACGAGACCACGGCGTGGCTGAAGCGCGTGCTGGCGGGCGATCCGTCGGCGGCGATCCAGCGCAAGGCGGCCGGCGTGCTGATCAAGAGGAAGGTTGAGGGTATCGTCGAGCCGCCGTTGAGGCTGACGCACAGTCCGCACGCGGCGCTGCGGTTCGAGCGAAATCCCGTGGTGGTGCTCTATACGTCGCGCGGTCGCATGGCGCTGGAGTGCCTGGCGCGCGAGGCGCCCGTGCACGTTGCGAACTTCGTGGGTCACGTGAAGAAGGGGTTCTACGACGGGCTGACCTGGCATCGTGTCGTCCCGAATTTCGTGATCCAGGGGGGCGACCCGCTCGGCACGGGGTGGGGCAATGCGGGGTACACGATTCGCGCTGAGATCAACGACGCGCGCTATGTGCGCGGTGCGATGGGGATGCCTCGCACGGCCGACTTCGACACCGGCGGCTGCCAGCTGTTCATCTCGCACATCCCCACGCCGCATCTCGACGGCTTGTACACGGTGTTCGCGCGCGTGATCGAGGGCTTCGACGTGATCGACCAGATCGAACGTGGCGACCGGATCGATCGGGCCTTCGTCCGGTGAAAGCGGAGATCGTCTATTCC
Organism: uncultured Planctomycetales bacterium; assembly: GCA_964468745.1. GTDB lineage: Bacteria > Planctomycetota > MHYJ01 > MHYJ01 > JACPRB01 > JACPRB01. Next base: position 24,983 of record CAYXVY010000174.1, on the reverse strand, counting down.
GCGCCGCCGTCGTGGGCCAAGGCGGACGTGCTGCAGCGCCTTCGGGCGCGGGTCGGAGCGGTGGCGGCTGTCGACGTATCGTCGCCCGGACTCAGCTTCTTCTTTCCGGAGCACCGCGCCCCGTTCCGCGGGCAGGAAATGCCCGTGCAGTGCGTGATCGACGTGCAGGCCGAAGATCGCATCGTGGTCAGCGATCTGCTGGCTGCCGGGATGGATGAGGGGGAACGGCGGCGGCTATTTTGCGAGGTCGTCGCGGCGCTCAGCCCCGGGTCCACGGACGTCCGCTGGCTCTGAGCGGATCATGGCGAGCACGCCGGCGAGCATCGCAGCTCCGCCGGCGTACGCCGGCCACCGCGGAATCTCGCCCAGGACGATCCAGGATGCGGCGAGGCCGGCGATGGCCGAGCTGGCAAAGAGGCCGGACGTCTTCGCGGAGCCGATTTTTCGCAGCGCGAGCACGAAGAGCGTGATCGACGCGCCGTATGACAGGAGCCCGACGCCCGCTGCAGTGGCGACCAGCTTGAAATCGGCCGGCGGGTAGAGGCCTGCCGCGGCGCCGCCTCCGAGCAGCAGCGTGCCCGCGATCAGTCCCTTCATTCCGACGATTTGCAGAGGGTCGCATGACGCGATCTTGCGCGAGAAGTTGTTGTCGAATCCCCAGCACAGGCAGGCGAACGCCAAGAGACAGCCGCCGAGGATCGGGCGCGGCGCGGTCCTGTCGGCGGAGCTGCCCCAGCCAACCGCGGAGGCGCCGACGACGAGCAGCGCAATCGCCGTCCACGCGCGGAGGCTGAGACGTTCCCGGAACAGCGCGACGGCGATCGCCGTCGTGAAGACGGTTTCGAGGTTGATCAAGAGCGCGGCGGCGTAACCTGTCGTAAGTCGCAGGCCGTAGAGAGAGGTCGTACCCCCGAGGAGCGCGCCGAAGAGGACGATGCCCGCGAGCCACCCCAGGTGCTCGCGGCGCAGCGGCTCCCCCGCGCGGATGAACGGTCGGGCGCCCAGCAGCGCAAGTCCGGACGACAGGTAGATCGTGCCGGCCAGGGGCACCTCGTGCCAGCTTCCGAGCAGGGATTTCGAGAGCGGAATCGAGACGCCGAAAAGGAGGGCCGCGAGGAGGGCGTAGAGCATCCGTGCGCGTCGTGTAAGATGTGAGGACATTCTAGGAGACGCCCATGCTGGCCGCGCTGACAATTCTGGCCCTGCTTCAGACCGATGAGGAGGCCGCGACGAAGGTGTGCGAACGCTACTTCGCCGCGATGAAGAAGGCGGATTACGATGCGGGAGCCGATTGCATGCATCCGAAGAGCCTCACCAAGGTGCACGACGCGTTCATCAACCAACTGAAGGCCGAGAGCGAGAAGGTGCGAAACAGCCAGTCGGTCCAGTGGGGATTCAAGGACTGGAGCGAGATGGTCGCCGTGTCCGACAAGGTGTTCTTCGTCCGGTTCCTGAAGAAGTCCGGGGTGATCGGGCAGGGGGCCGACATCAGCCAGGCGCTGTCGAAAGGGGAGACGCGCATCCTCGGCGCGCTCACGAAAGACGAGAAGGTGTACGTCGTCTCGGAAATGTCGTTCACCGTGGGAGGCGACCGCACGGTCGTGCCTCTGCTCAACGTCCTCTACAAGGACGGCGACGCCTGGAAGCTCGCCAACCTGAACGAGACGAACATCGGCAAATAGTGGACACCGGCGTATCCGCGGTTTAGAATTTGAACGGTGATTCAAAAACTGAACGGCGGTTCAAAAGTCACTCGGAAGCGGCTCGAGATCCTGCGCTGCGCGGCTGGGGAGTTCCGGCGTCGGGGGTTCGAGGGGACGGGCATGCGGGAGATCGCGCAGGCGGTCGACCTGCAGCCGGGCGCGCTCTACTACTACTTCGCGAACAAGCAGGAGATCCTCTACTTCTGCCAGGACTACTCGCTCGACCGGATGCTCGAGGAATCGGCACGCGTCATGCGGATCAAGGCGCCTCCGGCGGAGAGATTGCGCGCGCTGCTCGTGGCGCAGATGCGCTGCATGCTGGATGAACTGCAGGGCTCCGCGGCGCACATCGAGTTCCACGCGCTGCCGCCCCGCCTGCTTGATCGCATCGTTGCGAAGCGCGACCGCTATGAACGTGCCGTGCGGGCCATCGTCGAGAACGGAATGAAGTCGGGCGGGTTCCGGAAGGGGGACGCGCACCTCGTGACCCTCGCGATGCTGGGGGCCATCAACTGGTCGATCCGGTGGTACCGGCCGGACGGGCCGAAGGGTGTCGAGGAGATCGCGAACACCTTCGCCGACTACCTCGTTCGAGGACTCAAATGAAGAAGAAGGCGCCGCGGAAGCGGAAGGTCCACATGACCTTGCGCGTGAATGGAGAGGACTTGGAAGCGGCCTTCGCGCCGCACAAGACGCTGCTCGAGGTATTGCGCGAGGATCTGGCCCTGACGGGCACCAAGCACGGCTGCGAATTGGGAGAGTGCGGGACGTGTGCGGTGCTGGTCGACGGCAAGCCGGTCCTGTCCTGCCTGGCGCTCGGCCTCGACATGGAGGGGCACGAGATCGAGACGGTCGAGGGGCTCGCCGACGGCGCCAAACTGCATCCTCTTCAGGAGACGTTCGCCGATCTCGGCGCGGCCCAGTGTGGATACTGCACGCCGGGCTTCCTGTGTACGGCGAAGGCGCTCCTCCAGGCGAATCCGTCGCCATCCCGCGAGGAGATCAAGGACGCGCTTGCCGGCAATCTGTGCCGGTGCACCGGCTACATCAAGATCTACGAGGCCGTGGAGCTTGCGGCGGCGCGGATGCGCGGCGAGAAGGCGGAGCCGAAGAAGGAATCGATCTATGGCAGCTAACGGGCACAAGGTGATCGGGAAGCCCATTCGGCGGATCGATGGTCGATCGAAGGTCACCGGACTTACGAAATTTGCTGACGACCTCGTCCTTCCGCGCATGCTCTTCTGCAAGATCGTCCGCAGCACCGAGGCGCACGCGAAGATCGTCAAGATCGACGTCAAGCGCGCTCTCAAGCTCCGCGGAGTCGCCGCGATCCTCACAGGCAAGGACATGCCGGTGCCGTTCGGAATCCTGCCGGTCAGCCAGGATGAACACGCGCTCGCGCTCGTGAAGGTCCGCTACGTCGGCGACCCCGTCGTCGCGATCGCGGCCGTTGACGAGGACGTCGCATTCGAAGCGATGGACCTGGTGCGCATCGAGTATGAGCCGCTGAAGGGGATCTACTCGGTCGAGGACGCCGTCGCGAATCCGGAGCCGCGCATCCACGACTACGGCGACGAAGGGAATCTCCACAAGAAGATCTCGCTCGAGTTCGGCGACATGGAGGCGGGCTGGCGCGAGGCGACCGGCACGCGCGAGGACTTCTTCTACTACGAAGGAAGCACGCACCTGCCGATGGAGCAGCACGCGTCCCTCGCGTACTTCGATCCCGACGGGAAGTTGACGCTGTGGAGTTCGACGCAGACGCCGCATTACGTCCATCGCGCGCTTGCGAAGGTGCTTGCGCCCCTGCCCGCGAGCCACATTCGCGTCATCGCGACGCCGAATGGAGGCGGCTTCGGCGGGAAGAGCGACATCTTCAACCACGAGATCGCCGTGTCGAAGCTGTCGATGGTGACCGGCCGGCCGGTGAAGCTCTGTCTCACGCGCGAGGAGGTCTTCTACTGTCATCGAGGACGCCACCCCGTGACGATGTGGGTGAAGACCGGCTTCAAGAAGGACGGCTCGATCACCGCGATGCACTTCCGCAGTTACCTCGATGGTGGCGGATATGGCAGCTACGGCGTGGCGAGCACGTACTACACGGGCGCGCTTCAGACGGTCACGTACGACGTGCCGCGCTACAAGTTCGAGGGGGCGCGCGCGTTTACGAACAAGCCGCCCTGCGGCCCGAAGCGCGGACATGGGACGCCGCAACCGCGATTCGCGCTGGAGGTCCAGCTCGACAAGATTGCGGAGCAACTCGGAATCGACCCCGTCGACATCCGGCGCAACCACCTCGTGAAGGCGGACAGCGTCACGGCGAATTACATGCGCATCGGGACCATGGGCCTGGGGGCGTGCATCGATCGCGTCGCCGAGGGCGCCGGCTGGAAAAAGAAATTCCGCAGGATGCCCGCCGGGCGCGGTGTGGGATTCGCGTGCGGCGCCTACATCTGCGGCGCGGGGCTTCCGATCTACTGGAACAACATGCCGCACTCCGGCGTGCAGCTGAAACTCGACCGCTCGGGCGGCGTGACGTGCTTCTGCGGCTCGACCGAGATCGGGCAGGGCAGCGACTCGATCCTCGCCTATATCGTGGCCGAAATCCTCGGCATCGACCCGTTCGACATCCGCGTCGTGACGGGGGACACCGACCTCACGCCCGTCGATCTGGGCAGCTACTCGAGCCGCGTTACCCTGATGACGGGGAATGCGGCCATCCAGGCGGCGGAGCGGGCGCGTGAACTGCTGGCGCAGGCGGTCGCCGAAAAGATGAGGATCCCTGCGATCCGCGTGGGACTCGCGGAGCGCCGGGCGTTCGATGTCGAAGAGCCGTCGAAGGGAATGTCCTTCGCCGAAGCGGTGCAGGCGGCCGAAGCGAAGTTCGGCACGATCGGAACGGTCGGCTCGTATACGCCTCCCGCGTCGCCCGGCAAGTACCGGGGCGCCGGCGTCGGTCCGTCGCCCGCCTACAGTTACAGTGCGGCGGTCGCGGAAGTGGACGTCGATGTCGAGACCGGCATCGTCAAGGTACCGAAGATCTGGATCGCGCACGACATCGGCCGCTCGATCAATCCTGTCCTCGTGATGGGACAGGTCGAAGGCAGCGTCTACATGGGTCTCGGCGAGGCGCTCATGGAGGAACAGGTGTTCCGCCCCAAGGTGTTCGGGGCACACAAGATTCCATCGATGCTCGAATACAAAAGTCCGACGACGCGGGAGATGTGCGACGTCGAAACGTATCTCATCGAGGATCCTGATCCGCACGGACCGTTCGGGGCGAAGGAAGTGGGGCAGGGGCCCCTGCTTCCGATCATGCCGGCGATTGCGAACGCGGTGTACGACGCGGTGCGCGTGAGGATCGACCAGGTGCCGATCACGCCCGATCTCGTGATGAAGGCGCTGCGCGAAAAGGGGAAGGGAGGCGCGGGGCGAGTCGGGCCGACGCGCGTTCCGAAGATTGCGTGGGGCGAACCGATCAAGGTGCCGACGCCCGCGGAAGGCGGCAACGGCAAGGCGATCTCCGGCGAACCGGTTAAGGCGGGAAAGTCATGATGCGACTGCCGAAATTCAAGTACCGCCAGCCTAAGACGGTGGGCGATGCGGTGAAGATGATCGCCGACGCCGGCAAGGACGGGATGTTCGTCGCCGGCGGTACGGATGTCTATCCGAACATGAAGAGGCGACAGTGGACGCCGAAGACCGTGATCGGACTCAATCGCATTTTTGAGCTGCGAGGCGTTCGCAAGGTCGGCCAGGCGATGACGCTGGGTGCGCTCTCAACGCTGACAGACGTGGCCGAGGACAAGGACCTGCGTCGCGCGTATCCGGCCGTCGCGCGCGCGGCGGGCGTGATTTCGACGCCGATCCTGCGCAACATGGGGACGATCGGCGGCAATCTGCTCATCGACACGCGCTGCAACTACTGGTCGCAGAATTACGAGTGGCGCAAGGGGATTCAATTCTGCCTGAAGAAGGACGGCGACACGTGCTGGGTGGCTCCGTCGAGCCCGCGTTGCTGGGCCGTGAACTCGAGCGACAGCTCGCCTCTCATGTGTGCAATCGGCGCCGAGGTGAAGCTCGTCGGTGCCGGCGGCGAACGCGTGATTCCCGCCGGCGCGCTCTACAAGGATGACGGGATCGAGTATCTCGCGAAGAAACCGGACGAATTGCTGACGGAGATCAGACTGCCGGCCCTCAACGGCTGGAAGGCGACGTACTGGAAGCTCTGCCGCCGCGGGTCGTTCGACTTCCCGGTGCTCGGTGTGGCCGCGTGCGTGTGGTTCGACGGCGCGCGCGTCAAGGACGCGAAGATCGTGCTGGGCGGCGTCGGCTCGCGTCCGCACGAGACCGACGCGGGGAAAGCGCTCGTCGGTTCGAAGCTGGAGGACGAGGTGATCGCGAAGTGTGCGGCGTCGGCCTACGGCGTCGGCAAGCCGCTCGACAACACCGACTTCAACATGATGTGGCGGCGCGAGATGGTGAAGTCGTACGTGACGAAGGCGTTGCGCGAGCTGCGCGACAAGCCGCAGATCGACCCGTACTTCAAGCCTGGCCACACGATCTGAGAAAAACACCGGGGCTGCGTGGAGAGCTCCGGCGTGAGACCCTCAGGACGTCCGACTTTCAACTTTCTACTTCTTCCGCGTGATTTCCATCGTCATCAAGGGCGTCTCCTTCAGGTCCTTGGCGACCTTGAAGTATGCGATCGACCGGTTGTCCTTGTCCTTGATCGTGTGAAGTTCTTTCATCTTGGCCATGGGTGACTCGAAGAGGTACGTGAAGGAGTGGGTCTTTTCGTCCCACGTCCCTTCGGCGATCGTGAGATAGGTCCCCAGCGAATCGATCCACGAGCCGACGAATTTCTTCTTCTGCGTGTCGTAGCCCCAGACGCCGTGCCCGTGGAAGGGTGCGCCCATGAAGTCGCCCTTCACGTCACTGATGATCCAGAGCCCGTTGCAGCCGATCGTGACCGTCTCGACAGCCTTCCATTCGACCGGCGGTTTCGTCGGATCCATGTGCATCTTCAGCGCGACGTCCCACGTCCCTTCGCACTGCGCGAGAAGTGTGTGCTCCTTGCCGGGATTCGGCGGCTCCATGCCCTCCTGCCTCGCCGCCCGAACGATGCCCGATACGACGAGTGCGATCACGCACGTCCCCAGCACCGTCTTCATGCCTTGTCCTCCTGAGAAAGTCGGGGAATTGTAGACGGCGCGCCGGGCGCAATGCACGATGAACGCGGCCATGCACGACCTGGACCGTCGAGCCCGCGACCTGCACTTCGACAGCATCGTTGTCGACGGACACTGCGACACGATCGGGCGCGTCGTCGACAAAGGCGAGGACCTCTCGCGACGCACCCATGGGCAGATCGATGTGCCGAAGATGCGCGCGGGAGGGCTCGACGCGCAATTCTTCGCATTCTGGATCGAGCCGAAACACGTGAAGGAGCGCGTGTGTGTCAAGCGCACGCTCCAGATGCTCGACGCGCTGCGTTCCGTGAAGGGGCTCACGATCGCGCCGAGCTCGTCGGAGATCCGTCGCGCCGCCGCCGCGGGCCGTCCGGCGGCGGTGCCGTGCATCGAATGCGGGCATGCGATCGAAAACGACCTGGGCGTGCTGCGCGTCTACGCGTCACTCGGCATCCGCTACATCACGCTTACGTGGAACAACTCGACCGACTGGGCCGACTCGTGTGCGGAGACGCCGCGACACAATGGCCTGACGAAATTCGGCCGCCAGGTCGTGCGCGAGATGAACCGCACGGGGATCATCGTCGACATCTCGCACGTGCACCAGAAGACCTTCTGGGCGGTCATGGCGACGACGCGCAAGCCGGTCATGGCGTCGCATTCGAGCGCGCGGGCCCTGTGCGACCACCGTCGCAATCTCTACGACGAGCAGCTGCGCGCCGTGGCGCACAACAAGGGCGTCGTGTGTGTGAACTACTACAGCGCGTTCATCTCGCAGGAATTCCGGACGGCCAGCGACAAACTCAGTACGCGGCGGCTTGACCGGTACGATCGCGGGCTTCGACGCCTCCCGCGCCCGCCGTTCGCGCTGCTCGTCGACCACATCGACCACATCGCGCGCGTGGCGGGCGTGGATCACGTGGGGCTCGGCAGCGACTTCGACGGTGTCTCGAGCCTGCCGCTGGAAATGGACGACTGCTCGCGGCTTCCGCGAATCACACGTGAGTTGTTGCGGCGCGGGTACTCGTCGCGGGACGTGAGGAAGGTGCTCGGTGAGAACGTGCTCAGAGTTATGGCAGCGAACGAGCCGTGACCCCCTTCGTGTCGTCGATGGCGCTGCTCTGGCTCGGCGCCGAGATGGTGTTGCTGCTCATCGTACGCTGGGGCGCGCGGTGTGCGAACGAGGTGGCCTTGGGCAAGCCGGTGCCCCGGCTCGGTGGCGACCGCCTCTCGCGTGCGCTGTGGATGGTATTCGTGGCAGTCGCGATCGCGCTTGCCGTTTCGCGCGCCGCGGCGAATGAGGCGTTCGGGGGGCGGCCCGATGCCGCGTGGCTTGACGAGCTGACGTTCGGACTCGTCTGGAACGCGCTCTGCATGGCGTGGGTCTGGCTGGAGGGGGCCATCGCGCTGTACGTGCTGCGGATCGACGGCCTGCTCCATTCACGTGCCGAGGGTCGCGTTGTGCCGCCGCGTGCGACGTCGTCGCAGCTTGTCCTGGCGTGCCTGTGGCCGGCGTTCGCGATTGCGTACAACGCTCTCGCGATCGCCTCGGCGTATCGGCTGGGCTTCAACCAGGAGCAGCTTGCGAGAGTGCTGCTTTTCTTCCTGCGCGTCTGCGGAATCGGGTGGATCGTCTTCGAGCTGGTCGTCGCCCGCTCGGGCGTGCGGCTGGTGCGCCTGCTGATGAGGAAATGATGGACGAGCTTTTCCGGTGGATCGCCGAATCGGACGCGGGACTGCTCCTTGGTCGCATCCAGGGAATCGCGTGGTCGCTGATCGACCTGGTGATCGTGGGGAGCCTGCTTCGCATCTCGACCAGGGCGACCGGAAGCGTGCCTTGGCTGCGCTGGAGCCTGCTGGCGGCCACGGGGCTCGCCGTGCCGTTCATCCTTGTCGTGCGCACCGTCGACGAGTTTTTCGCGCTGGAGGCGGCGATCTGCGGGATGCAGTTCGTGCTTCTCGTCTGGACGGCGTGGTTCGACCGGGGCGCGATGCTTGGGCTGATCGAGCAGCGGACACGGAGCCCTATTTGACGACGTAGCGGTTGCTTGCGCCGATATTGGCCTCGATCTTCTCGCGCTCCTTCTCGTATCCGGGGCGGCCGAGCAGGGCGAACGCGGCGCGCTTGCCCTGCTCGACCCCCGGCTGATCGAACGCGTTGACGTTGTACAAGTATCCCGCGAACAGTGTGGCCATCTCGAGGAGATAGATCAGGCCGCCCACGGATCGCGCGGACAGGTCGGGCAATTCGAGCGTCGCGTTCGGGCGTCCCGCCGCGGTGAGCGCCGCTTCCGTTCCGATGCGCTCGGCGCTGATGAGCTCGGAGAGTTTCTTCCCTGCGAGCCACCCAAGCTCAGGGGCGACGTTGCCGGGCAGTGTCTCGTCGTGGCGGTAACGCTCCGGGGACATGAAGAGCACGAACTTGTTGTTCGGCCCCTCCATGAAGAGCTGGATCTGCGAGTGCTGGTCCGTCGCGCCGAGCGCGAGCATCGGCGTGGGTCCCGTCGGAATATTCTTGCCGTCGAGTGTCGTCCGCTTGCCCAGGCTCTCCGCCCAGAGCTGCCGAAACCAGTCGCCGACGTCGCGCAAGGCGCGCGCGTACGGCATGATGACGTGAATGGGCTTCTTTTTCTGCACGTCGAGCAGGTGCGCGATCAGGGCGAGCATGTAGGCGAGATTCGTGTGCGGATCGATCCGCATGCAGACGGTGTCCATTGCGATCGCGCCCGCGAGAAGCTCGCGGATCGGTATGGACATGAATGCCGCGGGGAGCAATCCGACGGGCGTGAAGACCGACCATCGGCCGCCGACGTCCTCCGGGACGTCAAATGTGGGGACCTTCTCGCGTTCCGCCCACGTGCGCAGGAATCCCTTCGCGCCGGTCGTGACGACGAGGTGGTCGCGCGCCTTGTCGCCCACGGCGCGTCGCAGTCGTTCGACCGCGAGCATGAACCCGGCGATCGTCTCCGTCGTCTCGCCGGACTTCGTGACGACGTGGTACAGCGTCTCCGCCGGCGCGCACAGCTCGAGGAGCTCGCGCGTCTCCTCGGGATCGACGTTGTCGAGAAAAAAGACGCGCGGGCAGAATTCGCGGTCTTTGACGGCGAGGTGATTGACGAAGCGGGGGCGGAGGGCGGACTGGAGCGCGATCGCGCCGAGCGCCGACCCCCCGATACCGATGTGCACGAGGTTGCGAAAGGCGCCGCGGCGTTCGTCCGCGAATTTCTCGATGCGCGAGACGGCGTCCTCCGAATACGGAAGCTCCGCGAACGCGTGGCGGCCCTTCGAGCGTTCGTCCGCCACGCGCTGGCACAGAATGCCTGTGCGCGCGATGGCGATGTTGAGTGTTTCCTCGGTCAATCCTTCGGCGCCGATGGACGGGGCCATCGCGCCGGCATAGTGGAGCGTGAGCACGTGATGGATCTTAACGGCAAGACCGGGGAAGAACGAAGAAGAAGGGCGTCTCAGCGGATGCGACGCAGCGCGACGTCGACCGGCAGCAGCAGCGCCGCGGCAAGCAGGCACCAGAGCGCCAGATCCGTGCGCGCCTCGCGCTTCGCGGGAAGTGACGGCATCGCGCGTTCGAGCTCGGAGAGCGACCGGGGGACGGACGTCACCCTGTCGAACGGCCGCTCCGCCGCGCCGGGCGCCAGCTCCGTCTGATACGGCAGCATGGCGAGCAGCGGCACCCTCTCCTCGCGGTCGCCGCCGCGCACGAGACTCAGGGTGTGCAGGACGCCGGGGGTATCGAGACTCATGCGGGCGACGCGCGAACCGTCGGGCCCGGCGACGAGTGCTATCTCCTCGCGGTTCGGCGAGAGAACGTGAAGTGCGAGATTCTCCGGTGCGGATCCCGATTCGACGCGCACCGTGACGGCATCCCCGTCGCGTGACAAGGTGACCCGCGATGCGAGATCCCCGTCCTCCGCGGCGCTCGAGAGATGCCGGACGAGCTGCGCGAAGAGGCGGGGAGTGGACTGCCAGCCGCTCCACTCAGCGCTCCACGGGCCTCCGACATCCGCGGTCCAGACCGCGCTCTTGCCGAGCCCGCGACGCCAGATCGCGAGCACGGGTTGCCCGCTCGACGTGGCCAGCGGCACCGAAACGCGTGCGCGTTCGCGCGTGCCGACGACGCCGCCGAGCCCTGGCAACGGCGCCTGCACGCCCTTCGTCACTTCATGCGCGTCCTTCAGGACGAGCGCCGACCGCTCCGTCGTCGGAGTCGGAGACGGCGCGACAGGTGGCGTGCCGTTGGGCACGAGCGGTGCGGGGAGCGGCGGCGAGTTCGCGTGCGCCGCGCGCGCCGTGTCCTTGACGATGAGGTTCGCCTCCGCCGTGAAAATCTTCGGGACCCGATGAAAATCGCCGGTAAAGAGGAATCGCCCCTTCCCGAGATTGGCGAGCTGTTTCATCACGATGGGATCGAAGTCGCCCGTCCCTACGCACACAGTGGTCAGCGTGATGCCGTCCTTGACCAGTGGCGCGATCAGGGATTCGAAATCCGCCGGCGGCGTGAGGCCGTCCGACAGGAGGATCACGTGCTTCACCCCCGCGGCAGCGGCGTGCGGATCGCGCGCGAAGCTGCTTTGCAACGCCTCGAGGGCGCGATGGATTTTCGTGCCGCCATCGGCCTGCAGGCGCAGCATGTCCTTCTTGAAAAAGTCCAGGCTGTCGGCCCGCGACCACTTGACCGTGTTCACGTGCGCGACGCCGTCGAACGGAAGCACCGCGACGTAGTCATGCTCGGTCAGCGTCTCCGCCGCCGCGATGCACGCCTCGCGGGCGAGATCGATGTTGCGATAGCCGTTGCCGGCGGCGCTCGCCATGCTGCCCGATTTGTCGATCGCGAGCAGCAGCGCGATCGACGGCGCCAGCACGCGTTTCGCCTCCGCCGAGCCTGGGCGCGGGGGGACAGGCGTGGGAGTCGGAGGCGATGGCTTGGCGGTATCGTCGGATTTCGTCGGGATCCATTCGACAGGCAGCAGGTCCGCGATCTCCGAGCGCGCGAAATCCGTCGTCTTCAGCCACGCGGAACTTGCCACGACGAGGAGGCCGCCGCCGTTTTCCACGAATTCGCGGATCGCGGAGGCATCCCCGCGACTGAGCGAATTCGGCGCCACGCCGGCGAGAATGACCGTCGCGAAGCGATCAAGTCCGTCCGTCATGCTCGGGAGCTGGGATGCGGGCACGCGTCGGAATCCGATCTGCTGAACCGTGAGGATGCGCGCGAGCGCCTCGCCGTCGACCGGCGTGGATTCCACAAGCAGGGCTTCGGGCTTTCCGACGATCGTCACGCCCGCCACGGAGTGATTGTTGCGCCGCTCTGCCTCACCCTCTTGGAGCGCCATGGCCATCAGGCGGTGCAAACCGGGCTCCAGCGCACGAAACGACTGCGGGGCGCTGAGGGGAAACGTGTAGCGGCCGGGACCGTGCAGGCGGAACCGCTCGACCGCTGTCGTCTGAACCAGGTCATCAACCGTGAGCGCCAGAGTCAGCTCGCCCGCGTGACTCGCTTCGACCTCCACGAGGATCTCGAACGGTTCGCCGTGGCGTACAGCGGTCGGGCACGTCACGTTGCGCACGACAAGGTCGCGCCGGCGATCTGCGGGGAGGCGGATCCAGGAGATCCGACCATCGTCGCGTGAGATCGCGCCGCGCGATTCGCGTCCATCGCTGATGACGATCGTGCTGTTGTCCGCATCGGCCTGATGAAGGGATTCTGCGGCGAGTGTGGCGGGGCCGAGCCGTGTCGCGAGTACCTCGATCGATTCGCGCCAGGCGCTGAGCGTTGCGAGCCGGTCGGCCGCGCCGGCTTCTCCGCGCTCGGCCGCCGTGCGCATGGCTGCCTCGCTGCGCCGCCAGTACACGCGCTCGCGAATCACGCCTTGAAACGTGATGGGGCCCGGCGTCGGTGCTCGGAGGACCGACGGTTTTCCGGCGAATGCGACGAGCCCCGTGGTGCCGCCTAGGGCCGAGACGGCCGCCGAGGTTGCTTCGATTGTGCGGATGGCCTCGTCGAGGGCGTCGTCGTCGACACTTTCCGAAACGTCGAGTGCGAAGATCACGCGTGGCGGCTGAACTGCCGTCCGCAAGGTGCTGGGTCCAGCCATTGCGACGACGAGCGCGAGGACGCCGAGAGAGCGTGTCGCCATCGCCGCAGCAGCGCGCGCGCGCGATACGTCGTGATCGCGCCGGGAAATCAGCAGGATGAAGGCGATGACAGCCGGTGCGGCGAGGATGAGGAAGGGGTAGGCCACGTGAAGCATCGGGAATCAGCGGATGACGCGCGCCAGCGCCCAGTCGGCATAGTCACCCTGGCTGCCGTCCTCGCCCCAGTCGACGAGAAGGACGAGCGATTTGACGCCCTCGACCGAAAGCGACACGGGCCTGGCCGCGTCCTTGAACGTCACGTTGCCGCTGTCCCAGAGCTTCTTACCGTCCGCGAGCACCTGGAAGATCACGTTGCCGCACGGACTGCCCGACAGATCCGGCGCATATACGCAATCGTCGATGCCGACGAGAGCCTCGAACTTCTTGAATCCCGCCGCCAGCGAAAACTCGATCTCTGAGCGGGCGTGGACGCCGATACCCTTGCGGAATTCCTGCTGCCGGATCGAGAGCTTGGTCTCCTTCACGCCGGTGTGGGCGTTCTTGTCCCGCTGGAAGGGGGCGACGATGTCGCTCGGGTATCGCTTCTTCGGATCGGGGTCGCGGATGTACATCGCCTGCTCGTCGGCGCGCGCGTGTTGCATGTCGGAGAGGTAGACCACGCGACCGTTCTTGAAGTAGAGGCCCGCGATGGCGCCCGTGCCGACCTTGCGCGCGTTGGCCATCAGGTCGGTGAAGTTGAGCACGCCTTCGGCCATCGACTGGATTGTGCCCTGCAAAGCGGTGCCGTCGGTGAGCTGAACGATGGCGAACAACCCCGCGGGGGCGGCGGGCTTTGCGCCGGGAGGCTCGGTCAGATAGACGACGGCGCAGTCCTCGGCCTTGATCGTCAGTTCCTTGAATTTCCCGGCAGCGTCTTTGATTCTGCTTTGGTACGTCACCCCCAGCTTGCTCAGGGAAATCATCGTCCCTGAGCGCGAATCCGACGACTTCGTCAGGACGAGGTCGTTCTTGAGGTCGTCGGGGCGCTTCTTCGGCCAGACCGCGCGATTGGCCAGAAAGCGCACGGAGTCGATGTGCTCGAACTTGAACGCGATTTCACCGAGGGCCGCGGACTTGAGCAGCACCGACTCGCCCTTCGGATCGATGTCGCCGAGGGTGCCCAGCACGGTGTCTCCGGTCCACAAGCTGACTTGGACGTCCACTGCGCCCGCTGTTTTCGCGGGCGCCAGTGCGGCCATCGAGATGTCCTCGACGTCCATGCACTTGAGGACGTGCGATTTTCCGCTTCCGTCCTCCAGTTCGACCGCGAGCTCGCCGACGACTTCCTTGATCACGAGTTTCTTCGCGATGTACGTGCGTTCCGGCGTCTTTACGACGATATCGCCGTAGCGGGGCGCCATGAGCAGCAGAGGGGTAAGAAGGCAGAAAAGGGTCTTCATAGCTATAGGTCCATTATAGGTGGACGTAACAACGCGATTCCTATAATTAGACGTCTGGAGAGCCGGTTCGGGTTGCATGCGTTACAACAACATCCTTGAAGCGGTCGGTCACACGCCCCTCGTCCGACTGAATCGCATCAGCGCAGGGCTGAAGCCGGCGATATACGCGAAGTGCGACCACCTGAACCCGGGGGGGAGCGTCAAGGATCGCATCGGCATCCGCATGATCGACGAAGCCGAGAAGCGCGGACAGCTGAAGCCCGGCGGCACGATCATCGAGGGGACGAGCGGCAACACCGGAATGGGGCTCGCGCTGGTCGCAGCGGTGCGCGGCTACAAGCTGATTTTCACGATCACGGACAAGCAGTCGCGCGAGAAGATCAATCTGCTGAAGGCGCTCGGCGCCGAAGTCATCGTCTGTCCGACGGCCGTCGTGCCGGACGACCCGCGCAGCTACTATTCGGTCGCCAAGAAGCTTGCGCGCGAAGTGCCCAACTCCTACTACCCCAACCAGTACGATAATCCTGACAACCCTCTCGCGCATTACCTGACGACCGGACCGGAGATCTGGGAGGACACGGAGGGGAAGCTCACGCACTTCGTCGCGGGCATGGGCACCGGCGGCACGATCAGCGGCATCGGTAAATTCCTCAAGGAGAAGAGTCCTCGCATAAAGGTGATCGGAGCGGATCCGATCGGTTCGCTCTATCACCAGTTCTTCCACACGGGAAAGATCGGTGAGCCCAAGACGTACAAGGTCGAGGGCATCGGCGAGGATATTTTCCCGAGTTCGATGGATTTCAGCGTCGTCGACGACGTGCGCCAGGTGAACGACAAGGACAGCTTCGTCATGACGCGCAAGCTTGCGCGCATGGAGGGCATCTTCGCCGGCGGCTCGACGGGATCCGCAATGCTGGTCGCGCTCGAGGTCGCGCGCGAACTGGGCGAGGGCGACTGTGTCGTCGTTTTCATCCCCGATACGGGGATGCGCTACCTCAGCAAGGTCTACAACGACGAGTGGATGCGTGAGAACCAGTACCTCGAAAGCGAGGTCAAGCTGACCGCGGAGCAGATCGTCCGCAAAAAGAAGAGTCTCAAGAAGCTGCTGCAGGCGCTGCCAAGCGAATCCGTGATGACCGCGATGGAACGTATGAAGTCCAACGACGTCTCACAGCTGCCGGTCTTCGAGGACAGCGGACCGATCGGCGCGGTTTATGAGGACACCGTCGTGCAGCTGCTGCTCGCCGGAAAGGACATTCGCGAGCTGGTGGTGCGCGAAGTGATGGGGAAGCCGTTTCCGATCGTAGCCCGCGACGCGCCCCTCGAGCAAATCACGGCGATCATCCCGGCGCAGGCGCCGGCGGTATTCGTCGATCTCGGCGACAAGAAGTTCGAGATCATCACGAAGTACGATCTCGTGCACTCGATATCAGCGACAGCGTAGTCGCGAGGAGGCCGCGTGCGATTCTCGACGAAAGCCATCCATGCCGGCCAGCCGCCGGACCCGACGACGGGCGCGATCATGACGCCGGTTTACCTGACGTCGACGTACGTGCAGGAGGCGCCGGGCAAGCACAAGGGCTTCGACTACGCGCGCACGAATCATCCTACGCGCGCCGCGCTCGAACGCAACCTCGCCGCCCTCGAGGGGGCCGACTTCGGCCTCGCCTTCGCGAGCGGCATGGCGGCGGAGACGACGATCATCGCGACGCTCAAGGCGGGCGATCACGTCGTCTGCGGGCGAGACGTCTACGGCGGCACGTATCGCGTGTTCACGAAAGTGTTCGAGCGCTTCGGCGTCGAGTTTACGTTCATCAACATCCATCGCCTCGAGGAGCTCGAACCGGCGCTGAAGCCGAACACCCGCTTCGTGTGGCTCGAGTCTCCTTCGAACCCGCTGCTCACCGTGACGGATCTGGCTGCCGCCGCGGAGATCGCACACCGCCGCGGCGCGAAAGTCGTCGTCGACAACACGTTTGCGACGCCTTACCTGCAGCAACCGCTCGCGCTGGGCGCGGATCTCGTGCTGCACTCAACGACGAAATATCTCGGCGGCCACTCGGATGTCGTCGGCGGCGCCGTGTTGATGAACGACAAGGCGCTGTACGAGTCGCTCAAGTTTCTGCAGAACGCGATGGGGGCCGTGCCCGGGCCGCTCGACTGCTTCCTCGTCCTGCGCGGTACAAAGACGCTCGCGGTGCGCATGAGGCAGCACTGCGAGAGCGCTCGCAGGATCGCTCAGTGGCTGACGGAGCAGAAGGATGTCATGCACGTGAACTATCCCGGGCTCGCGTCGCACGACGGCCACGCGGTGGCGAAGCGGCAGATGCGCGATTTCGGCGGCATGATGTCCATCGAGCTCCAGGGTGGCCTCGATCGCAACATCGCGTTCTCGACGAAGACGAAAGTGTTCGCGCTGGCGGAGTCGCTCGGCGGCGTCGAGTCGCTCATTGGGCACCCCGTGACGATGACGCATGCGTCGATCCCGAAAGAGGAACGTGCGAAGGGCGGCCTCCCCGACGCGCTCGTGCGGCTCTCGGTGGGAATCGAGGACGTCGAAGACCTGATCGAGGATCTGGAGCAGGCGATCAAGGCGACGAGGTGACGTACTCGGTTGACTTCGAGCTCGTCGAGCGCATCGCTCCCGCGGTTCGCGCCCGTGTTAAGCAGACGCCGATCGTTCGGAGCGAGTGGCTGTCCGGTTTGCACGGCGGCGATGTGTTCCTAAAGTGCGAGAATTTACAGCTTACCGGCTCGTTCAAGGTGCGCGGTCCGTTCGCGAAGTTTGCGGATGTCGATGTGCGCGGGCGCGGTGTAATCGCGGCCAGCGCGGGGAACCACGGGCTCGGACTCGCCTACGCGGCGCGAGAGCACGGCGTCACGTGTTCCATCATCACGCCGCGCACGATTCCCGCCATCAAGGAGAAGAAGATCCTGGAACTCGGTGCAACTCTCGAGAAGGCGCCGTGCGACTCGTACGACGACGCACAGGAGTACGCGCTTGCCCGCGTGGGCGATCGCCTGTGGGTCTCGCCATTCGACGATCCTCATGTGATTGCTGGGAACGGTGGCACGACCGCGCTGGAGATCCTTGAGGAGCTCGACCGTGTCGACGCGATCGTCGCGCCGTGCGGAGGCGGCGGGCTCTCGATCGGGATCGGATTGGTCGCCCGGCGACTCGCTCCAGATGCTGCGGTTATCGGCGTGAACTCGGAGTCGTCTCCGGGGATGTGGCTCTCGCGCAGGGACCGGCGAGCGCATCTCAGGGTCGAGTCGAAAGCGACGATCGCCGAGGGAATAGAGGGGGGAGTCGCGGAGAACACGTATCGGCTGGGACTGAAGTACCTCGATGACGTTGTCGTCGTGAGCGAGGACGCGATTGCACGAGCCGTAGCCGCGACGCACCGCCGCGAGAAGATGACGATCGAGGGATCTGCCGCAGCGGCCGTCGCCGCGATCGTCGAGGGGCGCGTCCCGAAGTCCCGCCGTCGTGTTGTGGTGGTGCTCACCGGATGCAATATCGATCCGGAGCGTCTTGCGGACATTCTCGAGCGAAACGGCTAGCGCTCGAGCCCGATGTGCGGCGGTCGTTGCCTAATCGGCGCGTCGCTCATAGAATCGCGCCCGCGCCATGGCCCCTCTAGATCGTCTTCACAAGGTCCTCGCGCACGCCGGATTTGGCTCGCGCCGCACGTGCGAGAGGTTGATCGCGGCAGGGTCGGTCCAGGTCGACGGCAAAACCGTCACGGAGATGGGGGTCAAAGTCGATCCGACTCGGCAGAAGATCAAGTGCGAGGACCGCTACGTGCGGATGCCCGTGACCGTGGCGTATATGCTCCACAAACCGATGAACGTCGTCTCCACGACCAACGATGAGCAGGGCCGACGCACGGTCGTCGACTTGATGCGGGGCGTGCGTGTGCGGCTCTACCCGGCGGGGCGGCTCGACGCCGATTCGCACGGCCTTGTCATCATGACGAACGACGGCGACCTCTGCGACCGCCTGACGCACCCGCGCTTCCGTGTGCCGAAGACGTACCACGTGGTCATCCGCGGTGAAGTGGCCGCGCCGATCCTGGAAAAGGTCCGCAAGGGCGTCTGGTTGAGCGAGGGCAAGACCGGGCCCGTGAGCGTGCATGTCGCGAAGCGGACGCGCGAGGTGACCGTCCTTGAGGTCACCATTCACGAGGGGATGAATCGCGAGATCCGGCGGATCTTCGCGCGCTGGGGATACAAGGTGAAGCGGCTCACGCGCATTCGCGTGGGCGGGCTGACGCTCGGGCCGCTCCCTGAGGGACAGTTTCGCAAGCTGACGGCCGAGGACCTCGCGCGGGTGGTGCAGGCGGACGAGGCGCCGAAGGGTCGCGCCCGCGCGGCCGCCACCAAGGAAGAATGACGGAGAGACGCATGCGTTCACTCACGTTGGGCCTCTTCGGGCTGGCCGCTCTCGTCGCATGCGGCGGAGGAGCGACACAGTCGTCAGAACCGCGGCCCGGGATCGGTCCGACTCAGGAGCAGCCGAAGCCCGTGCCGCAGCCCGCGGTGCAGTACGGCGCGCTCGATCTGCTCGCGGGACTCGAACAGCAGACGCTGGACAACGGCATGAAGGTCTTCGTGAAGGAGGACCGGCGGCTGCCGGTCGTCAGTACCGCCCTCGTCTATCGCGTCGGCACGGTGCACGAGCCAGAGGGCACGAGCGGCTTGGCGCACTTCCTGGAGCACATGCTCTTCAAGGGAACCGACATCTATGCAAAGGGCGAGATCGACGAGATCACCGTGCGCGCAGGCGGCGTAAACAACGCGTTCACCGAGAACGACTTCACGCTCTACTGGTTCAATGTGGCGGCCGAGGCGCTCGACGACGTTCTTCGTATCGAGGCGAGCCGGATGCGCAACTGCACGCTCGACCTCAAGGAGATGGACGGGGAGCGCGGCAATATCCTCTCGGAACTCTACCGTTTCCTCGACTCGCCGTCGGGCAAGCTCCAGTACGAGATGGATCAGATCGTTTTCAAGACGCACTCGTATCGCCGGCCGGGTCACGGATATGAGGCCGACGTCAAGTCGGTGAAGCTCGAGGTGATGCGCGAGTTTTACCTCAATCACTACGGACCGAACAACGCGGCGCTCGTCGTCATCGGGGACATCGACCGCGCGAAGACGTTCGCGCGCGTGCGCGAGCTCTTCAACGGCATCCCGAAGGTGAAGGAGGCCGCGCCGCCGACGGCCGCGGAGCCGCCGCAGAAGGGCGAGAACCGCGCGACGTTCGAGACGGACAAGGCGACCGATCGGATCGGCCTAGCGTGGCGCACCAACACGGTCGGCTCCGAGGAGGACATCGTTCTCGACGTGATCCAGAATCTATTGACGAACGGAAAGGACTCGCGCCTGTACAAGCGCTTCGTCGTGCGGGATCGCGTCGCCACCGAAGTCGACGCGACCAACAGCGCCCGCCGGTACGACGGCGTCTTCTACGTTTTTTCGGACGTCACGGATGAGGCGAAGCCTGCCGACGTCGAGAAGGCGTTGCTGGAGGAACTGGAATCGCTCAAGGCGGCCCCCGTCGCCGCGCGAGAATTGCAGAAGGCCAGGAACATCATCACGGCGAACTTCATATTCGGCAAGGAGAGCGCGCTCGATCTCGCGACCAGCGTCGGCGTCTATGAAGGTCTCGGTGTGCCCAGGTACCTGAAGGAGTACATCGCGCGGATCGAAGCGGTGACGCCGCAGAAAATTCAGGCGGTCGCGAAATCCCTTTTCCGCGTGGAGAACCGCACGGTTGCCGTCGCGAACAAGGCGAGGAACCGGCGCCACGCGGGGAGGCAGGCGGCACCTGCATCGCCCGTGGCGGAGTTTGGCGAGTACCACGAGCACCGGTTGGCGAACGGGCTCACGATCCTGATCAAGCCTCGGCGGAATCTGCCCATCGTCAGCGTTGTGGCGTCCGTCGACGCGGGCCCGCTGACCGAATCGTCCGACAAGGCGGGCGTCGCGCAACTGACGGGCGCGCTGCTCGACCAGGGGTTCAGCACGCCGGACCTGCGGAAAATGGGCCCGGAGGAGATCGCGGAGGCACTCGAGTACACAGGTGCGCAGCTCAGTGCGGGATCCGAGGGACTCTCGGCGAAGTGTCTCACGCGCGATTCGGCCATGGTCATGGATCTGCTACGCGATCTGCTCATTTACCCGGTATTTCCGGACGATCGCGTCGCGCTGTACCTGGACCACCAGCTGCAGGAGATCGAGGGCGTGGGGGACGACCCCTCGGGACTCGCGCGTGAGCTCTGGTTCAGCAAGGTCTACTCAGGCCACCCGGCGGGGCGGCCCGGGCACGGACTCAAGGAGACGGTGGAGAAGCTCACCCGCGCCGACGTTGTCGCGCACCATGCGGCGCGCTACCGCCCGGACACCACGATCCTCGCGGTGACGGGGGATGTCGATCCTGCCGCGATCCTCCACGAATTGACGAGCCGATTTGGCTCCTGGTCCGCGAATGGTCCGGCCGCGGCCATTCCGCTGCCGGACGTCAAGCGAGAGGGAAAGGGGCATCAGCACGTCGAGTTCCGCAAGACGAAGCAGATCAATGTCTGTCTCGGCCACGTGTCGATCCCGTTCAGCGACCCCGATTACTTCGCACTTCGGGTCTTCGAGCAGATCTTCTGCAGCAGCCCTGCGTTCACGGACCGGCTGACGCGCATCGTCCGTGAGGACATGCACCTCGCATACGAGGTGGGCGGGGCGGTCGTTGCGCTGGCGCCCTATCCCGCTCCGTTCCTTGTCTACATGGGGAGCGGTTCGCAGAACGGCATGAAGGCGCGGGACACGGCGCTGAAGATACTGAACGACTTGCTGACGGAAGGGCCGAAAGAGGGCGAGCTATTAACCGCAAAAGCGTACCTGACACGCAGCATCCCATTCCGGTGGGAGTCGACGGACGATGTGGCGAATTACATGGTGACGTGTCGCCGGCGCCGGCTCGGCATCGACTGGCCGCTGCGTTATCGCGCGGGCGTGTCCGCCGTGACCAAGGAGGACGTTCTCCGCGCGGCGCGCGCGCATTTGAATCCCGATGCACTGACCACCGTCATCGTCGGGCCCGTCGACAAGGACGGAAACGTGATCGAGGAGAAATGACGAGAATCGCGAAGCTGGCGCTGGAGGACGGCACCGTATTCACGGGTCGCGCCTTCGGTGCGGACGGAGAACGCGCAGGCGAAGTCGTCTTCAACACCGCGATGAGCGGCTACCAGGAGATCACCACCGACCCCTCGTACAAGGGGCAACTGGTGACGATGACGTATCCGCACATCGGGAACTACGGCGTGAACGAGGACGATCACGAATCGGCCAAGCCATGGATTGAGGGCTTCATCGCTCGCGAATTTTCCCGCACCCAGAGCAACTTCCGCGCGACCTCGACGCTCGAGTCGTACTTCGAAAAGCACGGCATCGTGGGAATCGACGACATCGATACGCGTGCGCTCACCCGCCGGCTGCGTCAGAACGGCTCCATGAACGGCGTACTCTCAACGACCGACCTGGACGACGCGAGCCTTACGCGGAAGGCACGCACGGTCCCCAGCATGGCGGGGCTCGATCTCGTGAAGCATGTCACCTCGCAGGAAGCGAGGCCCTGGCGCGAATTCGTTACTGCCGGCGTCGGGCAGATGCCGCCCCCCACGTGGCGAGTGGCGCTGATCGACTGCGGCGCGAAGTGGAATATCGTGCGTCTGCTCGCGGAGCACGGTTGTGATGTGACGGTCTTCCCAGCGCACGCGAAGGCGTCCGATCTGGTGTCGCAAAAATTCGATGGCGTCGTCCTATCCAACGGGCCCGGAGATCCAGGCGCGGTGACGTATACGATCGAGACGGTGAAGGACCTGGTGACGAAGGAGATGCCGCTCTTCGGGATCTGCCTCGGGCACCAGATCCTGGGACTCGCTCTCGGCGCGCGCGTCTATAAACTGAAATTCGGTCATCACGGCGCGAATCATCCGGTGAAAGAGGTGGCCACGGGCAAGGTCGAGATCACGAGCCAGAATCACGGATTTGCGGTGGACGACAGCACGTGCGGCGGCGCGGGAATCGAAGTGACGCACGTGAATCTGAACGACGGCACGGTCGAGGGATTCCGTCACAAGAGCTTGCCGGTCTTCTCGGTGCAGTATCACCCGGAGGCGGCCCCCGGGCCGCACGACTCGCGATACCTGTTCAACCAGTTCATCAAGAGCTTGGGGGCGTGCAAGCGATGAAGCCGCACACGAGTTGCGTCGTCGGTGTGCAGTGGGGCGACGAAGGCAAGGGCAAGATCGTCGACCTGCTATCCGAGAAGGCGGACGTGGTCGTCCGTTTCCAGGGCGGCGGCAACGCCGGGCACACGGTCCTGAACGGCAAGGAGAAGTTCGTCCTGCATCTCATTCCGTCCGGGATCCTGCATCCGGGCACCACCTGCGTGATCGCGAACGGCGTGGTCGTCGACCTCGTGCAGCTGCTGGAGGAGATCCGCGATCTGCGGAAACGCGGCATCGCGATAGGGCGCAATCTCATGCTCTCGGAACGCGCGCACGTGGTGATGCCGTACCACAAGCACCTCGACGCGTTGTCGGAAAAAACTTCCGCAAACAGAATCGGGACGACCCAGCGCGGGATCGGACCGTGCTACGCGGACAAGGCGGCCCGCAAGGGGCTGCGCGTGGCGGATCTATTCAACCCCGCGTTCTTCATGGAACGGCTCGGCGCGCTGACCGCGGAGAAGAACAAGATCCTGCGCGCGCTCTACAACGCGCCACCGCTCGAGGCGGACCGGATCTGGATGGAGTACCGCAAACTCGCCGAGGACATCGAGCCCTTCGTCGGCGACGCGACGGGCTACGTGAACGATGCCATCGACAACGGCAAGCGGGTGCTCTTCGAGGGGGCGCAGGGGAGCCTGCTCGACATCGACTTCGGGACGTATCCGTTCGTGACGAGCTCGAACTCCGACGCGTGCGGCATCTCCGCGGGCACGGGTGTCCCGCCGAAGAAGATCGGCACGATCATCGGCGTGGCGAAGGCGTATTGCACGCGCGTCGGCGAAGGACCCTTCCCGACCGAGCTGACCGATGCGCTCGGTGCGAAGCTCCGCGAGATCGGCCACGAGTACGGCGCGACCACGGGGCGCCCGCGCCGTTGCGGGTGGTTCGACATCGTCGCGTCGCGCCACGCGGTGATGATCAACGGAATCGATGAGCTCGCAATCACGAAGCTCGACGTGTTGGACGGCCTTCCGGAGATCCGCGTCTGCACGGGATACGAGCTTGAGGGGCGGCGCGTCGATCGCCTGCCGGTCGAGGCCGACGCGCTTGCGCGTTGCCGGCCGGTGTACAAGTCCTTTCCAGGATGGAAGGCGGATACATCGAAGGTGCGCCGGTTTGACAGGCTGCCGAAAGAGGCGCGCACGTATCTGACGTACCTGGAAAAGCAGCTCGACGTGCGCGTGTCGATGGTAAGCGTGGGCGGCGAGCGGCTGAAAACCATCCTCCGGTAAGCGGTCGTCGTCGATTTGTCGGCCCGCGAGCGTTGTAGTAAGCTACAGGACCGCATGACCGCACAGATTGAAGTTCCGAGCGCACTTGCCAACGCCCGCATTCCGGGCCACATCGCGATCATCATGGACGGCAACGGGCGCTGGGCGAAGAAGCAGGGACTGCGGCGCATCTACGGGCATCAGAACGGCGCCGAGTCGGTGCGGGAGATCACCCGCGAGTGCGCGCGAATCGGCGTGAAGCGGCTCACCCTCTACGCCTTCAGCGCCGAGAACTGGAAGCGGCCTGAGCGCGAGATCAATCTTCTGATGAAGCTGCTTCGGCGCTACCTCGTGGATGAGCGCGACGAGATCATGGACAACAACATCCGCTTCACGGCGATCGGGCGACTCCAGCTGCTCCCGGCGGACGTGCGCAAGGAGCTGGATGGGACGATCGCGATGAGCCGCGCGAACAACGGCATGGTGCTCAGCCTCGCGCTTTCGTACGGGGCGCGCCAGGAACTCGTCGACGCGATCCAGCGCATCGCGCAGGAGGTACGCGTAGGGCGGCTCGACCCGGAGCACATCGACGAGGTGACCATCTCGAAACACCTGTACGATCCGCAGGCGCAGGACCCGGAACTTCTGATTCGCACCGGCGGCGACGCGCGCGTCTCGAATTTCCTCCTCTGGCAGATCTCGTACACGGAGCTGTGGGTGACGCCCGTCATGTGGCCGGAATTCAAACGCGAGCATCTGCACAAGGCGATCCTCGACTATTCGGCGCGTGACCGGCGGTTCGGATCGATCAACGAGACAGAATGAGCGCCGACCCCTCGAGTCCCCTCGGGGCGGGGCCGTCGCCCGCTCGGAGGATCCTCATCCGCGTTGTCGGCGCGCCGTTGCTCCTCGCGGCGATTGCGGGCATCGTGTGGGTCGACGTACGGTGCGGGCGGCCGCTGGCGATAACGGTATTGCTCGGACTCTTCGCGCTGCTGTCGTTTCGAGAACTGTGCGCGATGGCGCGGCGGCG
>CAYXVY010000173.1:0-25735 GCA_964468745.1 uncultured Planctomycetales bacterium | reverse complement strand
GGGAAGCTGCTGGACGTGATCAGCACGCAGCGCGCCGGGCTGGAGCGGGTGGTGCGCGGGCTCGACGCGGTCCTCGGGGAGGAGCGCACGCGGAAGATCATGCAGGTGCTCAACATCCCGATGCACCTGCTGACGGACGTGGCCACCATTGACGCCGCCTACCTCGAGGTCGCGAAGATCATCGCGGACGCGGTGGCGCCGCACGCCGCCCGGCAATAATTGTTGACGGGTCGCGCCGGGGCGGGATAAAATATAGACAGTCTAAACTGTCTATATAGGGAAGGGGGACGCATGTTCTTCGGTCTCGAATGCCTCATCGATCAGGCGGCGGATACGGCGAAGGCGGCCGCTCCGGCGCTGGTGTGGCCCAACCTGGGCGACACGATCCTCACGATGCTGCGCTGGGTGCACATCCTGGCCGGCATCATCTGGATCGGCCACCTGTACTTCTTCAACCTGGTGCAGGGGCCGTTCGAAAAGCCGCTCGACGGCGAGACGAAGAAGAAGGTGATCCCTGAGCTGCGGCCGCGCGCTCTCTTCTGGTTCCGCTGGGGCGCGATGGTGACGATGCTCGCCGGCGTCGCGCTGCTGGGCTACGGCTGGCACCAGAATCCGGAGCAACTGAAGAACTGGTTCAGTCCGGACTACGCCGGCGTGTCGAAGAACCTCTGGATTTCGATGGGCATGCTGCTCGGCATGATCATGTGGTTCAACGTGTGGTTCATCATCTGGCCGAACCAGCAGGTGATCATCAACGGGATCAAGACGGGGAACAAGGCGCCGGATCACGACGCGCGCATCCGCAAGGCCTTCCTCGCCTCGCGCTTCAACATGTACGTGTCGGGGCCGATGCTGTTCGGCATGATCTTCGGCTCGCACGTGTTCACGGTGGGATTCACGGTCACGCTGATCCTGATGCCGGTGGCGATCCTGATCGGCCTCGGCGTGGTGCATCACCTGATCGGACTGTCGGGCAAAGTGGGCACGGAGTGGTCGTCCCCTGCGGCGCCGCCCCCGCCCGCCGCCCCGCCTGCGGCGAAGTAGCAAGCAGCAATACGGAAAGACCGGGAGGCCCAGGCCTTCCGGTCTTTTTCTTTGGCTACGGTTTGAAGGTGAACGTCGCCGTCGCCCATCCTTTCGGCTCGAGTTTCACCGTCTGCGTCTGCGCGCCGAACGCCTCGTGCCACGCCTCGATCGTGTAGTCTCCCGGCGGGAGTCCCTTGAGCTCGAACGCGCCGTTGTCGTCGGTGACGGCGAAGAAGGGATGGTCGAGGATCCAGAGGTGGCCGATCATCCAGGTGTGGAGGTCGCACCGGAGCTGCACGGGATTCTGCGGTGCGTCGAACCGCACGGTGTCCCATTGTCCGGCGCTGTTAAGGGTCCGGCTCCACTGGGCGGTGCGGAAGTTGTGCTGTGCCGGATCCTTGTTGAGGAGCTTGATGGTCTGCCAGGTGCGGGCGCCCGAGACGCGCGGGACGTAAAGGCACTTCTCATTCGCGATGACGTGCTCTTCCGTCGGGATGGGGAAGCGGTACTTCGCGTCCAGGCCGGACTTCAGGTGGACGAACGCGTTGCGGACGCGGCTGTCCCGGAGCAGGATGTCCTGCCTGAAGACCTTCTGCGAGTGCAGCGCGGCGCACTCCGCGCTCCCGGCCATCGGCTCCAGCTTCTGTTGCGGCACTGGGCCGTCGAAGCGCACCTCGCCGCGCACGGAACCGGCCGTGGCGGGGTCGGGGAGCACGGGATCGAACTTCGGAACGGTCGTGGGGTCCGGTCTCGCGCCGTCGCATCCGGTGAACAGGAGAGCGCACGCGGCGGCGATAACGAAGCGGTGCATCATGGCTCCATTCTAACAGCGGGGGCCGTCATCTCAACGGCTCTCATGTAACGTATGTACAGGGTATACTGTATATAGTTGTGCGGGAGGAGCGACATGGAATACGCCGCGCGCGATTGTGCGGGGGTGCGGGGGCTCAAGAAATTGCCGGATGCGCTCGTGGAGGCGCACGTGAAGCTGTACCACGGATACGTGGCGAACACGAACGCGCTGCGCAAGGCGATCACGCACGCGAAACCCGGCAGCATCGAGTTCTCCGAGCTCAACCGCCGCATGGGCTGGGAGTTCAACGGGATGCGGCTGCACGAGCTGTACTTCGAGCAGCTCGCGGCGAGCGGCGGCGTGCCGTCGGACGGGATCACACGCGAATTCATCCGCGCGTGGGGCTCATTCGATGTGTGGCGCGAGCAGTTCGTCGCGATGGGGATGATGCGGGGTGTCGGCTGGGTGATCACGTATCGCGATCCTATGACCGGCTGGCTCTCGAATCACTGGATCGAGCTGCACCACGAGGGGCATCCAGCCGGCTTCACGCCAATCGTGGTCATGGACGTGTGGGAGCATGCTTACACGGGGATGGCGCGCGCGGCGTATGTCGACGCGTTCCTCGACAATCTCGAGTGGTCGGTGCCCGAGGCGCGGCTTGGGGAGCTGAAGCGGGTCTAGGGGAAGCTTCAACTCCGAGGTCGCAAAGCGAGAAGCGGAAGTCGCCGAGCGGACGTCCCAGAGCGGAATCTGCTGGCTCTCGGGGGGCTGCCTCGGCGCGCTCGGCGTTTATCGGACGCCGGGAGGGCGAGGCCCTTTGCCGCCCCCGCCCTGCGTGAGCTCGACGAACGCCATTCGCAGCTCATGCACGACGAGCTTGACGTGGCGCTCCTCTTCCGGCGTGAGGTTTCCCTGAGTCTTTGCCTCGAGCGTGCCCAGCACGTCGATCAGGTACTTTGCCTGCTCGGGATTCGCCCTGCGCGCTCCGGTCATCGGATCCGGCTGGAGTCCCAAGTACATCGCCGCCTGCGCGGCGAGCGTCTCGACGAAACTCGAGAAGATGGACTCGGCCGCGCCGACTTCGTCTCCGAGGTCCTCACCGGCACCCGAAGGGGGGCGAGGCCCTGACGGTGCAGCCGCCTTCTTGCCGCCGAGTTGCGCGTCGAACTGCGCCTTCTCCTGCTGCGCGCGCTTCTTCCAGTCGCTGTCGACTTTCTTGTCGATCGGTTGATCCGTCATACGGCGGACGTCTCAAGCGGGGTCGCCGCCGACTTAGGGCGGCTGGCCTCCACGCACGCCTGGATGAAGTCGCGGAAGAGCGGATGCGGGTGCGTCGGCTTCGACTTGAATTC
Source organism: uncultured Planctomycetales bacterium (assembly GCA_964468745.1). Lineage (GTDB taxonomy): Bacteria > Planctomycetota > MHYJ01 > MHYJ01 > JACPRB01 > JACPRB01. The sequence continues at coordinate 22,561 of CAYXVY010000173.1, read as the reverse complement.
CGGGTGCGACTGCACGCCGACGAACCACGGATGATCGGCGATCTCGAACACTTCGACGAGGTCGCCCTCCGGCCAGATGCCGGAGCAGACGGCGCCCTTCGACGTGAACTGGGCGCGATAGGCGTTGTTGAATTCGAAACGGTGGCGGTGGCGCTCGTTCACCATGTCGGTGCCGTACGCCTTGTGCGCGCGCGTGCCGGGGGTCAGCTTGCACGGGAAGCTGCCGAGGCGCATCGTCGCGCCCATTTGCGTCACTTTCTTCTGTTCTTCCATGAGCGCGATGACGGGGAATTGGGTCCCCGGCTCGAATTCGACGCTGTGCGCCCCTTCGAGCCCGAGGACGTTGCGCGCGTATTCGACGACGGCCGTCTGCATCCCGAGGCATAGCCCGAAGTACGGGACGCGCCTTTCGCGAGCGTACTTCGCCGCCTTGATCTTGCCCTCGACGCCGCGTTTGCCGAAGCCTCCCGGCACGAGGATGCCGTGCACGCCCGACATGAATCGGTCCATGCCGACTTTCTCGACGTCCTCGGCCGGCACCTTTTTGATCACGACCTTCACCTTGTTCGCGATTCCGGCGTGGGCGAGCGATTCGTAGATCGATTTGTACGCGTCCTGCAACTCGAGGTACTTGCCGACGATCGCAATCGTCACCTCGCGCTCGGGGTGCTTCACGATCTCCAGCATCTGTTTCCACAGCGACAGATCAGGGCGTTTCACCGCGAGGTTGAGGTGCCGCACGATGATCTCGTCCATCTTCTGGTCGGCGAGGAGGACGGGGATCTCGTAGATCGAGAAGTCCACGTCCTTCTCTTCGAGCACGCAGTCCTTGGGCACGTTGCAGAAGAGCGACAGCTTGGCCCTGATGTCGTCGCTGAGCGGAACTTCCGTTCGGCAGATAAGCACGTCGGGGATGATGCCGATCTCGCGCAGCTTCGCGACGCTCTGTTGCGTCGGCTTCGTCTTGATCTCGTGGCTTGCGCGCAGGTACGGGACGAGCGAGAGGTGGACGTACAGCACGTTCTCGCGTCCGGCGTCGAGCAGGTACTGGCGCGCGGCCTCGATGTACGGGAGGCTTTCGATGTCGCCGACGGTGCCGCCGATCTCGGTGATGGCAACGTCGATGTCGGGCCCCTCGATACGTTTCGCGGCTTCCTTGATCGCGTTGGTGATGTGCGGGATGACCTGAACCGTCTGGCCGAGGTACTCGCCCCTGCGCTCCTTGGCGATGACCTCGCTGTAGATCTTGCCGGTCGTGTAGTTCGAGTACCGGTTGATAAGTGCGTTCGTGAAACGCTCGTAGTGGCCGAGGTCGAGGTCGGCCTCGAGGCCGTCATCGGTGACGTAGACCTCGCCGTGCTGGTACGGGTTCATCGTGCCCGGGTCTACGTTGATGTACGGGTCCCACTTCTGCATCGAAATGCGAAGGCCCATGCTCTCGAGCAGGTAACCGACGGACGCACTCGTGAGGCCCTTGCCGAGAGAGCTCACGACGCCGCCCGTGATGAAAATATGCTTCGTCATGCGGACTGTCTCCCCTTCGTCCGTTCTGCGTCCCCGTCGGCAGTGCGGCCACGCTCTCCGAGTGGCGTTCGCACAATCTGCACTGCCAAGTCTCCTCGGATTCCAATCATGCTACTTTCGTGCCCGTGCGTCAATGGCGCGTCTCTTGACGAAAGCTCTGTAGTCCTCCGGAGTGTCGATTCCTCCGAGGCCCGCGGTTTTCATGACTCCGACGCGGATCTTGTAGCCGTGGTAGAGCGCGCGAAGTTGCTCGAGCCTCTCCGCCGTCTCAAGCGGTGAAATCGGCAGCTTCACGTACTTCGCGATGAACTTCTTCGAGTAGCCGTAAATGCCCAGGTGAAGGAACGCGTCGGCGAGCGGCGCGCGCGAAAAATAGAGCGCGTTGCAGTCCTTGTCGAGAATGACTTTCACCTTCGACGGGGCTTCGATGTTCTCGGCCCACGTCGCGATCGTCGCCATCTCGGCGTCGTCGAGGAGATCGACCACCTTGTCGACGAGCCGTGGTTCCATGTCGGGCTCGTCCCCCTGCACGTTGATCACCTTCGCGAACGGATTTCGCGCGGCGACCTCGGCCACGCGCGATGTGCCGTTCGGGTGGTCGACGCGGGTCATCTCGACCTCCGCGCCGAACGACAGCGCGGCGTCGCGGATGCGCTCGTCGTCGGTTGCGATGACGACGCGATCGACTTTCTTCGCCCGGATGACCCGCTCCCAGACGTGCTGGATCAGGTACTTTCCGGTCTCGCGGAGGAGAGCTTTTGCGGGGAGGCGGGTGGATCCGTATCGGGCGGGAAGGACGGCCATGGCACGCTTAGCCATGGGCGGGGAGTCTAGCGAAGCGCGACGCGCTCGTAAAGGCTAACGGTGTCGTCGATGTAGCGTTCGATCGGGTGCTTCTCCGCAAGCGCGCGAGCGGCTTTGCGCATCTCGGGCGTGATGCGCCTGATCCGGTCGGCGATGTCGTATGCGTCGTCGATGACGAAACCTTCGACGCCGTCGGTCATGATCTCGCTCGGTCCGGCGACGCGCGTGACGATGACCGGCACGCCGCTGGCCATCGCCTCCATGCAGACGTTGGGGAAGGGGTCGTAGAGCGTCGGGAGGACGAGGACGTCGGCGGCGCCGTAGAAGCGCTCCACGTCGGATCGCCGGCCGGCGTAATGCACCATGGGATTCGCGCCAGCTTCGCCCTCGCCAACTACGATGAGGTGCGCGCCGCCGCCGTGCGTCACCGCATCCTTCAGTCCCTTGCGTCGCGCGCCGGATCCGACGAACAGCGAGACGAACGCGTCCCGCGGGATCTTCAGCTCGTCGAGCACCGCATCGCGATGGCCGCGCAGGTTCGGGTTAAATCGCTTCGTGTCGACACCGTTGTGCATCACGACGATCTTGTTCGCGTCGACCCCGTAGTGCTCGATCGTCTCCTGCTTCACCCTGTGAGAGACGGCCTGGATGGTGTGCGCCTCTTGCAATCCGTTGCGCTCCAGGTCGAGGATCGCGCGCTCCTTCGGATTGATCTTCGACCAGAGCCGGTTGAGGGGGCTGCGTGCGGGTTCGACGCGCTTGAGGTATTCCGCGTGGATCCCGCCGCCGAGGCGCAGGATGTCGTGCTTCAGCGTGCGCGTGAACGAGTGGACGACGTCGAATGACCCCACGGCCTCCGCGCATCGCTTCGCGAACTGCGTGTGCGAGCCCTTCGCGATCTCGTGTTTTACGACGTCCGTTTCACCGAAGTCCATCGCGAAGACGTGCACCTCGTGGCCGCGAGATTGGAGCCCATCGGCAACGTAGCCGCACATGCGCTCCGCTCCGCCCCGCGCGGCGAACTTTTCGATGAGGAGCGCGACCCTCATTTGCGCTCGCGCAGCTTGACGTACTTCGCGAAGACGTAGAACGAGCTGGCTGCGGCGATCACGAAGCCGGGCCATCCGTCGAGGAAGCCCAGCTTCCAGACGTAGCAGCCGAAGAATTTGAGCGGCGGGTGGACGAGCGCCTTGAAGAGCGAGAAGCGGCGCCCCTCGTTCGTCCACCGCTCCGCGAACGTGTCGGAGAACTTGTCGATCGCCTTCAGCTGCTCGGAGAAGCTGCGATACGTGAAGTGCTCGATGTCGCCGTCGATGCGGCCGACCTTGCCCGCCGGCACGATGAGGTCGTGCGGCTCGATCCCTTCGCACTTCGCCAGTCCGCGCCGCACCAGCCGGCACTTCCAGTCGGGATACCAGCCGCCATGGTTGATCCAACGACCGAGGTAGAACGTGTGACGCCTGACCTCGAAGCCGGCGACGCCGTTCGCCGACTCGACACTCTTCTTGATCGCGTCCCGCAGCTGCGGCGTGCACCGCTCGTCGGCATCGAGCGCGAGGATCCAGTCGCCCGTCGCCTGCTCCATCGCGTAAGTGCGCTGGGCGTTGTAGCCCGGCCACGCGCGCTGGATGACCTTGTCGGTGAACCTGCGCGCGAGCTCCACGGTCTTGTCGGTGCTGAACGAGTCGACAACGACGATTTCGTCGCACCACTTCAGCGACTCGAGGCAGTCGGTGATGTTGCGCTCTTCGTTGCCGCAGATGACGACCGCCGAGATCTTCATTTCAGCCAGCCTTGGCACGCTGCTAGTACTTCGTCCACCGTGACCCACTTCATGCAGTTGTGATGCTTGAGAGGGCACGTGCGCTTGAGGCAGGGCGAGCACTCCATCTCTTTTCGGACGATCGTGTGTCGCTTGCCGAAAGGCGGGGTCGTCACCGGATCGGTCGGTCCGAAGACGGCGACAATCGGGGTCGCGACGGCATCCGCGACGTGCATCGGCCCTGTGTCGTTCGTGAGGAGCAGCCGGGTGCGCGCCAGCACCGCCGCGAGCTGAAGAATGGTCGTCTTGCCTGCGAGGCTGATCGCGCCTGGGATCTCCTTCGCGACGCTCGCGCCAAGCTCGGCCTCCGCGGGGCCGCCGATGATGGCGACGCGCGTGCCGAGTTTCTTCGCGACGGCCACGAATCGGTCCGGGAACCACTGCTTGGCAACTCCGTAGGTCGCGCCCGGATTGAGCGCGATCCACGTCCCGCCGTTCATCTGTTCGCGCGCCCACGACTGCGCCTCGGCCGGCACGCGCAACTCCGGCGCCTTTACGTCCGGGGTCTTGCCGAAGGCCGCGAGCAGGTGGTGATAGTAATGGACGCGGTGCGTTGCCAGCAGCGCCCGATCGCGGGGGAGCGCGTCGGTGAGCATGAACGACCGGCCCTCGCCACGGTAGCCGATGCGACGCGGCACGCGGGCGCTGAACATCATCAACGCGGACGAGAACGAGCGCGGCAATATCAGGGCCGCGTCAAACTTTCCCGTCCTCGCCGCCTTGACCGCGCCGATAGCTCCGTCGTACGGAAGCACTTCGTCCACCGACGTCGCGCCGCGGTAGAGTTCGCCCAGCGACTTCTTCGTGAGCACGGCGATGTGCGCCTTGGGTTCCATGAGGCGCAGGGACCGGAGCGTCGGGAGCGACATGACCGCGTCACCGAGCCAGTTCGTCCCCTTGACCAGGATCCTCATGCCTTGTGCCCCGTGATCCACCACCACAATTGGTGGAACCAGAGTGTGCGGCCGACGCGGCGCGCGAGGCGGTGCGCGACGTCGCGGTCGCCGCCGGCATAGGCGCGCAGGAAGCGCATCTTGTCGGTGCGGGTTGCGCCGAGGAACTTCTCAACGCTGCGGTTGAGGCGCGAGAGGTTGGCCTCGTCGAAGGACTCGTCGCGCGCGGGCGCGAATCGAGCCCGATCAAAATCTATGAAGTGAATATGCGATCCGTTCTGCACGCCACTGACGAGGATGTTCTTGAGTTGGAGGTCGCCATGGTAGACGCCGGCATCGTGCATCGTGCGGACGGCCTGGCCGAGTTCGCGGGCGAGCCTGCGCCTTGCTTCGGGAGCGGCGACGCGCGCGGCCTTGAGCAGGTTTGACGCGTCGACCACCTCGCGCACGACGAACATGTACTTCCAGAAGAGGCCGGACCGAGTCAGGCGGCCGGCGACGATTTCCGGCACGCTGAGCCCCTTCTTCTGCGCCGAGGCATTCGACTCGAGTTCATGGAAGAAGCGCTCGGCGCTGACGTACTTGTCGCCGAGGATCGAGGCCGCGCTCGCGCGGACGGCGCGTCTTACGAGGACGCGGCCGGGTGCCCCATCGGGCGCGTATGCGAAATGCGGCGTGCGACCGTCGGCATGCACGGTGCGATCATCGTGCGCGACGGACGCAAAGGACTCGCGCATGGGCCCGAGAAGGAACGGCTTCCACGCGGCGCGCACGTAGAAAACGTGCGGAGGCTCGTCGATTGCCTCGAACCCGTCGATCGGCCGCATATGTCGATCCTACCTGCCTCCCTGAGGGGGTTCAAACGCGACCCATCCGCGCTTGCCGTTCCGTTCGCGCAGGACCGCCACGGGTCGGGGTGCGCCGTCGAGCGCCCGAAGATTCGCTTCGCGCCAGGCGGCAAACGCATCTTCGGTGGACTGCTTGCGCGCTGTCTCCAGCGGCCACGCGCCGCGCCTGCAGAAGCCGACGTGCCCTGGGCTCTCGAGTTTGGCGAAGGTACGATTCTCCAGAAGGCAGTTCTTGGACAATTTCGCCCGGTCGATCTTAGCCTGCCGTTCGGCGAGCGCGAGAATACGATCGCGAAGGGTTTCGCCTGCGCGCATGTAGCCGGTGAGCACGTGGTCGAGGCCCGACCGGCCGACCGTCGGCATTCGTACGAGCTTGGCGAGCAGCCGCATACGCTCCCGCTCTGAGATCGCTTTGAGCGGCTGAAGGCGTTCGTAGTCGATGAGCCGCATCTCTCCCGTCGGGCTCAACAGGACGTTTGTCGGATTGAAGTCGTCCTGCCAGACGTTCGCATCGTGCACCGCGCGGCAGAATGCACCGTAGCGCACGAGCAGGGCATCGTCCGGCAGCGCTTCGTTGACGTTGCGCCAGCCGTCGAGCTTGCGGATGAAGACGGCGCCTCCCGCCTTCCATTCGGCCAGCGCTTCGATCGCGATGCAAGGCACGCCGCGCCGTGCGACCTCGCGGGAGGACTCATACTCGTGTCGCGCTCGCGTCCCTTTCAGAATGGATTTGATCCGCGCCAAGCCTCCCTGTTTCGGATAGACCTTGATGAACCACGTCGCGTCGCCGTCGACGAGCTCGAACTTGCGTTTCACGCGATGCTCGCGGAGAAGCGTCGCACGCGCCAGCGCGGCGTCCAGGTCGAGAAACGTCGCACGGATCCGCGGGAGGAAGGACTTCGCGCAGCGCCAGCGCACGCCGTTGGACGTCACGCGCTCGTCGCTCACGCCGCGGAATGCAGGAGGTCCTGCACCGAGAGGCAGACTTCATCGACGGTGATCGCCGACATCGGCGAGCCGTTGTCGTCCGGCTTGTAGACTACGCGGCTGTGCGGGTTGTGCGGGCCGTAGACGCGCGGATCCTTCGGGCCGAAGAGCGCCACGCTCGGCACACCGACGGCGCTGGCCAGGTGAAGCGGTCCGCTGTCGCATCCGACGAAGAGGCGTGCCTGGCGCAGGATCTCGGCGAGGTCGAGGATCGTGCGTGTCTCCATCGCGAGCACCGCGTGTCCCGCGGCGCCGGCGACGACCTGCTCGGCCAGGGACCGCTCGCCCGGTCCCCATGTCACCAGCGTTCGCAGTCCGTTCTCCGAACCCAGACGGCGCGCCACCTCTGCGAAGCGCTCCGGCATCCATCGCTTCTCGCGGCCAAAGTCGCTGGTGCCGGGGTGCATGGTGACGTACTGCCGCGGGGCGAGTCCCGACCCGGCGAGGAATCCCTCGACGCGCGCCCTGCTCTCGGCCGAATCGGGCAGCTTGTACGCGGCATCGTCGACGGGTGCGCCGATCGATGCGACGAGGGCGAGAAACTTGTCGACGCGATTGATGATCTTGGTCGGCGGCACGACGCGCACGTGCGAGAAAAGATGGTTCATCTCGTTCGAGTGCCCGCGGCCGTATCCAACACGCAGCGCGGATCCGCTGAGGAGCGAGAGCACACCCCCCTTCAGATTGCCCTGGAAGTCGAGGGCCACGTCGTAGCGCTCGCGTCGCAGTTCGCGGATGAACCGGTACGATTCGATGAGGAGCGACGGCCATTTCCACGGGCGGCGTGCCATGCGTACGAACCGCTTCCGCGGAAAGACGTGCAGCGTGTCGATGAGCGGGTGCGCGGTGACGATGTCCTTGGTCCGATCCTCGACGAGGAAGCCGATCCGCGCGCCAGGGAATCCCTTGCGAAGCGCGCTCAGGGCGGGCAGCGTGTTGATGACGTCGCCGACGGCAGAGAGACGGATGAACAGGATTCGCTGGGGCTTGATCGGGTCCATGGGACGGCAGTGATTCTACCAGCGTGCCGCCGCCGTTATGAGTCTTGAGTGATGGGTGATGAGGTGCTGCTCAGGACTTACGACTCATCACTCAAAACTAGTCTTGGGCTCCCGGCAGCTTGTCGTCCTTCTGGTCGAACCGGCCCGTGGCCTCGTTGAACACGAGCTTGGTCTTGTTGGTGACCCACCACTCGTGGATGCGCCAGATCGCGGCCCTGTTGTCGACCACCAGCTTTTCGCTGTCGTACCCGAAGTCCTTGCCGGACGCCAGCCGGATGATGCGGGCGCCGATGGCGATGTCGTGTGGCGTGAGCTGCTCGAGCTTTTGCTCCTTGGCTGCGTCCTCGGGTCCGACATCGCCCGACTTCCAGCGTTCCTCGAGCTTGAGGCGTGCGAGCATCGCGTCGACAAGCGTGCCGAGCGTCTCCTTCGACGCAACGGGACCGATCGCCTTGATGACCCACTCCTGCCTCGTCTTGCTCAGGAAGTCCTTCTCGATTTCAAACTCATCCGCGGGGCGGCTGTACGAGACCTTCCAGACCTTGTTCTCGTAGTGCAGCTTGACGTCTTCCGTTTCGTAACCGTCCACGCGCACGACGTCCCAGAGACCGGAGACGTGCAGCTCGATGATGCGCGCGCGCGAATCGACGTTGCGGAAGATCGCGATGCAGTGGAGCCTCTGGCCGGGCTTGATGTGGCGCTGCTGGCGCATCTCGCGCGGATTGAGATACAGCCGGTCGCCGGCGCGCCACTTGCCCCGGACGTCCGGGGCCGTCGGATCCTCTTCGAAACCCTTCTTGAACGCCTCGATCGACTCCCTGACGATGCCCGGCGAGCGGTTGCCGATCTTCGCGTGGTACTCGATGATCTTGTATTCGACTTCCTGCGGGACGATCACGTTGCTGTGGAAGCGTCCGAATTTCAGCGCTTCGTACCGGCGTGCGTCGTCGAGCGTTTCCTTCGTGGGAGACGGATCGACTTTGCGCTGGTCATGCTGCAGGTCCTTGCCCGTCTCGGTGTAGAGCATGGGGTCGACGGTGAGCGGGACGACCTCGTCCGTGTTGTTCGTGACCGTATAGATCACGTACCAGAAGTTCTCGAGCCTCTCGAGCGGGTTGCGATAGGTGTAGATGATCGGCTTCTCGTGTTCGAAGTCGAGCTTCCATCGTGGCTTGGTCTGCCCCTCGGCGGAGGAGGCGACGATGCCCAATACGGCCAAGCCGACAAGCGCCTGCTTCATGCAACCCTCCCAGACAGGGATAGGATCCAACTGCAACGCGGAACAGATCCTATATACCGAGGACGGATGGGGTCAAGCAAACCCCTGCATCGAAGGAGACACCAGACAGGAGACAGGAAGGCCCGTCCGGCCTAAGATCTAACCTTCACGCATGGACTATTTCCCCTCCAGCAAGGTGAGTGCGCAGCTGAAGAAGCTGCCCACGGCAATGCTGCGGACCGCGGCGCGGGCGATCGAGTCGCAGATCCGCCGTCGGGACGTCTATTTCCACTTCAAGCGCGACGTCAAACGCTACATCCCGATGGCGCTCAAGCCGTGGATCGTGACCACAAAGCAGACCGATTATCTCGGGGCCGCGTCGCGGCTGGTGCAGTCGGCGGCGCTTCGCGTCTACAGGCGCTGGTTCAGGCGTCCTGACCTCCAGAAATTGATGCCCCTGACGGAAACTGAGCAGCGCTGGGTCAGCGATGCATACGGCGGCGATTTCGTCCGCCCCGAAACGATGATGGCGCGCGCCGACGTCGCTACGCAGCTTGGGCTGGCCGACTGGAAGCGTCGCATGAAGTTCCTCGAAATCAACCTGTGCGGAATCGGCGCGACCTACTATTGCCACAGCGCGGCGCGGATCGCCGGCGAAGTGATTGCCCCGCTTCTCGGCGTTCGGGGGGTGGGGTTTGCGGATGACCTGATGGACATGATCATGGGGCAGTGTCGGACACACGGCGCGAAGATCGGACGGCCCGATCCGGTCGTGGCGCTCATGGAATATCGGCGCTGCAACGAGGGGCCGTTCGAATACGAGACGATGGCGCGCCTGTACACCGAGCGCGGCTATCGCGTGATCGTCGCGGATCCGATCGAGCTCGAGGTGCGTCGCGGCGAGCTTTGGGCGGGGAAGACGCGGGTGGACATCCTCTACCGCGATCCGACGTTGCTGGACCTGATCTGGATGGAGGAGCAGGGGGACGATCTGCGCGCGGTGAAGCACGCGTTCCGAAAGAACCAGGTCGTCAGTTCGCTGGGGGGCGAGATGGACCACAAGTCTCTCTTCGAGATCTTCTCGTCCCCCGCCTACGAGCGGATGTTTGCGGCGCGTGAGCGGGTGGTCCTGCGGAGGCACATTCCGTGGACACGCGTCGTGCGCGACGAGACGGCGGAGGAGATCCGCCGACGTCGCACCCGGCTGGTCATCAAGCCGAATCGCGAGTATGGCGGCAAGGGGATCCAGATCGGTAATCGCGTCACCGTCGCGGCATGGGACCGCGTGATCGAGGACGGAGTGCGGCACCCCGCGCGATACGTGGCGCAGGAGCGCATCGAGTTCAACGAGGACGATTATCCGATCCTCGAGAACGGACGTGTGCGCTGGCGGAAGCGGTTCGTCGTGACGGGCGTGCACGCCACGCCGTCGGGCACGGCGATCCTCGCCCGCATGTCGGAGGAGCCTGTCGTCAACATCACGCGCGGTGGGGCGATCGTGGGAGTTTTGAGACTGCCTTCAGCCAAAAGCGTATAGGAGGAGGCATGCCGTACATCCGATATCAGCACCCTGTCAATGGCGTCACGTTCGTCGAGCTCGGCGCCACGCCGGTGTCGTTCGGGCGCAGCAAGGAGGCGGACATTCCACTCGAGGACAACATGCTCTCGCGCAAGCACTGCGAGGTGAAACACGCAGGGGGCGCGTTCGTGCTCACCGACCTGAAAAGCAAGAACGGCACGTTCGTCAACGGCACGCCCGTCTCGACCTGGCAGCTCAAGGAAGGGGACCTGATCTCGATCGGGAACAGCCAGCTGCTGTTCAAGAACAAGAAGAAGTAGCGGCCGCCCGAGCCCAGATCTCGTTTGGCGCTAATCGATCTCCGCAACCTCTTCCGCGTCCTCGGCGCGCGCAGTGCGTTTCCGGGACGAGTGGTTCAGCTGCTTCTTGCGCATGCGGATCGACTTGGGCGTCACTTCGACCAGTTCGTCGTCGTTGATGTACTCCAAGGCCTCCTCGAGGGAAAAGAGCCGTGGTTGCGGGAGTGCGACGGTCCAGTCGGCGCTGGCCGCGCGCATGTTCGTGAGCCGCCGCTTCTTTGAGATGTTGACGACCAGGTCGCGGTCCTTGCAGTGTTCGCCCACGACCATGCCGGCATAGACCTTCGTGCCGGGTTGGACGAAGAAGATGCCGCGCGTCTGGAGGTGGTCGAGCGCGTACGTCGACGCCTCGCCCTGTTCGAGCGCGATGAGCGAGCCGGCGCTGCGCTCGGGGATGTCGCCCTTCCATTCCTCCCAGCCCTCGAAGGACGCGTGAACGACGGCGTTGCCCCGCGTCCCGGACAGAAGCTTGCTCTGCAGCCCCATGAGGCCGCGCGAAGGGATGCGGAAGATGAAGTGCGTGCGCTCGCGGCGCTGCTCCATCTTTTCGACCATTCCGCGGCGTGAGCCGACCAGTTCGATGACGCGTCCGGTGTACGCGTTGGGGACGTCGATCATGGCCAGTTCCACCGGCTCCATGACGACGTTGTCGACGCGCTTCGTGATGATCTCCGGTCGTGAGACCTGAAGCTCATATCCCTCGCGCCGCATGTTCTCGATCAGGATGCCGAGGTGGAGGAGGCCGCGGCCGCAGATGCGGAACGTGTCCGCGGAATCCGTGTCCTCGACCTTGAGCGCAACGTCCGAGAGCAGCTCGCGGTACAGGCGGTCGCGAACCTGGCGCGTGGTGATGAACTTGCCGTCCTTGCCCGCGAAGGTCGAGTCGTTCGTGGAGAACCGCATCGAGAGCGTAGGCTCCTCGATCTTCTGGAACGGGAGCGGCTCGGCGTCGGGTGAGGCGGCGATCGTGTCCCCGATGTCTACGTCCGGCATGCCGATGATGCACACGATCTCGCCCGCCGGGGCTTGGACAATCTTCTCGCGCTTCAGATTCGTGAAGGCGTGCATCTCGAGGATGGTGCCGGGCAGGCGGCGTCCGTCGCGCTTGATGAGAGTCGCGGGCATGTTCGCCTTGCCGCCGGTGCCCTCGATGCGGCCGATCGCCATGCGCCCGACGTAGTCGTTGTAATCGATGTTTGCGACACTGATGCGCATCGACGACTTCGTGTCGACGCGCGGCGCCGGCACGTGCTTCAGGATCGTCTCGAACAGGGGCGTGAAGTCGCCCCATTCGTCCTTGAGGTTGTGCTTGCTCTTGCCGCTGCGGCCGATTGTGTAGACGACGGGGAATTCGATCTGGTGGTCGGACGCCTCGACTTCGATGAACAGATAGAAGATCTCCTCGAGGACCTGCTCCGGGCGTGCGTCCGGCTTGTCGAGCTTGTTGATGACGACGATCGGATGCAGGTGATTGGCGAGGGCCTTGCGCAGGACGAACCGGGTCTGGGGCATCGGGCCGTCGGCGGCATCGACGACGAGGAGGCAGCCGTCGGCCATGCGCAGCACGCGTTCGACCTCGCCGCCAAAGTCCTGGTGGCCGGGGGTGTCGATGATGTTGATCTTGTGCCCCTTCCACTCGATCGACGTGTTCTTCGCGAGGATGGTGATGCCGCGCTCGCGCTCGAGGTCGTTCGAGTCCATCACGCAGTCGGTCATCTCCTGGTTGTCGCGGAAGGCGCCGCTCTGGCGGAGCATGAAGTCGACGAGGGTTGTCTTCCCGTGGTCGACGTGCGCGATGATGGCGATGTTGCGGAGGTTTTTGGTTTCGATCAGGCCCATGGGAGCGCAGATTGTAGGGGCGACGCCCCACGGCCACAAGTCACAAGTCGCGCGTCACCGGCCGGGAGGTGTGACTGCTTAGCAGCGGGTTCTAGGCTTCTTGCCCTTCGACTCGCGCGAGGGCGTGGTCCTATTCGCGATCTCCCGAAAATGAAACGGGCCGGCTCTTGCGAACCGGCCCGTAAAGGATTCTTATACCTGACTAGGAGATCAGCTCCTTCACCGCCTTGCCGCCATCGACGATGACGATGCGGTTGCCGAGCGGCGTGGGGAGCTTCTTCGAGAAGTCCACGCCGAGGCAGGTGTAGATCGTCGCCATGAGCTCCGGCACCGTGACGGGCCGGTCCTTCACTTCGACGCCGTCCTTGTCGGTTTCGCCGATCACGCGCCCGCCCTGGATGCCGCCGCCCGCCATCGCCATGCTCCATGCGCGCGGGTAGTGATCGCGCCCGCCGCGCTCGTTGACCTTCGGCGTGCGGCCGAACTCTCCCATGACGATGACCATCGTCGAGTCGAGCATCCGGCGATCGTGCAGGTCCTTCACAAGCGTCGCGAACGCGGGGTCGAGCGACGCGCAGTTCGTCTTCACGCGGTTGAAGTTGTCCTCGTGCGTGTCCCATCCGCCGAGGCCGACCTCGATGAACTTCACGCCGACTTCGACGAGGCGCCGCGCGAGCAGCGCGCCCTTGCCGAAGCGGTTGTCGCCGTACGCCTTTGCGAGCTCGGGCTTTTCGCCCGAGAGGTCGAATGCCTTGAGCAGCGGCGTGTGCATCAGCTTGTCGGCCTTCTCATAGGCCGTCTTGTGCTTGTCCGTTTCCTCGCTCGCGTGCTCCTTGACGAAGTCCTTCTCCTGCTCGGTGAGCAGGTTCATGCGGTCGCGGAAGCGCTCCTTCGTCACACCCTGCGGATACGAGAGATTCTGGATCGGGCCGCCGGGATTGTTGACGACGAAGGGAGAGAACTCGGGCTCGAGGAAGCCGGCGCCCTCGGTCGGGTTGCCGATCGACATGAAGTTCGGGAGTTCGAGGGAGCGGTCGCCGATCTCGCGCGCAACGATCGAGCCTACCGACGGGTGCGTGACCGGCCCGGGCACATAGCCCGTATGCATCAGGTAGCGGCCGCGCTCGTGACTGCCTTCCTTCGACGTCATGCCGCGTATGACGGCGATCTTGTCCATCACCTTCGCCGTCTGCGCCATGTTCTCCGCCAGCTTGATGCCGGCGACATTGGTCTCGATCCCTTTCGTGGGACCGCCCGTGTCACGCCCCTCCTTGGGGTCAAACGTGTCGATGTGGCTGGGGCCGCCCGCGAGCCACAGCACGATGCATGCCTTTGCCTTGGCGGCCTGCGTGGCGCCGTCCTGCGGCATCAGCATCTGCAGCTGCGGCGCGCCGAAGACGTCCGTCTGCTTTGCCGCCGCGAAGCCGAGGAATCCACCGGCGCCGTACAGAAGGCGGCGGCGCGAGATTCCCGTGCACGTCTTGCATTCGACCTTGGCCATCAGGTCCCCCTTAATTCGGAGCTGCCTGCTCCGTCACGCCTTTCAACAATGTCCCGCTGGATGTGTTGCGGTGAATCCGTCGACGCGCGAATCGCTAGTGAACGAACATGAACTCGGACGTGTTCAAGAGCGTCCACATGAGATCCTCGTATGTCTCGCGCTTGTTCCCGTGCGTTTGGAGGTAGCGCAAGTACCGCTCCGCCTCCTTCGGCGTGGGATTGCGCGCGAGGACTGAGAGGAAGACGAGCTGCAGCCTCTCGTTGACGTTCGTGCGCGTCCGGAGGATGAGGTCGAGCCGGCTGTTCGGCTCCTGCATGCGCCGGTTGACGAGGTCGCCGTTCAGCAGCGTGAGCGCCTGCGGGATCGTGCCGTGGAAATCCAAGCGGTCCACGTTTTCGTCATCGCCGAACGTGAATCGGAACTGGCGGATGTAGCTCGCGCGCTCGCCCATGACGCGGTCTTTGCCTTCATCGTAGCGCTCCATCGCCTTGTAGCGATCCTCGACGCCCGTCGCCTCGATGAGCGAGTTGAAAAGCTGCTCCGGCGACATCGCACGTACGAGCGAGTAGCCGAAGTGCTTCTCGTCCGCGGCTCCCTTGGCGGGCTTGCGCGAGGTGAGGCCGTAGACGCGCGACATGCAGATCGTGCGGATCAACCATTTGAGGTCGTACCGGTGCGCGATGAAGTCCAGCGACAACTCGGTCAGGAGGCCCGGATGCGACGGCTTGTTGCGCAGGTTGAATTCGTCCATCGGGTGGACGATTCCGCGTCCGAAGAAATGAGCCCAATAGCGGTTGACCAGCGCCTTCGCGAACTGCGGGTTCTCGGGGCGCGTCGCGATGCGTGCGAACGCGGTTCTGCGACTCTCACCCTTCTCGGGCGTCTGGCCGTCAAGCGACTTAGGGGGCATCGCCTTGCGGCCACGCACGGTCGGGTCGAGCGGGAACATCGCCTCGGCGCGACCATCGTCGGACACCTCGTATTCGCTGCTGCGCTGGTCGTCCGGATAAACCTTCCGCTGACGCGCGCGCACGAAGAATGCGAGGGTCGCGACGTAGTCTTCCTGCGTGTACTTGTCGAAGGGATGGTCGTGGCATTGGGCGCAATGGATTTGCACGCCGAGGAAGATGCGCGCTACGTTCGCGACGATTTCGGTTGCCTGCTGGCCCTTGAGGAAATTCGACACGTAGTACTGCACCGCGCCGTTGCGGTAGTTCGAGCCGTTGCCGGCAATGAGCCGTCGCGCGAATTCGTCGTACGCGAGGTTCTTCGCGAAGACTTCGTCGCGCAGCCAGCGCTCGAGGGAGTACTCAGGCGACAAATTCCGGGGTTCGTAGCCGAGCAGCGTGGCCTGCCAGAGTTCGGCCCAGTGCTGCCCGTAGCGCGCACTGCTCATCAATTCGTCGAGCAGGCGCTGTTTCTTGTCCGGCTTGGTGTCGGACATGTAGCGCAGCACGAGATCGGCGGGCGGGATTACGCCCACGATGTCGAGGTGCGCGCGGCGGAGCCACTCCGCGTCTTCGGCGGGAGCGGCGGGCTTCACGCCCTCGGCGTCCCACTTCTCCTGGATGTGCTTGTCAATGAGCGGCGAGCCGCTGAGCGTCGCCTGTGCACGCGTCTCCTGAGCGGATCCGGCGAGTCCATTGACGATCGCCACGACGACAGCGAGGACTGCGAGTGGGCGCATGAGTCTCTCCAACGAGTGGTTCGAGGCGCGCATCTCCGTTGCGCACGCTCACCATGAAAATTCGACGTCAGATCCCGCGATCCTCTGGTAGTATAACCCCAGAGAGAGACGGGCAGTTTCAAGAGAGAGGGAAAACGGAATCCGGCGATCGGGTGATCGTCCGTCTCGCCATCGCCGGCGGAGAGAGGGGAAGTCATGCCTGAGCTCGACGAAGAGCTCGGTCACCTGGCCGTAGTCAAGGGTCTTGCCACGCCCACGCAGGTCAACGACTGCAGGAGCGCCGGCAACGGCGCTGCGGTTCCGATGAAGCTCGCGGATGTGCTGATGCTTCGCGGCATCTGCACGCAGCAACAGGTGACGGAGCTGCTGGAGGCCCTCGGCTCGCCACAGGAATACCAACCGTCCGCGGCGCGCATCGGAGCGGGCGCCAAATTCGGCCGCTACGAGATCGTGTGCGAACTCGGGCGCGGCGGCATGGGCGCCGTGTACAAGGCTCGCGATCCGCTGCTCGACCGCACCGTCGCGCTCAAGATCCTGAGCGACCGGCTGATCGCATCGGACGAGGACATCCACCGCTTCCAGCGGGAGTCGAAACTTGCCGCACGGCTTCGCCATCCGAATCTAGTTCAGATCTTCGAGGCCGGGATCATCGACGGCGTGCCGTTCTTCACGATGGAGTACGTCGAGGGGAAGACCTTCGACGAGGTCCTGGTCGACGAACTTGCGTGCCAGCTGCGGCCCGACTGGAAGCCGCAGATGACGCTCGAGGCAAAGGTCCGTGTGCTGATCAAGGTCGCCGAGGCGGTGCACATCGTCCATCGAGCAGGGATGATCCACCGTGACATCAAGCCCGGCAACATCATCATCGATTTGTGCGGCGAGCCGCGCGTTATGGACTTCGGTCTGGCGCGCGAGGTGAACTCGGGCACGATGCTCACCTCGACGGGCGTCGCGATGGGGACGCCGTACTACATGCCACCCGAGCAGGCGAGCGGCGACGTGCGCAATCTCGACAGTCGGACGGACGTGTACGCTCTCGGCGCGGTCCTCTATCACGCATTGACGCTGAGGCTGCCGTTCATGGAAGCCACCGCCGCGATCGTGCTCCGGCGCGTGATCGACGACGATCCGATGCCGCCGACGATGATCGACCCTTCGATTGATCGCGCGCTGGAACGGGTCGTGCAGAAGGCGATGTCCAAGGACCGCAACGAGCGGTACCTGAGTCCGGGGGAGTTCGCGCGCGATCTTGAGCGGTACCTGGCCGGACAACCGGTTGCCGCGAAATCGCGGCCACTCCTCTCGCGCGTAAAGCGGTGGGTCGCGAAGCACCCGACGCCGAGCGCGGTGATGGCGGTAGCGTTCACGCTGGTGACGCTATTTGCGACGTATCTGTTCATCCGACCCGGCCGGCTCGCCCTCGACACGACGCCGACAGGGGCTGAAGCATTCGTCGACGACATTCCCGTCGGCAGGACTCCGATCGACATCGCGCTGACGCGCGGGAAGCACGAGGTGCGCGTGCGTGCACCTGGCCACCGCGATCTGCAGTTCATGGTGGATGTTGCAGGAGGACGGAGCGAGCTGCGGCGCGAGAGGATGGAGCATCGTCTGGGGCGGCTGTCGATTGAAAGCGATCCACCGAACGTGGAAGTGCGGCTCAGCGGTCCGAAGCGCGTGACGCTGCAGACTCCCGTTGAAACGCTGATGCTTCCGGCGGGCCGCTATCACCTGGAGGCGTTCCGGCCGCAGTACGAACTCGGCGTCGTGGCGATCACGGTCGGAGACGGCGTCGATGCGACGCGCAAGATTGCGCTTCGCGAAGCGCAGCGCTGGCAATTCCGTACGATTGAAGGGATCTGGCGCGCGCCGGTGGTCGCAGATCTCGACAAAGATGGCGTGCCGGATGCGGTCGTGGCCACGAAGGACGGTCGCGTGTACGCGCTGTCCGGTCGCGACGGGCATCAGCTGTGGATGCACGACACGAGGGCGCCCAGCCCGAGTGAGCCGGCGATCCACGGAGGCGACGTGCTGATTGGCGTGGGCGCGACCGGCTTCATCTGCCTACGCGGTTCGGATGGGGCTGCGCGCTATTTTGTCAAGACGGGGACACGCACCCACGTGGCGTCGGGACCCGAGGGGGATGTGGTGACGGCCACGACTCAGGGAATCGTCACTCGATGGGACGGCAAGGCGCTCGCTGCGCTGCGATCGGAATCTAAATGGCTGATCAAGCTCGGCCTCGCGTTCGAATCGATTCAGGCGGCGGGTGGCGGGTGGATCGCGCGTGCGGGGTCGGACGCGTGCGCGATCGAGGCGGGCGGCACGTACACTCGCGCAAAAAGCGAGCCCGCGTACAAATTGAGCGAGCAAGGGCATGTGGCGTCGGCGTCATGGACGTTCCGCGCCGATCAGGCGGTGCGCGCGCAGCCCGTCGAGGCGGATATCGACGGTGACGGCGTCAACGAAGTCATCTTCGGCGCGGATGACCAAAAGCTCTACGTGCTCGACTCGCGCACGGGCGCGCTGCGCTGGTACTTCCAGGCAGGAGGGAACATCGCGGCGCAAGTCGCTGTCGCAGACGTCACAGGCGACGGTTTGGCGGAAATCATCTTCGGCACGACGGAAGGGGTCGTTCGTGCCGTGAGCCCTGCGTCGCGCTGAGCCTCAGGCGCTGCGCGGCAATGTCTCTGCCGCACACGCAGCGGCTCACGTTCCGCAGCGTTCTCGACTTAACGCAGAGCCCGCTGAGCAGGACAAGAGGGGTTCGGGGCGCGGAGGGGATGTGCCGTCCGCCGGCCCGCGCACAGCGCGGGCGCGTCCATGCAGACTCAGAACCGAAACGCCCGAACGGCTCCCTGGGGGTTTCGGATTCTGAGTCTGCATGGACGCACGTGCGGGCGACGCCCGCACGTCGGCGGACCTCTGCGCCCCAAGCCATCTCCGCGTAACCTCCGCGCTCTCCGCGTTTGGTTCGGCCCATGCTGCGGCCAGGTCAGTGACCGCGTGTGAACGCAAGCGTTGCGCGGGAGCATGCGTGGGCTCATGAGCTCGCGTGGTGTCCGTTTCGCGGTCATGGCGTCTTGGACTTGCCCTTATGGGAGCTTCCTCGAGACGCCCTGCGCGAAGACTACGGCCAGCCACGCAAGTGCGCCTCCGAGGATGAGGAGAAGCGCGATCCCGATTACAACGCAGGTCATGGGTGATCGACGCGGATTCGGAGGCATAAGCGGCGCGAGGGCCGCGGGGCCGATCAGGTGGGGGCACTCCACGTAGTCCTTCGAGTCTTTGAGCCCCAGGTGCGACAACTCGCGAACAAATTTGATGGCCGCGATGAGATTGTTGCGCTTGATCGCCGCCGCGACCTCGATCATGCGGGGTTCCGGCACGCCGGGCAGCGGCGGTAGGGGGGAGCCGCACGCGGGGCATGTCGTCGCCATCTCTGAATGCTATCATCGCCGACTCATGTCAATCCACGCGACAGCCGTGGTCGATCCGAAGGCGCACGTCGGCCACGGGGTCTCGATCGGCGCGTACTCGATCATCGGACCTGACGTCACGCTGGGGGATGGCGTACGAGTCAGCCCACATGTCGTCATTGATGGAAGGACGACGGTCGGGGCCGACAGTGAAATCCACCCGTTCTCGATGGTCGGGGCGCAGCCCGGGCATTTGAAGGATCGAGGTGAGGGAACGGAGCTCGTCATCGGGTCTCGTGTCAGCATTCGTGAGGGCGTCAGCCTGCATCGCGGCACGAAGATCGGGACCGGGCGCACCGTCATTGGCGACGATTCGACGTTCTTTGCGCACTCGCACGTCGGGCATGACTGCGTCGTGGGGAACGGAGTCCTTCTGACGAACGGCTCGTATCTCGGAGGCCATGTTCGGGTCGACGACTTCGCCATCCTCGGTGGCGGGGCGGTCGTACATCAGCACTGTCGCATCGGAACGATGGTCATGGTCGAAGGGAACTGCGGGATTCCCGTCGACATTCCTCCGTACTGCATGGCGGCGGGTCACCGGGCGCGCCTGGTCGGACTGAACGAGGTCGGCATGCGGCGCCGCGGCGTCAAGCCGGAGGCTGTGAAGGCGTTGCGCGAGGTGTATCGGCTTGTGTTACGGTCGAAGCTCGCGCGTGACGAGACGATGGCGCTGGCGCGGAAGGACTTCGGCGGCGTCGCCGAGTGCGGACACTTCCTCGACTTCATCGCCTCGAGCAGGCGCGGCATTGCCCGGCATGGTCGCGAATGACCGAAACTTCGCGGCGCAGCCGCGGGTTAGACTTGCCGGAGCATCAGGGAGGCCGCATGAGAATCGCCGCACTCGTCGTCATCGCTGCGAGCGTCGTTGCAGCGCAGGACACGCCCACGCAGGCCGTGTTGGAGGGGCGGGCGCTGATCGACAAGGACGTGCAGGCGAAGCTGGCCGATCAGGGCCTGAAGGCGGCGGCGAAGTCGGACGATGCGGAATTCCTCCGTCGCGTGTGTCTCGACATCGTCGGCTCGATTCCGGCGCTCGATCCTGCCGATAAGTTCCTTCACGACAAGTCGCCGGACCGGCGCACGAAGTTGATCGACGCGCTGCTCGCGCATGACGGATATGCCGCGAGCTGGTCGTGGCAGTGGGCGTCGGCGCTCGTGGGGCATGGCGGCGATCGTCCGCCCGACCAGGCGATCGTGGCGGTCACCGAGCAGCTCAAGCCGCTCTTCCAGAAGAACGCGAGCATGGCGGAACTCGCACGGACGATCATCACATACTCGGGGACCTACTATTTTCCTGGGCGCGGCGGCAAGGACCGCGACAAGAAGGACGACAAAGACAAGAAGGGCGACCCCGCCAAGGGCGGCATGATGGGTGGCGACGAAGTGGACGAGGGGGCCGCCGCTACCGACGGAATGGCGATCATGTACTTCCGCTGGCAGCAGACTGCCGGACGCGATATGGCGATGGCCCTCGCCAACAAGTTCTCGCGTCAGTTCCTTGGGATGCAGATTTCCTGCGCGCAGTGCCACGACCACCCGTTCGACAAGTGGACGCAGGAGGATTTCTACGGCATGGCGGCGTTTTTCGTCGGCACCAACGCAAGGCAGTTGCGCGATGGGCCAGGCGAGCCCTTCTATGCGGCCGAAGTGATCGAGCGTCCGGCGCGCCGCACGCCGCAGCTCCAGATTCCGGATACGAAGAAGATGGTGAAGGCGGGATGGCTTGAGACGCGTGAGGCGCCCGCGGCCGGGAAGTCGACCCGCGACGAGTTCGCGCGGCTGCTGACCGACAAGAAGACGACGCAGTTTGCGCGCGCCATGGTCAATCGCACGTGGGCGCACTTCTTCGGGCGCGGGATCGTCAATCCGCCGGACGACTTCAACGGGCGCAACAAGCCGACGCACCCGGAGCTGCTCGACGGCCTGGCGGCCCAGTTCGCGGCCCACGACTACGATCAGAAGTGGCTCATCCGCGAAATCTGCAACAGCGATGCGTATCAGCGCACGTCGCGCGTCAAGGAGCGCACGCCCGATCTGGAGAAGTACTACGCGGTTTCGGGCGTCCGCGCGCTCACGCCGGAACAGGTCATGAACTCGATCATTACCGCGTCGCTCGTCGACCCGTCGACGGTCACGTCGTTGCAGAAGATCGGCATCCTGCGTGACTTCCGCTACTCGTTCGGCGACGACGAGGACGTGGCGGTCATGGATTTTGAAGGGTCCATTCCGTCTGCGCTGCTCATGATGAACGGCATCCTCACGGCGCGGGCGACCGGCAGCGAGGTCCAGGGCGGGCGTCCCATGAAGCGCGTTAAGAAGGGCGACCCCGTCACGCGCCTCGAACAGATCCTGGAAAGCCGCAAGGGGGACGAGGAACGCCTGCGCGCGGTCTTCATCACGGCGCTCAGTCGTCAGCCGAGCGCGAAGGAGCTGGCGAGATACGGTGGGCACGTCCGGGGCCGCAGCGAGAACGGGTACGAGGACGTGCTCTGGGCGTTGCTGAACTCGAGCGAGTTCCTCTTCAATCACTAGACTCGGCGCGTTGAAGCTGGGGAGTCGCAAGGAGGAGCCATGAGAACAACCGCTCTCGTCGTCGCGCTGGCCGCCGTCGCTCTCGCCCCCTCGACCGTGCTCGGGGCAGGCCAGGATGGGCCGGGCGCCACGACCACGACGCTCTCGGGCCGAGCGTTGATCAATAGCGGCGTCAGGGACAAGTTGAAGGAACTGAATATCACTGCGGCAGCTCGCGCCAGCGATGCGGAGTTCCTGCGTCGCGTCACCCTGGATCTCGTGGGGAGCATTCCGGCGCTCGAGAGGGCGGAGTCGTTCCTCGCGAACACCGCGTCGGACAAGCGCGAGAAGCTGATCGAAGAATTGCTCGCGAGCGACGCGTATGCGGAAAACGCCGCGCAACTCTGGGCCGCCTCGCTCACCGCGGGCAACAACGCAAAGCGCGGGGCACAGTCGGAGGGGCTTGTCGCGAAGTCGTTGAAGGAGTCCTTCGCGAAAAACGTTCCCATGGACAAGTTCGCGGCATCGATTGTCACGGCCAGCGGACGCTGGGACATGCCCGAGA
>CAYXVY010000172.1:0-22925 GCA_964468745.1 uncultured Planctomycetales bacterium | reverse complement strand
GAGGGATACGACGTGCTGCGTCGGCGCATCGCGCTTCCGAGGCCGGTGAAGATCCGCGTCGCGACAGTCGCGGCGGCCCGCGCGCTCGTATAGAGAATGCGCGTTCTCGTCGTCGGTGCGGGACTCTCAGGTCTCGCATGCGCGCTCGATCTCGCGAAAGCCGGCGTGAGCGTCACGCTCGCGGAGCGAAGGTCGTTCGCGGGAGGTCGCGCGTACTCGTTCACGGCGCCCGACGGGGACGAGCTGGACAACGGGCAGCACGTGTTTCTGCACTGCTGCACGGCGTACCGGCAGTTCATCCGTGACATCGGCGCGGACGACCTGGTCGATATCCAGTGGCGGACGCACGTTCCGTTCATCGACGGAAGGCGCCGATTCGGGATTAAAGCAACGTTTCTGCCCGCGCCTGCGCACCTTTTGCCGTCGCTGCTGCTGTTCAAGCCGTTGTCCTGGAAGGAACGCAAGTCTGCCCTTGCGCTCGGCCGCGAGATGATGAAGACCGATCGGGAGCAGCTGCACGACGTGTCGCTCGAACAGTGGTTGC
This sequence comes from uncultured Planctomycetales bacterium, assembly GCA_964468745.1. Taxonomy (GTDB): domain Bacteria; phylum Planctomycetota; class MHYJ01; order MHYJ01; family JACPRB01; genus JACPRB01. The sequence goes on along the minus strand of CAYXVY010000172.1, from coordinate 22,381 downwards.
GCGATCACGGGCAGTCGCCGAACGCGATCCGAAACTTCTGGGAGATCTCGGTCGTCGCGGTGCTCAACGAGAAGGTCGATCGAGTCAGCGCGGCCGCGGGTCTGCACTTCTACCAGGAAGGCTTTTTCGGTTCGTGGAGCGCATCGCGCATCGGTCTCGCGAAGGTCGGGCTGGCGAAGATTGCCGAGCGCGCGGTTGTGGCGATCAAGGCGGCCGGCGGCGAAGTGAAGTTCGGCGAGAAGGTCGAGAGACTCGACGGATACGACGCGTACGTTCCCGCCGTGCCGGCCAAGCTGCTCCTCGACCTGATCACACCGGAGCAGCGCGCGATGGAGTTCTTCGCGCGGGCGGAGGGGATGCCGACATCGCCGATCGTGAATGTGCACGTGCGGTTCGACCGGCCGATTGACTGCCCCAAGTTCGCCGCGGTGGTGCACAGTCCTCTGCAATGGATCTTCAATCGTTCGAAGATCACAGGGCAGAGCGGCGGAGGCACGCGTCTGACGCTCTCGCTGTCCGGCGCGCACGACCTGATGGACGAGCCGAATGCGTCGATCGAGGAGCGCTTCGTCGCCGAATTGAGGCGTCTTCTTCCCGATGCGCGCGACGCCGTCGTCAAGCGAGTGACGATCGTGCGAGAGCCGGAGGCGACCTTCGTCGCGGCGCCCGGCACGCGTTCGAAGCGGCTGCCGTGCGTAACGCCGCTGCCGAACGTCTTTCTCGCGGGGGAATGGACGGAGGGGGAGTGGCCGTCGACCATGGAGGCGGCGGTGCGAAGCGGCTGTCGTGCGGCGGCGGCGGTCTCCGCCTACTTTTCGTCCAGGAACACGCCGTAGATCTTGCGCATCGCGGGATCCAGCCGGGCCGCCTCGCGGAAATCCTCGATGGCGCCGGTACGGTCGCCCAGTTTCCACCGGGCTGTGCCGCGTGCACCGACGGCCCGCCCGCTCATGTCCCTCGGAAGGGCACGGGTGGCGGCGGCAATCGCCTCTTCGAACCGACCTTCCTCGGTCAGGTGCAGAGCCTGCAGGATCAACGCGTCGACAAAATCAGGGTCGATCTCCAGCGCTCGCTTCAGGTCGGCGCGAAACGCCTCCGTGCGCCTCATCAAATGGTGGACCGTGGCGCGTGTTGAATAGGCCAGCGGAGCATTCGGATAGCGCAGCACCATCTCCTCGGCGTCCTTCAACGCCTCGTCGAGTTGCTTTCGCCGTTGCTGGATCGCGCACCGATTGCGGTAGAGCTCAAGCTGCCCGGACTTCTCGATGCCTTTCGTGAGCTCCCGCAGCGCGGCATCGAGGTCGCCCTGCGCCGCAAAGAGCGTGGCACGATTCGAGTAGGGCTCGACGAGTTCCGCGTCGAGTTCAGTCGAGCGATCCAGCGCCTCACGCGCTAAGTCGTAGCTCCCCGCGAAGTACTTCGTGATCCCGAGCATGTTCCACGCGGAAGCGAAGAAGGGGTAGTAGGCCAGCGCGCGGGCGTAATCCGCGGCCGCGGGATCCCATTTCCGCAGGCTGTAGTGCGCTTCGCCGCGCAGGAGGTGAGCGCGATAGTGTCCGGGTCTCAATCGGAGCACCCTGTCGCACGCCTCCACGGAATCGGCGGATCGCCCCAGTTGTGCGAGCGCCCGGGCCGACAGAAGCAGAAGATCCGCGCCCGTCGGATCGCCGGGAGGAATGGACGCGGCCATGGAGACGACCTCCTCCAATCGCTCCTCGGCAAGCGCGGCGCCCGCCCGCGCATACTTGTCCTCCCATCCGGCCACGCCCGCGCGCGCCGCCTGCCGGAGATCCTCGAGCGCCTGCTGTTTCATCGACGCCAGGTCGGCGCCGGCGCGCGGGTACGCCTTGCCGTCCAGATAGCGCTGGAGACGGATCACGCCGCGACCGTAGCGGGCGCTGAAGAGCGAGGGATCGGCCCGCAAGGCCGCCGAGAAGTGGCGCACGGCATCGTCAGGGCGAAACGAGATCGCGAACGCCCGACCCAGCAGGGCGTGCGTCGCCGCGTGTTGCGGGTCGAGCGCCAGCGCCTCCTGGAGTCCCGCGATCGCGCGATCTGCGAGCCCGACAACGCGAGCCAGCTGCGCATCGGCCACGTATTGAGCCTCCTCGGCGCTCTTCAGCGCGGCGCCCGCGGCGTCCAGAAGCGTGGCGATCCTCTCGTCGCGCGACTGCTTCAACCGCGCCTCGGTTTCTGCGCGCGAGGACCGGCCCACCGCGACGGCGCCCGCGATGAGCGAGAAGGTGAGCAGCATGCCCAGGATCGCCGCCGTCCGATTCCGCGCGAGCATCCGCCCCAGCTTCCGAACGCCAGACTCAGGACGTGCCATGATCGCGTGGCCGTCGAGATAGCGCCCGATGTCCAGCGCCAGCGCCCGCGCTGACGCATAGCGCGACGCGGGATCGCGCGCCATCGCCTTGTGCACTATGGTTGCAACGTCGCGATTGATCGACGGCGCACGCGACGAGAGCGGCGGCGCATCTCCCGCCGCGACGCGCTGCAGGACGTCCATCACGGACTGTCCGTCGTACGGCGGCACGCCGGCAAGAAGATGGTAGAGCGTTGCGCCCAGCCCGTAGACATCGGACAAGCGGGTCGGCGTTCCGCCGGCGGCCACTTCAGGTGCGAGATACGCGGGCGTGCCCACGAGCGTCCCGGGCGCCGTGATCGTCGTGCCCGCCTGAAGGGTCCGCGCGAGCCCGAAGTCCGTGATGCGCGGACGTCCGTCGCGGCTCACGAGGATGTTCGCCGGCTTGAGGTCGCGATGCACGATCTCGCGCTCGTGCGCGTACTGCACCGCCTCAGCGATCGCGCGCATGATTTCCAGCGTCTCGCGCGGCGTGAGCCGCACCTGCGCGAGCGTCGGACCGTCCACGAATTCCATGACGAGGTACGGAGCGCCGCGGTGCGTGCCGACCTCGTGAACCGTGACGATGCACGGATGCGCGAGGCTTGCCGCCATCTGCGCCTCCCGCTGCAGGCGCAGGCGTTGCTCCTCGCCGTCTGACGTCAGAAACTTGATCGCGCAAAAGCGCTTCAGTTCGGGATGCCACGCGCGACAGACCCGACCCGCGCCCCCGGCGCCGACCTCGTTCAGGATCAGGTACGGGCCTACGCGCCGCTCCGGATCCTTCTGCGCCGCGACGATCTGCTCCGCAGCATCATCGCCCGCATCGCCGACCTTCAGTTCGTCGGCGAGCTTGCGGAATAGCCCGAGCATGCGGTCGTCGTCGGTCACGGCAGGTACCTCGACAGCTCATCGAGCTCGTCGCGATATTCCTGTGCCGACGAACAGTACTCGCGGATGTGCTGCTCGAGACACTCCTTCAGCCGCTGCTTGCCCTGGAAGATGAAGTTCTTGATGTCGTGCTCCTGACGGCCGAGCCGCGCGGCGATGTCGCCGTACGCGAGCCCGTCGAAGTAGTGCAGCTTGATCGCTTCCGCGTATCCGGCGTTCATTTCCCGGACGCGCTCCAGCGACACGCGCATCAAGTGCGCCGCCCACAGGCGGTCGTAATCGTCGCGCTCCTCGGGCGGAGCCTCGGGTTCCTGATCCAGTGCGATCGTGTGTACCTCGCCGCCGCGCTTGAGCGTTTCGGCAGTTCGGCGTCTCGCGTGCAGCACGTGCCGGGTCACGGCCAGAAGCAGCGAACGGAATCGTCCCTTGGAGCTGTCGGCACGCTCCAGGAACTCCGTCTGACAGACTTCCGAAAGCACATCCTGGGCCACATCTTCCGCATCATGCGGCTCCAGACCCCGCCTTTCGGCGAACCGGCGGATCGGCTCCCAATACCGCCGGACGAGGCTGTCGAGGGCCGGTCCGCGCTGCCGGCTGGCGTCGCGGATGAGCGCCCAGATGGTCGTCTGGAACTCCACTACAGGTAAATCGTAGCACGCGGCGCCCGGAGTTTTAAAACTTCGCACCGGATATCGCCATCTCGTGGGGTGGAGGTGAGCTATGCGGATCCTGCCGGTGCTGGCGATCCTGTCGATCCCGCTTGTCGCCATGCGGGCGCCGACGCTCTCGGGAACCGTTGTTGATGAGACGGGCTGCCTGGTCGCGGGCGCCGCCGTGACGGCGATGGAGTGTGTGCGCTACTGCGCGGATGCGGGTCCCGTCGCGGGTCGCACCACGACCGACGCGCTGGGCCGCTTCGAACTGCCGTGGTCCGGACGAAAGTTGATGATCGTCGTGCGGGGCGAGAGGCTGGTCGTGGAGCACGAGGGTCCGCATGTCCTCCGGCTGCGCCCTGTCATGGCCATGCCCGCGAAGGGGTCACGCGTGCTCCGCGGCTCGGTGCGCGACGAGCAGGGGCGGGCGATCGGGGCCGCCCGTGTCCGCGCCTGCCAGGGGGACGGCGTTTCGCACGCGACGTCGACCGACGAGACCGGAGCATTCGTATTCGAGCGGCTCGCGCAGGGGCACGTTCGGCTCGTCCTATGGCGTGACTCGTACGAGACGGCCTGCGTCGATCCGGTGGGCGATGTGCACGTCACGCTCCGGAGGAGGCCATGAGAGCAAACGCGTGGTGCGGAGTCCTCTCGCTCGCCATCGTCGTGGCGTGCGGAGGAGGCGGTGGTGGAGGAGGAGGAAGTTCGAAACCCGCTCTGCCGCCCCCGGTGGATCTGCCTCCGCCGACCGGTGTGGCGGTTGTGCCGAACGACGCGACGGGGCCGGTGGGCGTCACGTGGCGCATCGCGTTTCCCGAGAACGTGTCGCGCGCCGAGCTCGAGGCGTGGTACGCGCGGATGGTGGCGCTCACGGCCGACCTCTGGAACGTCAGCGAGGGACAGGTCTACGTCGCACACGTCGTGATCGCGGACGCGCTCAAGCCCGGCTACACCGCCGACGATCTCGCGTCGGGCATCGCGCCGCCGCAGTCGGACGTGCTCGACATGCTCGTGTTCACCGGTGCGGGGTGGGACGTGCCGGCGGGGGGGATTCGTGATCTTCGACGCGGGGATCGGTCGCGCCGATCGCATGATCGCGCTGCCGTCCGATGCCGGCGCCCTGCCGATCGTGCACGAAGCGTCGCACATGCTCTTCACGCTGTCGTGGGCGCCGGGGCCGTTGCTCTACGATGAGTACGAAGACGGCTTTCAGGATGCCGACTGCATCATGGAGACGACGGGCGAGTTCCGCTGGTGCGCGCTCGACAACCACGTCGCGCAGTCGAGCCAGCCGCACTCATGCTGGGAGCAGCTCCTGATCGATTATCCGAAGTTCACGCATGCCGGCACGAACAAGGCGACGACGGCACCGCCGCCGGTGACGGTCGAAATCATCGACGCTCCGTAGACGAGGTGAACCCTGCGACTTGTGCGTACGGTTCACGCGACTGCGCCGTAGGGACTAGACCGGCAGCGTCACTCCCCGGACTTCGAGCAGCCGCTCGATGACCCCCCCGGTCTTGCTGTTGGGCGTCGACGCTCCCGAGGTCACGCCCACGGCCAGCGGTCCGTCGGGCAGCCAGTTCTCGGTCTCGACCACCTTGTGCGTCTGCGGATCGAAATGCCGGATCCTCTCCGCTGAGATGAGGTCCTCCGGACTCTGCACGTGAAACGAGGGGAAGTGCTTGCCGCCGATCTCGGCGAGGTGGCCGGTATTCGAGCTATTGAATCCTCCGATGACGAGGATCAGGCTGAGCTTGGTCTTCACCAGCTCGTGGATCGCATCCTGACGGTCCTGCGTTGCGCTGCAGATGGTGTCGAAGGCGCGATGGTGCTCGTCGGCAGCCGCCTGGCTGTACCGCTTGATGACCGATTCGCGCAGCATCTTCTCGATCGCCAGGGACTCGCTCATGAGCATCGTGGTCTGGTTGGCGAGCGCGACCCGGTCGAAATGGAGATCCGGATCGAACCCCGGCGAGACCGCCTTCTCGAATCGCGTGAGGAAGGCCGTCTTGTCGCCCCCCTTCTCGATGTAGTCACAGACCTGTCGGGCCTCGTCCATATCGCGGACGACGATGTACCGTCCATTCGGATACTTGAGGGCCTGCGAGACCGTCGCGCGCGTCTCCTCATGGTCGTACTTCCCGTGCACGACCGCCGTGAAGCCGTCGCGCGCATAGCGTTCGACGTTCTTCCAGACGTTGAGCACCGAGCCGCACGTCGTATCGACCAGCACCGCCGACCGCGCCTTGAGTTGCGCAAGCATCGCGACTGTCACGCCGAACGCCGGAAGGATGACGATGTCGTCCGTTGTCAGCTCCTCGAGCTTCGTACCGCATGCGTAGCGGCCGAAAAGGAACTTCATGCCGCGCTCGATGAGCCGTTCGTTCACGAACGGATTGTGGATGATCTCGTCGGTGATGAAGATGCGCTTCTCGGGGAAGCGCATGAGGGTCTCATAGGCGTACTGGACGGTCCGCTCCACGCCGTAGCAGAAGCCGAATTCCTTGGCGAGGTGGATCGTCAGGTCGCCCACCACCAGGGTGTACCCGCGCTCCCGAAACCGGTCGATGATCGTACTGGTGTAGTCGACGCTGATGGGCTCTTGGACCTGGCTCTTGAGGCCAAAGCCCTTCTGGAAGTAGAGCGGATCCTGATTCAAGGCGCTCTATGTATATCAGCTTGCTTGCGCAGGTGTTAGCTTGTTCTCGGTCCTCCTCCGCCGTCCCCTGTGCGTCGGGGAGGTGCTGGTAAGGCCTACGGAGGACAAAGTGCGCATGTTCGGGACGGCCGGCATTCGCGGGGTGACGAACCTCGACATCACGCCCCAGTTGGCCTTGGGGATCGGCATAGTCTACGGCGACTGGATCGCCGCACGCTCGGGGGGCCGGCCGGCGGCGGCGGTCGCGCATGACACCCGGTACGGGGCGACGGTGCTTGCGCGGGCGGCTGCGTCCGGACTCGCCGCGGCCGGTGTCGACGTCCATTTTTACGGTTGCGTCTCGACGGGGGTCTTTTCGCTCAATCTCGTCCGCAACGGGTACCAGGGCGGGATCATGATCACCGGCAGCCACATGCCGCCCGATCGCATCGGCATCATCTGTCTATTGGGCGACGGCGCGTACGCCCCCTACGAGGTGACCGACGAACTCGAGGAGGCGTACCGGCGGCTCGCGCAGCGCAAGCGGCACGTCCGGCCTCAGGAGATCGGGCGAATCGACGAGGCCTTTCATCCTTATGAGGTGTATGTCTCCGACATCGTGAAGCAGATCGACACGCGCCTCGTGCGCGAGAAGAAGTACCGGCTGCTGGTCGATCCGGCGAACGGGACGGCCTGCGAGATCTTCACCGAGCTCTACCAGTGGTTCGGGTGCGAGGTCGAACCCATCCACTTCGATCCGTCCCCCGTCCCGGATCGGCCGAGCGAGCCTCGCGCAAGCGCGGTGGGGGAGGCGCGCAAGCAGGTGGTCGCCCGCAAGTGCGACCTGGGAATCTGCTTCGACGTCGATGCCGACCGCATCCTCTTCATCACGGCGGACGGGCAGGCGCTGTCCGAGGACACGGTGGGGGCCATTTTCGCTCGCGAGGAGCTGCGCAAGCAGGACATCTGCGTGACGCCGGTCAATTCGAGCGGCCTGATCGAGCAGGTGTGCCGGGACATTGGGGCCAAGCTGGAGTACTGCGAGGTCGGGCAGCCGGCAACGGCGAAGGCGATCAAGGAACTGGGCGCCGCATACGCGTACGAGGAATCGGGCAAGTACTACTTTCCGCGGAGCTATCTCTGGTGCGACGCCATGTTCGCGGGTGCCAAGATGCTCGAGATCATGGCTCGGCGGGGGGAGTCGCTTGCGCAGATCGCGGCGGCGTTCGCCCCCTACTTCCAGGTGAAGCAGTCGGTGATGGTCGACGATTCGCGCAAGCAGGCGATCATGGCGGCGTCGACGCGCCTGCTTGCGCAGCGATTGACGGACGGTCGTGTCCGCGATGTCACGGTGGATGGCTTCAAACGGGTTTACGACGACAGCGCGTGGCTGCTGGTCCGGCCGTCCGGAACGGAGCCTCTGATCCGCGTCTATTCGGACGCGCCATCGGCCGAGCGCGCGCAAGCGCTGGCGGAGGCGGGTGTGGCGCTGGTGCGGGAATCTTCCGCAAATCCGTCCGATTCGCGATGAATTTTCGGGGCCCCGCGACACTACTCGGTGAGTGACGGAGGCCCACCGTGGATCATGCAGCCGAGCGGCTGTTCGCCCTGGCGTCGATTGTATCGACCGAGAAGCGCCCCGAGCGCCTGCTGGACAGGGTGCTCGAGGCGGTCATGGAAGTCTCGGGTGCGGAGCGCGGGTTCGTGGTCCTGCTCGTGGACGGCGAGCCTTGTGTGCGGGCGTGCCGGCCGCCGGAGGCGCAGGGACGGATATCGTGGACGGTGCTTGCGCGAGTGCTGGCCGAGAACAAGCCGCTCGTCTTTTCCGACGTGCGGGGGGATCCTCTGCTGGCGGACGCCGGGAGCCTCCATCGCGACCGAGTGCGGACGGTCTGCGCGGTGCCGCTGCGCACTCCGCGCGAGTCGCTGGGAGCCATCTATCTCGATTCATCGGCCGGCACGTTTCAGCCCGGGCTCCTGACGGCGCTGCACGCCTTCGCGGGGCTGGCGGCGGCGGGAATCCAGTCGGCTCGCGACCACCTCGTCAAGCCCCGTCCTTGTCCCCCCGTGATGAACGGCGCCCTGGTCGCCGTCGCGCCGGAGATGCGGAGGGCTGTGCATCTGGTGCGGCGCTTCGCGGCGCTGCCGTATGCCGTCTATGTGCACGGCGAGAGTGGGACAGGGAAGGAGCTCATCGCGCGCGCGATTCACGACTCCAGTCCGCGCAAGCGCGCGCCGTTTGTCGCCGCGAATTGCGGCGCCATCACGGGGTCGCTCGCGGAGAGCGAGCTTTTCGGGCACGTGCGCGGCGCGTTCACCGGCGCGGAGCGGGATCGCGTCGGGCTCTTCGCGCAAGCGCATGGCGGAACGCTCTTCCTCGATGAACTCGAGGCGATGCCGTCGGCGCTGCAGGAGAAGCTGCTGCGCGTCCTCCAGAACGGCGAGCTGCGACGGGTCGGCGGATCGACCGTCGAACGGGTCGACGTGCGCATCGTCTCCGCCTCGAACGCCGACCTGGAGGCGATGGAGTCGACGTTCCGTCGAGACCTGTTCTTCCGGCTGAACGTGCTGCGCATTGATCTCCCGCCCTTGCGCGAGCGGCCCGGTGACCTGCCCATCCTCGTACGGCGGTTGCTTGCGCGGATCGCGGTGGAGACGAAGACGGGTGTGCGGTCGACCAGCGACGACGCCTTGGTGCGGCTCGCCCGATACTCCTGGCCCGGCAACGTACGCGAGCTTGAGAACGCCCTGCGGCGTGCTTGCGCGATGTCCCCGCGCGACCCGCTGGAGCCTGCGGATTTCGAGTTCCTCAAACCCTCGGCCCGCGCCCTGCTTCCCGATGCCCCGCAGACCGTCGACAACTACATTCGCGGGATGGTCGACCGATTCGGCCCGACGCTCGGATTCACGGAGCTGGCGCATCGGTTGGGCGTCAGCCGCAAGACCCTGTGGAATCTCAGAAAGAGGTGGGGAATGTTGTGAGGGGTATGTAGTGAGTGATGGGTTGTGAGTTGTGGGTCCTGAATTCGGAGGCTTACTTGCAGGACTACCGAAAGCTGCGCGTCTGGGAGAAGGCGCACGAGCTCGTCATGTCGGTTTATGACGAAACACGGAGCTTCCCGAAGGCCGAGATGTTCGCATTGCGCCGGCAAATCCGAGAAGCGGCGGCTTCCGTGCCGGGCAACATGGCGGAGGGCTGTGGTCGACGGTCGAACGCCCAGCTGATTCAGTCTCTCTACGTTTCGAGCGGGTCGCTCAGCGAACTTGATTACTTCCTCTTCCTGTCGAACGCGCGCAACTACTTTGCGGCCGGGTCGTATGACGCGCTCTTGAGACAGTTGGTTGAGGTCCGGCGGATGCTCATTGGATTGCTGAGGAGCCTCGGTGGCCTCAACTCATAACCTCAAACTCATCACCAACAACAGCACTACGCCCAAAGGACTTGGAGGCGGGAGGTCCTGACTTCGAACCTCCCACCTCCAACTTCAAACCTTTAACGTCTATTTCCGAAGTTCCTTGGCTTTCTCGATCATCTTCACCAACTCCTGCACTTCCGGCGTTTTGTCCATCGCCGTGGCGGCGGCCTGCGCGTGCTCGAGGACGGCGGCCATCGAGATGTCTTTGGCGCGGGGGCTGTCGCGGAGGATTTCCGCAAGTCCCATGACGGCGGACGCCAGGTGGAAGGAAGCCGACGCGTCCTTCAGGTTCATGATCACCTGAGGCGTGCCGATCGCCTGCTCCGCCTCGATCGCCTCGTTCGTGATCGGCTCCTTGTAGCGGATGCGCACCGTCACGACGCGGCCCTTGGTGCCCGGCTTGAGGGCGATCTCGTAGATCGCCGTCACGTGGTGCCCGGCGCCGACTTCGCCTGCATCCTTGGTGTCGTTGCGGAAGTCCTCGTTGGCCATGGCGCGGTTCTCGTACCCGACGAGCCGGAAACTGGCGACCGTGTTCGGGTCGAACTCTGTCTGCACCTTGGCGTCCTTCGCTACGACCTCGAGATTGCTCAGGATCTTCTCGCTCATCATGCTCTTGGCCGCGGCCAGCGTATCGACGTATGCGTAGTTGCCGTCGGCGTTGTCGGCGAGCTTCTCGAGGAACATGTCGTTGAAGTTCTTCGCGCCGACGCCGATGCACGTCAGGAAGACCTCTTTCTTGCCCAGGTCGCGCTTGAGATTCTGCGCGATCTGCGTCGGGCGCACCTCGCCCACGTTGGCGACGCCGTCCGTGCACAGGAACACGCGATTGGTGTACTCGGGATCGTAGACTGACGCCGCCATCTCGTAGCCGAGCTTCAGGCCGGCCTCGGTGTTCGTGGACTGCTCGGGGCGGAGGGCGTCGATCACCGCGTAGATGTCTTCCTTCTGCTTCACGCGGGTGTAATCGAGCACCTTGCGGGCGTGGCTGCTGAAGAGCGCGACGCCGACCTTGTCGTTGTCGTGAAGCTTGTCGATGAGGAAGTGCAGCGCCTTCTTTACGAGCTCCAGGCGGCCGTCCTCCTGCATCGATCCGGACACGTCGACCACCATCGTGAGCATCATGGCCTTGCGTTCCTTGGCCGGGATCTCCTTCGCCTTGATGCCGATGCGCAGCAGGTGGCGGTCCGCCGCGAAGGGAGACGGCGCCGTCTCGAGGCGGATGGCGAACGTGGGCCCGTTCGTGGGGGGCTCGTCGTCATAGCGGAAGAAGTTGAGGAACTCTTCGACGCGGATCGCCTCCGCCGGCGGGAGCTGGCCGTGCTCCATCAGGTACTTGCGCGCCACCGTGTAGCTCGCCGTATCGACGTCGAGCGCGAACGTGGAGAGCGTCTGCTTCGCCGTGTCCAGTTCCGGATTCGGCGCGAGCTTCTCGTGGATCATGTCCGGAGATTCCTTGCCGTCGAGCCGCTTGCCGGAAGGAGTCGTCGGCGGCTGGGCGCGCGGATCGGCGGGCGGTTTGGTGCCACCGACAGGAGGAGGCGCGGGCGCGCCCGTGACCGGACTCAACGTCGTGGTCGGCGACTCGCCCTTCAGGCCTCGGTAGCCCTGCTTGTCCGGCTGCTTGGGTGCCCCCGCCATCCTGCCGGCGCCACCGCCGCCTGAGAGGGAATCGTACTGGGACTCGTTGTCGCCGCTCTCGCGATGATCCGACCTGTACATATCCTCGTGTGCCCCGGAGGCGGCCCCGTCGCGTCGACGGAAGTCGTCCTTCAGCTGCGCCTTCTGGGCGCGCGTGTCCATGGCGACGGCGGCTTCGTCCAGCGGTGCTTGCTTGAGGTTCGGCCATCCGAAGAAGCCGACGAGTCCGAGAAGCACCACCGCCGCCATCGCGCTCCATTTCCACGGCGCGACCGTACGCGACCGGCCGATGGTCGGCAGCTTGATCTGCTTTGCGGCCTGCGACAGCACATCGTGCTCGGCCTGAAGATTTCTCACATTCGCGGCGCACGCGTCGCAAACGCGGACGTGCGACTGCGCCGCGGAATCGTCAACCGTGAATCCCAGCGCGAAGCGTTCCAGGTCGTCGTGATTCGGACAGTTCATGGCTTCTCCATCATCTTTGATCTGATCAGTTTCAACGCGCGCGACAGCTGCTGCCACGCCGCGCCGAGCGACACGCCCAGCGCCGCCGCGATCTGCGGGCCCGACAGGCCTTCGCGGAACTTGAGGAGGAGGATGTCGCGCGATGCCGTCGGAAGCGTGTCGAGCGTCTGCGTGAGGCGCTCGATCGACTCAGTCCGCAGCGCCGCCTCGTCCGGCGTCCGCAGGTCCGCAACCCTGTCTTCGATGGGCACTTCACGCCTCCGTGATTGCTTGCGCAGCGCATCTCGAGCCGCGTTTCCCGCGATCGTCAGGACCCACGACTCGTAATCCTCCACGCGCGTATGGCCGTTCAGAGCCTTGCCGATCTTGAGGAGCGCCTCCTGCGAAACGTCCAGCGCGAGCGAGTCATCCCGAAGGATGCTTCGCGCGATCAGGAAGACGCGGTCCCCGTACCGGCTAACCAGGTTCTGCCACTCCATGGCGCCCTTTCTAACAAGCCCGACGTCGATGATGGACGACCCTGACAGGCTTTTGACGTCGAATATTCCGTCGGGTTCGCTCGTCCATGGAATTGTGAGGTGGATAGTTCCAGCGGCTGCAGTTGCCCTGATTGGATGCGGTACCGCCCCGTAGGGCAAACCTGATTTCAGCCCATTCGAGGTCGTGCTGGCGCAGTACACGGTGCCCGTCGCCATCGGAGCGGCGCAGCCCGGAATCGTGGGCGGTTGGAACGACAAGCCCACGCTGCGAACGTGGGTGCAGGGGTGGACGCACCATCCGGTCTCCGAGGACTCGGACAGCGCGTTCGTGAATTACGTGCTGCACCCCCTCGCAGGCTCGGACACGCACGTGCTCGCGCGGTCGCACGGGTGGACGTTCATGGAGTCGTTCCTGTTCGATTTCTTCGCGTCGTTCAGCTGGGAGTACGTATTCGAAAACGTGTTCGAGCGCCCGTCGCTGCGCGACCTCGCCGTGACCGCGCCGGTGGGCGCGCTCCTCGGAGAATTCCGCTGGCAGGCGGGGGTCTTCCCGTCCTTCACGGGTCAGCCGTTCGTCGAGCTGACGGAGGATGGGCTGCTCATCGGGATTGGCCGGCGCTGGTGACGGCTTCTTGGTCAAACGCGCGCCCGCGCCCGTCGTCAAACAGGATGACGCACAGTATGATGTCGTTCCTCTTTGATGAAACTCACCTGCCTCCAGTGCGAGACGGCCTACGAGATCGCGGAAGGGTCCGATCTCAAGAAGACGGTCTGTCCGTCATGCAAGGCGGCGCCGAGCGATTTCTTCGTCTACTCGAGGACGCTGGAGTTCGATCATGTCGACCCCATCAAGCCGCTGAGTGAACCGAGCGCGCCGACGATCGGCTATCCGCAGGGGAAGCCCCCGAACCTGGAGCGCATCGGGCGGTACGAGATCAAGGGCCGAGCGGGGGCGGGCGGCATGGGCGTCGTCTACCGCGCGCTGGACACGGAGCTCAACCGCACCGTCGCGCTCAAGGTGATGATCGCCGGCGAGCACGCCACCGAGGCGACGATCAACCGCTTCCAGCGCGAGGCGCGCTCCGCCGCGAAGCTCTCGCATCCGAACATCGTGCGCGTGTACGACGTGGGGCAGATCGCCTCCGAGCGTCCCGGCGGCGCGCCGATCTATTACTTCGCGATGGAACTCGTCGACGGCCGGCCGGTCGACAAGGTCATCCGCGATCCCGGGCTGCCCGCGCGGGAGACGGCGCGAATCACGCGCGACGTCGCGCGGGCGCTCCAGTACGCGCACGAGCAGGGAATCGTTCACCGCGACATCAAGCCCGGCAACCTGCTGCTCGACGCCAAAGGCGTACCGCACCTGCTCGACTTCGGCCTCGCGAAGGAGGTGCATGATTCGCAGACGCTCACGAAGACGGGCGAGATCATCGGCACGGCGAGCTACATGCCGCCCGAGCAGGCGCGCGGCGACATGAAGGAGGTCGATGCGCTCTCGGATATCTACTCGCTCGGCACGGTGCTGTACGAGATGCTGACGAAACGGCCGCCATTCCACGGCGAGACGATGGCGCGCGTGCTGCGGGACGTCGAGGAGCGCGATCCCGATCCGCCCACGTCCCTCGACCCGTCGATCCCGCGCGAGCTCGAGACCATCTGCCTCAAGGCGATGGCGAAGGTGAAGGCGCGGCGCTACCCGACGGCGGGCGCGTTCGCCGACGACCTCGACCGCTTCCTCAAGGGGGAGGCGATCGTGGCGCGCCCGTCGAGCGTCTCCGAGCGGGCGACGAAGTGGGCGAGGCGGCATCCCGCGCTGACCACGGCGATGACAATGCTCATCATCTTTACGACGCTGGGCGTGGCCCTCCGAACGCGCTCCTCGAGCCGCCCCCTCCTTCCGCCGCCTCCCCCGGGGCCGGACTGGGCCGCGATGCAGGCGAAGGCGGAACCGCGCTATTTCACGGCCAAGGCGGAGTTCGAGAAGGCGAAGCGCTACAAGCGGCCCGACCAGCGCCCACTGCGGATTTCGGTTTTCACGCACGCGCACGACGAAGTGAACGCGGCGCTGGCGATCTATCCGAAGTACGCGGAGGCCTTCGCGCTGCGGGGGGCGATCCGCGTGGAGCTCAATCAGCCCGACAAGGCGCTCGAGGATTTCGACGCGGCGTTGCGGATCAAGTCGACGCAGGCGGAAGTGTACTACCTGCGCGTGTCGCTGCGGTTCACCCAGCTCGCCCACCGGCTCGGACGCGCGCTGCCGTTCGAGCTCGACGAAAAGCGGGAGGACACGCTCGCGAAGGAGCGTCCGCTCATCGAGGCGGACATCGAAAGGCTTCGCGCGCTGAAGATCCGGCCCGACGAGGCGTTCGTCGCGGAGGCGCGCTACGCGCTCTTCTTCCACGAGGCCGGTGAGAGCCCGGCCAAGCTCGTCGAGGACGCGCTGCGCGAGAATCCGACCTTTGCGGACGCGTACGCCCTCCGCGCGTTCCTCAAGCTGCAGGAGGCGCTCGCCATGCGGCGCAACGGGGACCGCACGCGGTCCGCACAGATCCTGAAGGACGCGCTTACCGACGCCGCTCGCGCGATCGACGAGGACGCGAATCATCGCGACGCATATCGCGTCCGTTCCGACATCCACATGGCGCTCGGCGAGCGCGAGCGGGCGGTACGCGATCTCGACGAGATCGTCGCGATTGCGCCGGAGGAGGCGCAGAGCTATCTCGATCGCGCCATCGGGCTCATGAGGGATCTCTCCTCTCCCCGGTCGCGCGCGCGTGTGTTCGAGGATCTCAATCGCGCCATCACCCTGGACCCGGACAACGTGCGGGCGCGGTTCATGCGCGGCGGAATGACGCTGCTTAGCGACCGTACGGTGGGGGATCGCGCGGCCATCGCGAAGTGTCGCGAGGACTTCGAATTCATCCTCGCCAGGGACCCGGCTCTCGTGGAGGCGCACGCCTTCCGGCTCGTCTGCGACATGGCGCTCGGCGATCCGGCGTTCGAGGAGCACTTCCAGCAATTCCGCAAGGTGCGGCCGGACAAGCAGGAGCGCATCGACGCCATCATCCAGGGCTTGTCGCGGAAGCTGATGCAGCCGCGCAAGCTCGGCGAGTCCGAGGGGCTGCTGGAGCGGGCACAGGTGTTCGCGGAGCAGGACAATCTCGCGGAAGCGGAGGAGGCGGCCCAACAACTCCTGCGGCGCCTCGACGACCCCGTGACCATGAGCCTGGAGGCCCTGCCTCCCCCGCGCCAGGCAGGGCTGCGCGCCGAGAGCCACTACTTGCTGGCGTGCGTCTATTCGCAGCGCAACGAACTCGACCGCTCGATCGCATCGATCGAGTCGGCGCTCAAATCCGGATATCCCCGCGTCGACGAGCTCGAGTTCGACTCCGAGCTCGAGGCGGTGCGGGTCCGGCCCGAATTCCGCGTCCTCCTCAACCGGTACCGGAGGGAATAATGCGCCGCGTGTTCGCCGCCCTCCCGTTCGCGCTGGTCGCCTGCGCGACGACGGCCACGCCGCGCGACGGGCATGCGGCGCTGCGCGAAGCGAGGCTTGCTTATGCGGACGGCGCCGTCGCGCGCGCGATGCATCTCGCGTCCGCCGCGCTTGTCGCGGACCCGGAGCTGCACGACGCGCGAATCTTCCGCGCCACCATCTTCGCATCGACCGGCCGCAGGCCCGACGCGATCGTCGAATTCACGGCCGTCCTCGCGCGGCAGCCCGAGCATCGCGACGCGCTCGCGGGGCGCGCCCTGACGTGCTCGGATGTCGGGCAGCACGACGACGCGCTCGCGGACATGGACCGCCTCGTAACCCAGCAACCGAAGGCCGCCGAGGTCCTGCTGCTGCGCGGCTATCTACGCATGAGGGCGGGACGGGGTACGGACGCGCAGAGCGATTATGCGGCGGCGCGCGAGAACGGCGCCACCGCGTGGAAGCTCTACTACAACGACGGTGTGCGCGACCTTCAGATGCGTCGACTCGAGAACGCGGAGCGAAAGTTCACGTTCGCCGCGGTCCTGGCGCCCGACCGCTTCGAGCCCGTGGTCGCGCTGGGTCGAGTTTGCGCTGAGAGCCGGCGCTTTGCACTGGCGACTGCGCACTACACGCGCGCGCTCGTGTTCAATCCCGGCAACGCCGACACGCTCTACGTTCGAGGCGCCGCGTACATGGCGCTCGCAGACCTGGAGCACGCTTTCGAGGACTTCACGGCCTCCATCGCCGCCAATCCTCGCGTCCCCCAGGTCTGGGTGGCGCGCGGGTTGGCCCGACAGGCGCAAGGCGATATCGCCGCCGCCGAGCGCGACTTCACGGGCGCGATCGTCCTGGACCCGCGTTGTACGGAGGCGCTGCGCTCGCGGGCGCGGCTTCGATTCAGGGACGGACGCGTCGACGCGGCCGAGAAAGACTACATGGACGTGCTGGGCGTCAGCACGACCGCCGTGGACATCCTGGAGCTCGGAAAACTCTACCTGCACAAGAAAGAGGTTGATCGCGCCGTCACGCTCTATGAGCGCGCGTTGAAGCTTCCGATGGAATCCGGCTATCGCGAACAGCTTCAGCTGGAGCTCGATGCCGTGCGGAAGCTGAAGGGGAATCCGTGAGATATCCGACGCTCGTGCTCGTCGTCGCCGCGCTCCTCCCAGGGTGCGCCGGAGGCGGCGGAACGGTCCCCGATCGCGCCACGGATGGACCGGTCGCGCGCTACCAGCAGCTCTACTCCTCGGGCCGCTTCACAGCGGCGGAAGAGGAACTGCGGTCCGCCGTCGCGCGGGACGCGAGCGACATGCTGGCCCGGCGGCTGCTGGGCCGAGTTCTCCTCATGCGCAACCAGGTGAAAGAGGCCACGACGCACCTCGCCGAGGCGGTCCGGTTGTCGACGGACAAGCGGGGTCTCCAGGATCCCATGGCTCTTCAGGACTATGCGTCGGCACTCCATCGCGCGGACGAGTACAACGGGCTGGCGCGGATCTACTTCATCCTGGGCAACGCGATGCTCAGCACGAAGTATCGCGAGATGGCCCGGATCCGGCCGCCGTACACCTCCACCTTCCGCGGCGAGTCGGCAACGATCGGCTTTCTCGATCGCGCGTCTCTTCCCGTCGTGAACGCCAGCGTGAACGGCTCCGTCGGGACATTCGTCATCGACACGACGGAAGGCGAGATCGTGCTCGACAACGAGTTCGCGAAGCTCACGCGCGTGAAAGTCGCCGGCGCGCCGGGGTCGGCCGTCAACGAGGGATTCGTCGACGAGGTCGGCCTGCCGGGCCTGAGCGTTCGCAACGTCCCGGTCCAGATCCGCAATTTAAAGCGGCTCGGGTCGCGAGAGATCAACGGCATCTTCGGCCTCAGCTTCCTGCTTCACTTCATCGTGACGATCGACTTCAAGCGGGACCGCCTGACGTTGCGGCCGCTTGGGTCGCGGCCGGAGGCGCGCGGCGACGATATCCCCCTTCTGATCGCGAACGACAGCACGCTGCTCGTGGCGGCATACATCGACGGCAAGGACGCGCACGTGGCGTTGCATCTCGGTATGGCAGGCAAGCAGTTCGTTCCGGCCCCCATACTCGTCGAGGCGAAGGTCAAGGAAGTGCACGTCGGGCCGCTGCGTCCGGTTGCAGCCGGCGATGCGTCGCTGTTTCCGCCGGGACTCGATCGAACGTTCGGCTTTCCGATCGGCGGCATTCTCGGCGTGGATGCGTTCCGGGGCCGCACGGTCACGCTCGATTTCGACGCGATGAGATTCACGATCGAGTAGCCGCCCCGTTTCGCCCGCGGGTGTCTATACTTGGGGCAAGGGTAAGAGGAATCGGGCGTGCGAATTATCGGGGCATCGACTCTCGTCGTGCTGGTGGCGATCGCCATGGCGCCGCGCCAGGGCGTGCCAGGTATCGTTGTCGACCCAGCTGGAGCGCCTGTTGCAGGGGCGGTCGTCGAGGCGTACGCGGAGGCCTCTTCCCGCGGCTGTTGCGGCGGGCCGCGGCTCCTCGCGCGCGCGACGTCCGGCTCGGACGGCTGCTTCCACTTGCCCGACGTTCGCGATGCGGTCCGCTTCATGGCGCGCGATGGCGTCCGTGCGATGGCGTGCGGCAATCACGCGAGCGTGCTGAGGCTGGGCGCCTCGCAATTCGTGGACGTGACCGTCGTCGATCGATCCGGCGTCGCGGTCGCAAATGCCTGGCTGAATGTGACCCTGACGGCTCGCGGCCTCCCCGTCGCGCCCGTCGAGATGGCGGCACGGGGCATCGATCGGTTGGGCCCGTTCGCGGCGGAGTACGAAGTCCTGGTGGAGGCGCGCGGGCCGGGCCTGCGCCCGTCGCGAGTCATTGCGCAGGACGGTCGGGCCGATCTCATCCTGGATGCGGGCCTCGCGATGCAGGGGCGCGTCGTCGACGAATCCGGCGCGCCCGTGGGGAGCGCGATCGTGGACGCGGTGCAGGGGGACGGCTTCGCGTTCAAGGCAACGAGCGCCGCGGACGGATCGTTCGCCATCGACGGACTGTCTCCGCGCCGCGTGCGCTATATCGTGCGGCGAGACTGCTACGAACCCTCGACGACCGATGAAGAGCAGGTGGGCGTCGTAACCGCCGTGGTTCGCCGTCGCGACGTCGTTACGGGGAGCGTCCTGCCGTCGCGCCCCGGGCTCTTCGCGGTTGCGGTCGTCGGTCGAGCGCGCCACCGGGTGCCCGTCGCGGAGGACGGCACGTTCCGGATCGCGGGCGTCCCGTCCGAGTGCACGATTACGATCGAGGGGGCCGATCGGCAGCCGGTGACGTCGGTGGAGGTGAAGCGGCCATGACGCGCTTCCTTGCGACGTTTGGCCTGGCGCTCGTTCTTGCGCTGGGCGGCTGCCACAAGAAGAACAAAAAAAGCAGCAGCCCGCCGCCTCCTCCTCCGCCGCCGGGCGTGACGGGCGATTCGTTCGTCGCGACGGGGGCGACGCCTCCCATAGGCTTGACGTGGCACGTCGCATTCAATGAAAACGTGCTGCAGGCCGACATGGACGCGTGGTACGCGAAGTTCGTGACGCTCAGCACGAACCTTTGGAACGTCTCCGAGGGACAGGTCTACATCGGCAAAGTCATTTTCACCGACAACGTGAGCCCCGGATACCTGGCGAGCACCATGTTCAGCTTCAATGTGCCCGCACCGGTCGATACCTATGACGTGATGGTCTTCATGGGGGCGACGTGGGACGTCGGCGCGGGCGGGTTCGTGATCGTCGGGACGGGCCTCGGGCGCATGGACCGGATGATCGGGGTGCCGGACGCGGCGGGCGACCTGACGAACGTGCACGAAGGATCGCACATGATCTACGAGCTGTCGTGGGCCCCGGGACCGCTGCTGACGGACGAGTATGTGGGGGGCTCGCAGGATGCGGCCTGCATCATGGAGCTGCGCTGGGTGCCGCTGAAATGGTGCAGCGCCTCAAATCACGTGACGCAGGGATCGCAGCCCACGTCGTGTTGGGAGCAGGTCCTGGCGGACTACGCGAATTTTACGTACGGCGGGACGGACATCGCGGCCACGCCACCTCCGACGACCGATGTCGAATACAACGACGCGCCGTAGATCCGGCGCGAACTGTGTTGCGTAGTCCTGTCATGAAGCGATTCGAATGCTGGGCGGGAGTCCTCTGCCTCGGAGCCGGCGGTGTGCTGGCCGCGCGCGGGATTGCCCCACACGTGATTGAGGCGGACCTGTCGGAGGTGCTGCTCGCGTGGGGGGTGGGCATCCTGGGGATGGGCTTGCTGCGCGACCTTTACGTCCTGGTCACGCGGGGTCGCGGCCAGTGCCTGGCGTGCCGTGGCGAGCTGAAAGTCTGCGTGGAGTCCGTGCTCGGCGTGGCCCTTGTTGCCCTCGGACTCGCCGCTCTCTTCCTCAATGCGCAGCGGACGTTCATCTTGTCGGCGGGTGCGATCGCGATGCATGCCGGCGGCGTGCTGGTCGTCAGCGGGATCATCCGCGATCGGATCCTCGTGCTGACGCGCGAAGACGACCATCGCCGGATCAGCGTCTGACGCGTTCGACGGCGCGGCGCCACCCTTCGTAGAGCGCCTCGCGGTCACCTGGCTTCATGCGCGGCGTGAACGTGCGAGCGACCGGTGATGTCGGCGGCGCCGACCAGAAGCCGGACGCGAGCCCAGCGAGCAGCGCCGCGCCGAGCGACGTCGACTCGATGTTCCGCGGCCGGATGACGCGCGTGTCGAGAATGTTGGCCTGGAACTGCATGAGGAGGTGGTTCGCCGTCGCGCCGCCGTCCACGCGCAGCTCGCGGATCGGCAGCTTCGTATCGTCACGCATCGCGTCGACCACATCGCGCGTCTGGTAGGCGATGGCCTCCAGCGTGGCGCGCGCGATCTCGGCGCGGCCCGAGCCGCGGGTCAGGCCGACGATCGCGCCGCGCGCCGCCATGTCCCAGTACGGCGCGCCGAGCCCCACGAAGGCGGGGACGAAGTAGACGCCGCCGGTGGACGGGACGGAGCGCGCGAGCCGCTCCACGTCGGACGCCTTCGCGATCACGCCGAGCCCGTCGCGCAACCACTGCACCGCGGCGCCCGCGATGAAGACGGACCCTTCCAGCGCGTAGACCGGCTCGCCCCGCGCCCCATACGCGAGCGTGGTGATCAGCCCGCGTTTCGAGTCGATGCGACGCTCTCCGGTGTTGGCGACGAGGAAGCAGCCGGTGCCGTACGTGTTCTTCACGCTGCCGCGATGCCAGCATCCCTGGCCGAAGAGCGCCGCCTGCTGATCGCCCGCGATGCCGGTGATCGGCACCTCGGCGCCGAAGACCGCGCGGTCGGTGCGCCCGTAGTCGCCGCGCGCGACTTCGGGGAGCATCGAGCTCGGCACTCCGAAGAGGCGCAGCAACTCGGGATCCCAGCGCCTGCGATCGATGTCGAAGAGCATAGTGCGCGAGGCGTTCGTGACGTCCGTCGCGTGCGTGCGTCCGCCCGTCAGTTTCCAGAGCAGCCACGTGTCGATCGTTCCGAAGGCAAGATCGCCGCTGCGTCCGACGTGGTCGAGGATCCAGCGGATCTTCGTCGCGGAGAAGTAGGCATCGAGGACGAGGCCCGTGCGGCGCCGCACGAGCGATTCCGCGCCGTCGCGGCGAAACCGATCGCACATCGCGGCCGTGCGCCGGCACTGCCAGACGATCGCGTTGTGGACGGGGCGGCCGGTGCGACGATTCCAGACGACGGTCGTCTCGCGCTGGTTCGTGATCCCGATCGCCGCGATGTTGCGTGGCGCCGTCGCCACCCGTCGAATCAGCCGCAGCGCGACGCGCCAGATTTCCTCGGGGTCATGTTCGACCCAGCCGGGACTCGGGTAGATCTGGCGGAAGTCCTCGCTCGCTTCGCGCGTGACGCGGCCGCGTCGATCGAACAGGCACACGGTGATGCCCGTCGTACCGGCGTCGATGGCGAGAATTCCGCGCACAGTCGGGGGATTATAGCCGTGAGGCCTCCGGCTTGCTCTCGGCGGAGGGGGGCCCTATACTGAGGATGTTCTTCGATAGGAAGTCCGCTCGTACGAATCATTCGCGATGGGCCCGCGGCTGCCATTCCTCGAGACCTTCCCTCCGAAGCCTGTGCCGTAGGTGTTTCGAATCCATTTTCCAGGAGCTGTGAAGGTGAATATCTTCGTTGGTAATTTGTCGTATGAGACAGGCGAAGCGGAGCTTCGCACCGCGTTTGAGCTGCATGGCAGCGTGTCGACGGCGAGCATCATCATGGACCGGATGACGGGGCGTTCCCGTGGGTTCGGTTTCGTCGAGATGCCCGAGAAGACCCAGGCTGAAACCGCGATCCGTGAGATGAATCTCAAGGAGCTCAACGGTCGCGCG